>NZ_CP019388.1:0-327500 GCF_001971725.1 Winogradskyella sp. J14-2 | reverse complement strand
CTCCTGAAACGGTTACAACTCCAAACCCAGGAACATTATCACCTGGTCAATATTACTTAGTCTTTACAGAAAATGGTTCAGGCTCTTTTAATGGTTGTGAAACGGCTTCACAAATATTCGAAATTCTTGAATCTCCAGTGGCTTTAGATTTAACTGTTTCGGTAGATCAAAATGCTAATTGTAATCCAAACTCTGGTGTTATTAGTGCCATAGGGCAAAATGGAACGTCACCATATCAATATCAAATCACTACTACTGCTACTGCTCCACTAGCTACTGATGCTGATTGGGATGCTTCAAGTGTGTTTAATGTTGATGCTGGTACCTATTACATTCATGTTTTAGATGCTTATGGCTGTATTGTAACAAGTCCTGCAACCATTGTAGATATGGATGATTCCCCTCAAATATCGGCTTCAGCAACTAACGCTTGTGAGCTGCAAGATGGTAATTACGAAATCGTAGTCAATTTAGATACACCAAGTACTGCACCATATAGTTTTAGTATAGATGGAGGTGCTTTTCAAACACAGTCTGCACCTTTCACAATCTCTAATGTATTTGCAGGTACACATACTATAGAAATTCAAGATGCTAATGGTTGTTCTGATTTGGTAACTATTGATGTTGCTGAACCAATCGATGTTGTTGCAGATGTTACTACATTGCCGTCTTGTAATAATGATGATGGTGAAATTACAGTAACAGGATCTGGTGGTTCTGGTACTTATGCTTATAGTATTTCTCCTAGTCCTGCTTCAGTAAGTTTATCTGGTAACACCTTTATTGGTGTACCTTCAGGTATTTATACAATTACAATTACGGATACGGTATTGTCTTGTACTTCTGAAACTACAATTTCAGTAAGTGAGCCAACTTTACCACAGTTTACATTAACATCAGATAGTGTAACATGTTTTGGTGATAATACAGGTGCCTTCGATATTAATATCACAAACTTTACTGGTGCTTATACCTATGAAATATTTGATAGTGTTGGTACATCTGTTACAGGTATTGTAAATGCTAACACAGCTACAAACCCATTGACGGTAACAGGTATGGAAGCTGGTAGTTTTGATGTTGTAATCACTCAAACAGATTTTCCTTATTGTTCTAATTCAGCTAGTGTAGTTATAACCTCTCCACAAGAGGCTTTAACTTTAAGTCTGGTTGAATCTTCAAACGTAACCTGTACAGATAGTGAGGGTACAATTACAGCTATCGCAGATGGTGGTTGGGGCAATTATGAATATGAATTAACAGGTGATGCTACTGTTACTTTTTCTTCAAATAATGTATTCGAAAATTTATCAGCAGGAACATATACAGTAAATGTTAGAGATGCTGAAGGTTGTATTGCTTCAGAAACGATAACACTAAGTTTACCAGATCCAATCACAGCGACGTTTACACCAAGCACGACTGTTTTAGATTGCTTTGGTGATCAGAATGCAAGTATAACTGTAGATATGGTTTCTGGTGGGCAAGGTAGCAACTATGTATATACTTTAAATACTATTTCACCTGTTGTAAGCTCTTCTGGCCCACAAATGTCTAACGTGTTTAACGATTTAGGCGCAGGAACTTACACTGTAACCATTACTGATGGTTTTGAATGTGAAATGACGTCCCTTGAAATTGAAATAGAAAACCCTACTCCACTCGATGTTAGTTTAGTAAGAACAACAACACAAACCTGTTTAACCGAATCTACATTAACACTTAGTGCTTCAGGTGGAACAGGACCATACGAGTATAGTAGTACTGTTGATTTTACAACAGTTATAGGAAGTTTTGCGTCTTCTACAACGTTCTCAGTTCCAGAAGGTACGTATAACTACTACGTGAGAGATGCCAACGGTTGTGTTTCTAACGTATCTAATGATATTACCGTTGATCCATTACCTGAGTTAGTAATAAATCTAGAATCTTCTAATCCAACTATTAATTGTGCTGGTGACAATACTGGATCAATTTTAGCCACAGCTCAAGGTGGATTAGGAGATTATAGTTATACGCTTCAAGATACATCTGGTGCAACTATAAATGCGACTCAAAATACACCTGGATATTTTACAGAACTTATAGCTGGTGATTATGTGGTGATGGTAGAAAGTGGAGATTGTGAAGTAACATCTGCTCCAATATCAATTACTGAGCCTACAACGGCATTAGACGCAACTATAGAAGTTAACAATATTACGTGTGCAGGAAACAATAATGGCTCTGTAATCGTTTCTGCTACTGGTGGAACAGGAACTATTCAATATGCCATTTCACCACAATTAAATCAGTTTTTTGAAACGAATTCGTTTGAAAATCTTTCTGCTGGTGAGTATACCTTAATTGTTCAAGATCAATTAGGTTGTTATTTAACGTTTGACTTCACCATTATAGATCCAGAACCAGTAGTTATTACCATATTACCAGACGCCTTTTTCCCTGTGTTATGTGATGGCGATACAGATGGCGAGTTCAGTATTGAAATTGATGGTGGTAATTTACCATACAGTGTAAGTCTTGATAGTTATGAAGGTCCTTATACCACAGGAAATGCAACACAAACCGTATTCGACTTTACTAATCTTGAAGGTGGTGACCACATCGTTTATGTACGTGATGCTCAAGGTTGTGAATCTGAATGGAACATCACTTTCCCTGAGCCTATTGTCTTTAATCCTGAAATTACTTTAGAATATACCTGCGAGAATAATGCACAAAGTAATATGGTAACCGTAATACTTGACGTGTCTGATGAAGAATTATCAGAGTTTGATTATTCTTTGGATGGTGGTGACTATCAATTGAACAATGTTTTTGAAAATGTACCTGTAGGCACAGGACATTACATAGACGTAAGACATACTAATGGATGTATACAAAGAACAGAACTATTTGATATTGAAGGTTATGAGCCTGTTGCTTTAACCTTAGCTGAAGGTGAACTTAATGAAATCATCGCAACTGCTACTGGTGGCACAGGAGACTACACCTTTACTTTGAATGATGAGAATTATGGAAGTACAAATGTTTATGCTATAACAGAAACTGGTGTATATGTCGTAACAGTTACCGATAGTGCTGGCTGTACTGCTGAAGCTGAAATTGAACTAGAATTTGTTGGGCCATGTATACCAAACTGGTTTACACCAAATGGAGATGGAGAATATGATACTTGGGCGCCAGGTTGTGTAGACAACTACCCTAACCTAACCTTCGATATTTTTGATCGTTATGGTCGTAAAATAGCTACCTACAGAGTTGGTGAAGTTTGGGATGGCAGATACAATGGTCACGAATTACCTACTGGTGACTATTGGTTTGTTGTACAGACTAACGACCCGAATGTGAATAAAGAATTTGTCGGCCACTTTACGCTATACAGGTAATCCCTTATTCTAATGAACTAAACCTACTAAGATGAAAAGAATTTTAATATACATACTATTCCTAACGGTAGCTCAAAGCTTTAGCCAAGAACTCAATTTACCAGTTTGGACGCAATATTTAGCAGATAATGATTTTGTAATTTCGCCAACCTATGCTGGTATTGGTGATAATTTAAAGATACGAGCTAACGGATTGACGCAATGGGTTGGTATTAAAGATGCTCCAGATAATCAATCTATTTATGCCGATTTTAGAATTTCTAATCGTTCAGGAATTGGAGTTTCGGCTTATAATGATAAAAATGGTAATACGCGTCAAAAAGGGCTTAAGTTATCTTTTGCACATCACTTAATTTTAGATTGGAAATCTAAGCAATACTTATCGCTTGGTCTCTCGTATAACATCAATAATTTTAGAATTGATATTGAAAACTTTAATACCACGTATGAAATCCCAATTTTAGATCCTGCAATAAATGGAGATAGAGCCATAAATAACAATAACTTTGATGCTGGTTTACTTTATCGATGGGACAAATTTTACTTTAGTTTTAATGCCAATAACCTCGTATCTAAAGATATTGATGAATTTACAGGAGGAATAGAGCCGCGCTTATTATTAAATTATCAGATGTATTCTGGGTACGTTTTTACACCAAAGCACAATAAATATGTTGAGTTTGAACCCTCTGTTTTCTTTCAGTTTTTTGATAGTGATAATCGTTCCGCAACAGATATTAACTTTAAGTACAGAAAATTTAATAGAGATGGTGATTATTATTGGATTGGTGCATCCTACCGTTTTTTAAATGACCAGTTTTTAGATCCATTAAACCTAGGACCTATGGCTGGCATACTTCATAATAAACTTTATTTTGCGTATTCTTACCAATTAACCTTCAATGATCTATCTGGTTTTAATTCTGGTACACACGTTATAACCATTGGTCTTAATCTTTTACAAAGCGCAAGTAATTGTCCTTGTACTAAAGGAACAAGTCAAAGTTATTATCGTTTATAATACTTATTTTCAATAGTTTTGGTATGCATAAAATTTATTAAATGAATTAAATATTGAAAACGTATTTTGATTTTACAGATAGGTTTATTGGTTTTCAAAACACTCCTCTATTATGGAATTCTGATGCTATAGATACTCTCGTTCAATTTAATATCGCACCTACGCAACGCAATTACAATGTTAAAAGTAATCAAAAAAAAATGCGCTTAGGCAAATGGGTTGAGAGCTTTACGGCTTTTCAATTACAACAAATTGAAGGAATAGAATTTATTGCTGAAAATCTTCAAATTATAACCAATAAGCAAACTATTGGTGAGATTGATTTTTTATTGCTCAATAATGAGGTTCCTATTCACTTAGAGATTGCTTATAAATTTTATTTGTATGATTATACAAATGAATACTTAAACCCTTTAGATTATTGGATTGGGCCAAACAGAACTGATAGTTTGTCGCTAAAACTTAAAAAACTAATTCAGAAACAACTCCCATTACTGTATAAGACAGAAACTAAATTAGCACTGAAAGAACTGGGTTTTGAGAATCAAAATTTTGAACAGTATGTAAACTTTAAAGCACAATTATTTGTACCATTAAACAAAAAGAAGATAGATTTTAACCTATTAAATAAAAAGTGTATTGCTGGGTTTTATTTACACTTTAATAATGTTGAAATATTAAAGAATAACCACTTTTATATTCCGAATAAATTAGATTGGCTGGTAGAACCCAAATTGAATGTTGAATGGCTGAGTTTTAACAACGCCAAAAATATCTTACGGATATTAATATCTAAACAACAATCGCCACTTTGTTGGTTAAAGGACAACGATAATCAACTCATAAAATGTTTTGTAACATGGTGGTAATAAAAGGCAATAGTTATTTTAAAATTTATAAACCTTACGGTTACCTTAGTCAGTTTGTAAATAATCAAAACAAAAGAAAGAATAAGAAGCTGTTGTCTGAATTATTTGATTTTCCTGAAAATATTATGGCTGTTGGCAGATTAGATGAAAAGTCTGAAGGCTTATTGCTACTCACAACTGATGGAAAATTTAGCAACTATATTACTAGTTTCGGTATTGAAAAAGAGTACCATGTTATGGTTGATGGTATACTAACAATAAATGACATCAAAGTATTAGAAAAAGGTGTAGAAATTTCTGTTAGTGGTAAGCCCTACCTAACAAAACCTTGCCATGCAACACTATTAACAGACACTTCTCACATAACTAAGCGCTTTGTTAGAGATAGTAAGCATGGGCCAACATCTTGGCTAAAAATAGTTTTAACAGAAGGAAAATTTAGACAAGTACGTAAAATGACAGCAAAAATAGGTTTTCCTACTTTACGCTTAGTAAGAGTTCGCATTGGCGATTATAAACTAGGAATGCTTAAACCTGGTGCCATAGAAAGGATTAATTATTAGAAGCTGTTTCTTTCTTTTCTAAAGCTTTTTCTTCTTCAGTCTTTTCTTTAATTACTGTTTTTTCGTTATTAAAAACAATAATAGCTTTTACACCTGTAAGTAAATTCCATTCTTTAGAAGAGATTTGCTTGCCTTGATCGTCGTATACAATAAACTCAGCTGTATTAGGACCAGACTCACCTTGATTCAATGCTGTTATTTCAATTGTATTCTTACCTTGTATTAAATCTACCTCTACTCTTCTGTAGCTACTAGTTAGTACTAAATTTTGCTTAATAACGGCACCATTAATAGAAATACTTACTCGGTCTCCATCTGGAAATTGGTGATCTCTACAAACAATATTTACAAATTTAGTGTCTACACGATGCTCACCTAAAAACTGGTCTGACATTGTTTTAATAACACCACCTTTTTCTAAATCTTTACTCCAACGTTTTTCAAAAATCTCAGACGGACTTTTTAATCCATCTTCTTCAATCATAGAAAAAGGTTTGTCAGATTTTTTTATAATAAACTTCTTCTTTTCATCTTCTTTACCGCTCGTTTTATCATCTTTTTTATCGAGCTTTGGTTCCACTTTTATTTTGGTAGGGAGCGAATCTTTTTTGGTTTCGGATGGTTCTGCAGGAATGCGAATAGTTTTATTTTCTTTATCTGGTACTTGCGCATAAATCGATGTGCCAAAAAGCAGACAAAGCAAGAGTAATATGTATTTAGTAATTCGCACTAAAATAAAGATGAATAATTAAGTTATAACCTTATAGTTCAAAAACCGTACCTACTCCAAAATAAACGTATAAAAATGTATTTCCTTACAAAAAAAAGTTAAAACTTACCGTTAAAGCTAATACGCAATTTACGGTTGTACTCTTCAAACAGCCAATCTTTATAATTATCAGTACTATTCATTATGCAGTAACAGTATTGCTTTATGCGGTATGCGATTTCGTCTTGCAATAATTTAACCAAGTCTCTAGCATCATAAACATCACTGCTATTCTCAATACAAATTTTAGAATGCTGTTCTATAGAGCGTTCTATAACTGTAAAAGATTTTTTACCTAAACTGATAACATCTTTATACTCGGCTCTAACATCAAAATTTAAATTATTAGAGTTTTTAAATTTCTCCTTTAATGTGTCTGGCATTACGTAGACAAAATCACGTTCTAAAGCTTCGTCATCAATGATATTCTCTAAATATAGATCTGGATATCTAAAAATGTGTTGCCAGTCTACAGGTTGACTCCAAGGCCCAAAGCGCGAAACATTATTTCCTAAATCTATAACTTGAAATGTTTTTCTGTCTTTGTAAATACGGCTGCCACGGCCAATCATCTGAAAATATAAGGTTAACGAGCGTGTCGCTCTGTTAAGAATTATAGACTCTACAGAGGGTTCATCAAAACCGGTTGTTAAAATACTTACAGATGTTAAAACCGCATCTGGTGTATTTTTAAACCATTTTAAAATATCTTTTCGTTCTTGTTTACTTGCGGTATTATCTAAATGTTGTACGTTGTAACCAGCTTTTTTAAAAGTGTAATAGACTTCTTTAGAGGTGTAAATCCCGTTATTAAAAATTAAGGTCTTCTTGCCTTTTGCTAATTCTTCGTATGCAGAAAGTAGTTTAGTTTGCATTAAAGAGTTGGTGTACAAAGCCTCTGAAGATTTAACAGTGTAATCTCCATTAATGCCTATTTTTAATGATGTTAAACCAACATCGTAATGGTATACCTCTGCACTAGCTAAAAATCCATTACTTATTAAAGTAGCAATATCATCTCCCACAATAAGTCTATCATAGTTATCCTTCATTGGTAGCTTTATATTGCTGCTTAGAGGCGTGGCAGTAACTCCTAGAATAAAACAGTGCTCAAAAAATTTAAATAACTTTCTAAACGAGTTGTAATGCGCCTCATCAATGATAACCAATCCAACGTTTTTTAGCTTAAAATCATTGTCGGATAGCCGATTGTTTAAGGTCTCTACCATAGCAACAAAACACTGGTATTCGTCCTGATCTGGTAAAGTTTTAACCTTACTATTAATAACCTTGTTCTTAACGTTAAACCCAGAAAGTACATTAGATGTTTGCTTACATAGCTCTATGCGATGTGTAAGAATCACGACTTTTTTGTTGTGTTTTTCTATATATCGTCTTACAATCTCAGAAAAGATAACAGTTTTGCCACCACCTGTAGGTAATTGGTAGAGCAAATTAAAATTATCTGCTTCTTCTGCCATAACATCAAAAATGCGATACAAATCTTTTATTTGATAATCGTAAAGTCGTTTTTCTGATGTTTTATCCTTAATGGTGTCTGTAGACATAAAGTTATTTGCTCCAGCGTTAATTTTCGCAAAAATAACATATTGTTGGTGTTTTTGGAATGAATTGTTAATAACCTTTAACAATATTGGTACTGTTATTGTGTATTAATAAAGAATAACATTTTAAATATTTACATTATGAAATCATTTCGAAGACATTCTGCGACGGTCAACGCAGGATCTATGGCAGACATTGCTTTTTTGTTACTCATTTTCTTTTTGTTAACGACGACCATTTCTGCTGATAAAGGCATTTTAAGACAACTACCAAGCGATTGCCCTAATATTAAAGACTGTAAGGATAATATTAATGAACGTAATATTCTACGTATTAGCCTTAACGGGAAACAAGAAATTTTTATTGAAGACCAAGTGGTACAGCTTAAAGATGTAAAAACCATTGTAAAAGCATTTGTTGATAATAATGGAGGGGCTGATTGTGATTATTGTGCTGGCGAAAAACGGTCAATTTCATCAGATCATCCTAAAAAAGCGGTTATTTCGTTGAGTCATGATGCATTAACAAAATATCAATTGTTCATTTCTGTACAAGATGAAATTACAAAAGCGTATTACGACTTAAGAGCTCAATATATAAAACATAAATTCAATAAAACACCTAGTGAAATTACTGATGAGGAATTTAAAGCTGTAAAAAAAGCATATCCTTTTATAGTTTCTGAAGTTATGGTGAAACGAAATTAAAGCAATGTGTCATTGCCTTTGATGCAATACGCAATGTTTACCTTTTTTTTGCCCCATTTTTTAGCTTTTCGCACATCGTTTCCCATGTAAATATCTATACGTTTTCGCCAACGTCTATTCATTTTATCTTTAACAGTAAAGAGACTATCAAAGCCTTCGATTTTTACTTTAGTGTTATGTACCAGACCAGAATCTAATAAATCTCTAGATACGGCTATATATCTTAAACTGGGTTTAAGACTATCACCAAAAGCAGTAATGCTAGGGTTTGAATTTGTTTGGTATGCTAATGAATTGTATGCAGTAGCAGTTACAACAAAGGATTTTGAAAAACAATCCTCTTTTTTATGGGTTTTGCAATTATGCAAACTGAGAAATAATATCAATAATAAAACGCTCACTTTCATACACTAAAGATAATAAAACGTTAAAATATGTTAAACCGCTACCATGTTATGCAAAGTACTGTAACAAAACTATTTTATAGTCGTCTATTTAGTGTAATCAATTAAAAAACAATAAATCATGAGAACATTAAACAACAATCAATTAACAAGTACAACAACAGAAACAAGAAGTTACACTTGGAATAATAAAAGACGTTATAGATAATAACGTAATTCATCAATCATTAAATAAAATCAATTATGAAAGCCTTATCAAGAATTGTTAATACATCTCACAGTTTAGATGATGACTTAGAGAACATTAAGATGTAAAAAACAATCAATCAAACTTTCCAAAAAAAAAAAGTCAGTTTCATTTTTGAAACTGACTTTTTTATGCTTAAAGATTAACTCTAGTTTTTCATTATCTTTTTAGTAAATGCACTAGTTGCTGTAGACAACTTTACAAAATAAACACCAGATTGATAGCTTGTCATATCTATAACACTAGTATTATTAGGCGCTAAATCTCCTTTAGATACTACCTGTCCCATCATATTGAAAACTTCATATTTTAAGTTTTCAGTTGTCTGTTTTACCGTAATATTTAAGTTATCATTAACAGGGTTGGGATAAAACGAAATATTGTTTTCTAAACCATATTCATCAATACTTAGTGGGTTTAGCGCATTAAATTGTACTGACTCACTGCTTCCAAAATCACCACCAGTAATGATAATATTTCCGTTCTCATCTTGTAAATTATAGGTACCATTACCAAAACTACAACAAATACCATCTCCATAAGAATCAAATATTGTAAACACATAACATTCGTCAAACGTAGGGATGGTTATCGTCTCTTGATACGTAGTAAAATCTACATAAGGAGTGTTAGGACCATCTGCTACAATAGTTCCGTTGCTGTCCAACAATTCCCAAGAGGTTTCACCTGCCCAATCATCAGTAGTTAAATTAAAAATCACTGTGTTGGTTGAGTATTCTGGAGAAACATCAAAACTGTGAGTAAAGTTGTCGTTTGCCATATTCTCGTCTGCCACACCATTTGGATTAGACACAGATATATTTAAAATATGGTTTCCAACTGATAAATTTCCATAAGTTGGTGTTGCTACTACAGCCTCTTCACCAGTTAATAAAGAGCCTGTCCAGTTTACAACTGTATCTGCTCCAGCATCAAAACTATATGTAATAATTGCTGAGGTCAATGGTAGGTTTCCTCTGTTTACAACAGTTATTTGAGGAGTAAAATCAGCACCACATAGTTCAGCTTCTAAGCCTGGCCCACCGTTTACAGATGCATCGTTATCAAATATTTGAATCGCAGGAAAAATATCTAAGGTCTGTACACCAGTATTTCCTGGATCTAGCCAATCGCTCAATCTTGAGGACGCAGTGCTACCAAAGCTCCATGCCACATCAAAACGCCCATAAAAATCAACTCCACCATTATTGGACGTTCCAGTACAAGCTGCTGAACCACCAGAAAGTACACCAATTAAATGCCCTACTTCATTAAAAAGTCCTGAGCCAGACGAGCCTGGTTCTGTTACTCCTAATTCCCACTGATCTATAAACCACATTTGTGTATTTGGATTACCACCAAAATTAACAACTTGTCTGTAGGCTCCATCATCTTCTCTACAGGTTTTCTGAATATCACCACTTGGATGGTGAATACCAAAATTTACGGTAGGATTATAGGTTGTTGATCTGTTCCATCCAGACCAAACCACATCTGGATTGTTGTTAAAAAAACTAGCATCTGTAATTTCAACCAAAGCCATGTCAGACTGAGAGCTATTTGCTCTTAAAATGGCACCACTAACCGTCTGGTCGAAAGAACCATTTGGACTATTAGCTGTAGTACTACATGAGGGATTAGGACTTCTCCAATTAAATCGGAACGCCCAACCTGGATTAAAGCCGCAATGATTGGCAGTTATAAAATATGGAGTACCATCGTTGTTGGTGTTATTTATTAAAGTACCAGAGCAAATCCCAGTTCCACCTCCAACTGTAATCATGGCTGAAGCACGTTTTACCTCCTCTTTCCTTGTATTAAGTTGAAAAGGATCTGAAGGTGGTGTAATATCGCAATCTACGTCTTGATTGCAATCGCCCGAATCGCCAAGTCCTTTTTGATAGGTCTCTGCGGTACGGTAACCATGTATTACAGAACCTACAGTAAGTCTCGCCTGACCAACTACATTTGCAGGTTCGTAATATTCTATCCAAGCCTGATCGCCATTAACCATCCATGTGCCCAATACATCGTCGGGATTGTTGTTGTGGTGCGTAAATGGTCTTAATAGATCATCTTTTTGGTCATTGTATACATAAAGTGTTGCACCCTCTGGTATCCAAAATTCATCAAACATAAAGTTTAATGTATATGCGCCTTCAGATTTATATGCCATTCTCCAAATACGATCACCGTTCTCTAAAGTTGTCCACTCACCAACAGCATTAAAATTATGATCTACATAAATATCGTGACCAAAGCGCCAAGGCTTAGATTTATCTTTATCATTGATTTTGTCTTCATCCTGTAGTTTCTTAAGATTAAAAGATGGTAATTTATAAGGCTTAACCGTTTTTAAATTATTCTTAAACCAACTAGGAGGTTTAATATCATTAGGGATTTGTTGGGCAAATGTGAAAGACATAAAAAGCGCTAACACAAAAAGTAATTTTAGTCTCATAACTCTATTTTTATTATTAAGAATTGTTAAAAATAAATGATACAATGACTAAATCAATAAAATCAATTAACTATTTTTTAACAATCGACAAAAAACATATTTTATCGATGAAACAATACAAAACAATAAATATTAAAGTTTTAAAG
This sequence comes from Winogradskyella sp. J14-2, assembly GCF_001971725.1. Lineage (NCBI taxonomy): Bacteria > Pseudomonadati > Bacteroidota > Flavobacteriia > Flavobacteriales > Flavobacteriaceae > Winogradskyella > Winogradskyella sp. J14-2. Next base: position 315,355 of record NZ_CP019388.1, on the reverse strand, counting down.
GAATTAATAGCTATTGTTTAAAAATTATCAAAAAAAAAGCCAGCATTTGTTAGTCGGCTTTGTTTTAAAGATACTTAGAATGTTAAGAAATCTTTATCTGTTTTAAAGGGTTTTTACATTTTCGTGTTTTGGCAACAACAGTTTTAAGAATATCATCTTTATACATTGCCTTTATTTTTTCAGTTCCTACCGTTTCAGGTAAAGTCAATGAAGCGTAACCAAACTCACGTCTCGGAAAATTTTGGGTAGAGCTTTCTATTTTCATTACTTAATTCTCTGGTAGTGGATAGCATTAGATTGTCTAAACAAACGTCAAAATCCAATTCTTTTTAAAACAGGCACCGCCATTTCTACTTCATACTTTTCGTTTTAAAATCTAAATTAGACATTACAGTTTTTAATAAGCAGAAAAGCAAGTGCCAATAAAAATTAACTGAAAAAACTTTCAGAAATACTGACAATTTTTAAGTTAATCATATGTTTTACAATAATTTAGTATTCTAAAAGCTGAATTAAAGCCTTTTCAAACTTTCCTTTGGCTAAATATTGTTGTTCTAGTTGCGGTGCAAATGGAATAGGTGTTTCCAAGCTTGCGACACGTTTAACGGGTGCATCCAAATATTTAAAACACGCTTCCATTATTAGTGCAGAAATATCACTTGCTATGCCCCCAAACATACTATCTTCTTGTAAGATAATAGCTTTACCAGTCTTTTTTACCGAATTAATAATAGAAACATTATCTAAAGGCTGTAGTGTCCTCAAATCAATTAAATCTGCAGATATATCAGTATTGTTTTCTAAAGTTTCTAAAGCCCAATGTACACCTGCGCCATAAGTTATAATTGAAACATCGTCACCTTCTTTTAACAATACTGCTTCACCAAAAGGCAACGTGTAATAATTTGTTGGTACATCTTGTCTTATGCTTCTATAAAGAGCTTTATGTTCAAAGAACAGCACAGGATTTGGGTCGTTTATTGCTGTTGCCAATAGGCCTTTTGCATCATAAGGAAACGCAGGATAGACTACCTTAAGACCTGGTGTTTTAGTAAACCAAGCTTCGTTAGTTTGTGAGTGAAAAGGACCCGCAGCCACACCTGCACCACAAGGCATCCGCACTACGACGTCTGCATTCTGTTTCCATCGGTAATGTGATTTTGCTAAGTAATTAACTATAGGATTAAAACCAGATGTTACAAAATCAGAGAATTGCATTTCTACGATAGCCTTCATACCAGCGATAGACAGACCCATTCCCGCTTCAACAATTGCAGATTCACAAATAGGTGTATTTCTAACTCTGTCTTTACCAAACTGTTCTACAAAACCTTCAGTAATTTTAAAAACACCTCCATACTCAGCTATGTCTTGTCCCATAATCACCAAGTCTGAGTGCTTTTCCATAGATTGTTTTAAACCTTCAGAAATCGCATCAATTAGACGTTGTTCTTTTAATTCATTATTTGGTTTAAATTCCTCATAATTAAATGATTGATACACATCATCTAATTCAACACTTTCATTGGGTGTTATTTCAGCTTCTGCATATGCAGATTCAAGAGAAGCGTCAATTTCAGCCTTAATTTCAGTTACATATTTATCATCAATTTCAGCAGAAAGGATCTTTTTACTGAACAAGTAGCTTCTAAAGTTTTCAATAGGATCTTTTGCTTCCCACTCTTCCATTAATTCCTTCGGAACATATTTTGTACCACTGGCTTCTTCATGACCTCGACGTCTAAAGGTTTTAAACTCAATTAATATTGGCCTTGGTCGTTTTCTTATGCTCTCTGCTAACTTTTTAACTTTAGAATAGGTCTCAATAATATTGTTGCCATCTAATATAAAAGACTCTATACCATATCCTTTGCCTCTATCTGCAAGGTGTTTACAGAAATATTGCTCATTTGTTGGTGTTGATAAACCGTAGCCATTATTCTCAATACAGAAAATTACTGGCAGTTGCCATACCGAAGCAACATTTAATGCCTCATGAAAGTCACCTTCACTAGTTCCACCTTCACCTGTAAAAACAGCAGTTACTTGTCCGTTGTTTTTTAATAGATTAGCTAAAGCAATACCGTCTGCCACACCAAGTTGAGGTCCTAAATGAGAAATCATACCAACAATATTGTACTCTTGCGTACCAAAATGAAACGAGCGATCTCTTCCTTTTGTAAAACCACTGGCCTTACCTTGCCATTGACAAAATAAACGATGAAGTGGAATCTCTCTGGTGGTAAAAACACCAAGATTTCTATGCATTGGTAATATATACTCGCTAGGTTTTAGAGCCATAGTTACACCTACTGAAATTGCCTCTTGTCCGATACCAGAAAACCATTTAGATATTTTTCCTTGTCTTAGCAATATGAGCATTTTTTCCTCTATAAGTCGAGGTCTCAACATGTTGTAATATAGTTTTAGTAATACTTTATCACTTAGATTGCGCTTATCGTAGTCTATATTGCTTTTTGTTATTGTTGGCATATATTATAATTCTAGAGGTTCAAATGTAAATAAAATGCTTTAATAATAGGGAGTCAACAATATAAATGTCTTCACTAGATATTCACATTTTACGACTATTTAATTACTTTTGTATATTGACAATATTTTAAATAAAATTCCAATGGATAGAATACCTAGCGTAGATTTAAAGGATTTCCTTTCGGACGACCCAAATAGAAAACAAAAATTTATTGACGAAATTGGTAAAGCATATCAAGATATAGGCTTTGTAGCTTTAAAAGGACATTTCCTAGATGATGAATTAGTTGATAGACTTTACACCGAAGTTAAGAACTTTTTTAATTTACCTTTAGAGGTTAAAGAAAGTTATGAAATACCTGGAATAGGAGGACAAAGAGGTTATGTATCTTTTGGTAAAGAAAGTGCAAAAGGTAAAAAAGAAGGTGATCTAAAAGAGTTTTGGCATTTTGGCCAATATGTTGAAGATGATGAAGAGCGAAAAAAAGAATATCCTGCAAACGTTGAAGTAAAAGAACTCCCAGAGTTTAATAAAGTTGGTAAAGAAACGTATCAAATGCTTGAGAAAACCGCGAAATACGTATTACGTGCTTTAGCTTTGCACCTTGGATTAGAAGAAACTTATTTCGATAATTACATCCATAATGGAAATTCTATTTTAAGACCAATTCATTATCCACCAATTACTGAAGAACCTAAGAATGCTGTAAGAGCAGCTGCTCATGGTGACATTAACCTAATTACACTTTTAATGGGCGCTCAAGGGCGTGGCCTGCAAGTGCAGCGTCATGATGGCGAATGGTTAGATGCCATTGCAGAACCAGATGAACTTATGATCAATGTTGGTGATATGCTATCTAGGCATTCAAATAATAAATTAAAATCTACTATTCACCGTGTTGTCAATCCACCCAGAGAACTTTGGGGCACATCACGCTACTCTATTCCCTTCTTTATGCATCCAATCAGTGAAATGAAATTAGATGTTCTAGATAGTTGTATAGACGAAGAACATCCAAAATTATATGATGATATTACTGCTGGTGAGTTTTTAAACGAACGTTTAGTAGAACTTGGACTGATTAAAAAATAATGGATTTACAAGATCAATTAAAAAATCTTTTTCCAGATCATAAGCCTGAGCCTTCAGAAGAACAAACTGATGAGCAAAGTGACATTTGGTTACAGGACGCTCCTATCATTTGCAAATACGAAAAACGTAAAGGAAAACCCATCACAATTTTAGAGGGTTACACAGGCGCTACTGAAGATTTTAAAAAACTAGCAAAAGAGCTAAAGACTAAGCTTAGTGTTGGTGGTAGTTTTAAGGAAGATAAAATCATCATACAGGGAGATTACAGAGATAAGATTATGACCATTCTTAAGGACAAAGGGTTTAAAGTAAAACGTGTTGGAGGTTAATTTTTATGACCCAAAAAATTCTTCATATTACCAATGGTAGCGCTTTAACAGGCTACTTAAGAGAGTTAGATTTTAAAGATGATATTTTAACATGGCAAGAAATGCTGTGCGAGGGTCCAACAATTCCGAAGATCGATTCAAAAGAGTTCTTTAACCTTCGGCGCACATTTTTAAAAGACCACTACAATATCGAAGTTGACGAAAGAGAACTTCAAAAAGAGTTATCTAAACTCGATAATACGGAGAAATATGAAGAAATACACCTTTGGTTTGAATATGACTTGTTTTGCCACATTAACCTATTAGGTGTTTTAAATCTTTTGCATCAGAAAAAAATAAAAAAACCGCTTTATCCTATTTGTAGCGGTCGTGTTGAAGGAGAAAAAAATCTTAAAGGATTGGGCGAACTCACACAAACTCAATTATTAGATCATTACGATAAACGCATAAAATTAAATAAGGAAGACATAGAGCTTGCCATTGCGCTCTGGCGAACCTATTGTGGCAAAGACCACAATATTTTAAAACCCTACATTGTAAAAGAATCTAGTTTTAAATACATGAGTAGCTGCCTAAAAGCACACCTAAAACGATTTCCTCACCAAAAAAGTGGACTCAGTGTATTAGAAGACAACATACTTAGGTTAATTAGAGATAATGATATAAAATCTAGACATCATTTATTAGGTTATAGCCTTAATTATCAAGGCTATTATGGGTTTGGAGACACACAACATCGTCGATTAATAGATAAATTAAGTATCTTTTTTGAAGAAGTTGAAAACAGTTTAAAACTCAACCGAAAAGGCCACGAAGCCTTGCTAAGACAACATAATTTTGCCACTGAAGTTAATAACAACATGACCTACGGTGGTGTAAAACGTTTAGAATTTCAGTTTAGCGTTGACCAGAATAAACTTATTAAGACCATACTACATGTCGATTAAAGACTCAGAATTAATTTTAAATCCAGATGGTAGCGTTTACCATCTAAATTTAAAACCAGAAAATATCTCGGACACCATTATATTTGTTGGAGACCAAGATCGTGTAGAGAAAATAACCAAACACTTTGACAGTATTGAATTCAGCACTCAAAAAAGAGAATTTAAGACACAAACAGGCTATTACAAAGATAGGAGAATAACGGTAATCTCAACCGGAATAGGACCAGACAACATCGATATTGTGCTAAATGAGCTTGATGCTTTAGTAAACATAGATTTAAAAACACGCAAGCCAAAAACACAATTAACAAGCCTTAACATTATAAGAATAGGAACTTCAGGTTCTTTACAAGCAGATATACCTGTAAATGCCTTTGTGATGAGCACGCACGGGCTAGATATTAACGGTATGCTTCATTTTTATCAGATTGATGGCATCAGCAATCCTGAAATTGAAGATGCCTTTATTGCCCATACAAATTGGGACAAAAATAAAGCAAGACCAATTATTATTAACAACAGTAAATATTTGGAAAAATATTTTGAAAGTGATATCATGTTTAAAGGAATGACTGGCACAGCAGGAGGGTTTTATGGCCCACAGGGACGCGTATTACGTTTAGCTTTGCATGATGCCACTTTAAATGCAAAATTAGACAACTTTAATTATAAAGACTTCCGCATCACAAATTTTGAAATGGAAACTTCTGTTATTTATGGATTATCAAAATTATTAGGTCACGAAGCCTTATCTCTAAATGCTATAATAGCCAATAGAGCAACTGGCGATTTTAGTAAAAGACCTAAAATTACGGTTGAAAAATTAATAGTTTATGCATTAGAACGCATAGTAAATATTTAAAATATTGTGACACTAAGCCTACTGAAATGGCAAAACAAAAAAGTATAATTTAATGATATACCACATTTTTGTGGCATTAGTATGAAGAATGTAAACATAGGTGGAGTACCAGAACATTTTAATCTAGCATGGTATTTAACCCTAAAAAACGGTGAGTATAAAGCAGAAGGCATAAATCTGCGTTGGCACGATTACTATGGCGGCACAGGAGATATGTGCAAAGGACTCCGTTCTGGAGCTATTGATATTGCTGTAATTCTTACAGAAGGAATAATAAAAGATATTATCGATGGTAATCCTTCACGCATAGTGCAAACATTCGTTGAAACACCTTTAATTTGGGGAATTCATGTTGCAAAAAAATCAGCGTTTAAAACAATTAATGATATCAAAGGAACAAGAGCTGCCATTAGTAGATATGGCTCTGGTTCACACTTAATGGCATATATCAATGCAAAAAATAACAACTGGGATTTACAAGATGATCTTAATTTTGAGGTTATTAAAAATCTTGATGGTGCTGTAGAAGGTCTAACCAGTGGTGATGCTGATTATTTTATGTGGGAAAAGTTTACTACTAAACCTTTGGTAGACGACGGTATATTTAGACGCGTAGGAGAATGCCCTACACCTTGGCCATGTTTTGTAATTGCTGTAAGAGAAAACTTTATAAAAAACAATGAAAACGATCTAAAAACTATTTTAGAAATCATAAATACAACCACTGTAGATTTTAAATCTATACCTAGTATTGACAAGACAATTTCTAATCGGTATGACCAAGAAATTGATGATGTAAAAGAGTGGCTATCTCTAACCGAATGGTCTCAAGAATTAATAGATAAAAAGACTATTAACAATGTACAAGAACAGCTCTTTGATTTAAATATTATCCCTAGAAAAGCAGAATATGCTGATTTAATACACAACATTCACTAAAAAGGTAGCTTTTAAGTCAACAATTTTACAATCTATTTACAGTAAACAAAAATCGCTGAAACACTAGTAAAAGTCGACCAATGGCGTTAATAATTGTTAAATATCATAAAGTTAAATCTTTCACTTTTTGTTCATAACTTTCAGTATTTCAAATTTTTAGTTACATTTGTTTAACCAAATCGACGCTATTAACACAAGAAAAAGATTAATATGATTTTAACAATTACTCTGATTCTATCCTTTTTAGTTGCTGTTAACTTTTTATTATTAATATTCAGTTGCAACAAAACTTCAAAGAAAGTTGAATACAAAAAGCCGCGTATTATACGCACCAAAAAGCCTACACCTACTCTAGTTTCCAATCAATTACAGACTGGCCAGCTTGCTGCAACAGGTAGTTAGTTTTACTAAAGTGCTTATTACCAAACCAATAACCTCTGTTAGCGCTCAATGGGGATGGATGTCCTGTTTCTAAAATTGAATGAGAAGACTTATCAATTAATTTCTTTTTCTTTTTAGCAAAACCTCCCCAAAGTAAGAATACTACATTTTGTTTTTTCTCACTTATGAGTTTAATGACAGCGTCTGTAAATTGTTCCCAGCCCTTATTTTGGTGACTTCCTGCTTGGTGCGCTCTAACTGTAAGTGTAGCGTTTAATAATAAAACACCTTGGTCTGCCCAAGGCATTAGATTACCACCTTTAGGATAAGGTAGGCCTAAGTCTTCTTCAATCTCTTTAAAAATATTTTTTAGTGATGGCGGATGAACAATACCATCATTAACAGAGAAGCATAAACCATTGGCTTGCCCAATACCATGATAAGGGTCTTGACCTATAATAACTACTTTGGTGTTATAAAATGAACAATGATTAAAAGCATTAAAAATCTCCGAACCCTTTGGGTAACAAATATGGTTTAGATATTCATCTTTCACAAACTCCACCAGATTCTTAAAATAAGGTTTATCAAATTCAGAATTTAAATGTTGTTTCCAACTTTGGTCAATAGATACGTTCATAAATACAAATATATACAACCCATACTTAGCGACTTAAAACACATCCATTTTGTTAAAAACCTTCATAAAAAACGAAAGGATCTGTTAATATTAAATTAAACACTAAATAAAAAAGTGACATTATAATTATCTTTAAAATAAAAAAACTATGAAAGTCTACTATTACTTATTCCTGTTCCTGTTTTTGTTTAGTTCGTGTGTTGTCGTACGCCAAGATGAAGTCGCTGTAAAGCGTCGACAAGGAAAACTAATTGGCCAACCAATTACACAAACCGCTAGGATTTACAATCCGTTAGTGGCAACCTACATTAAAATACCCACACGCATTGTTAACCTTAAAATCAATTTGGATATACCATCAAAAGAAGGGTTAACCATTGGGTCGGAAATGTCAATTCTGTATCGAGTAAAATCGAGCGAGGTGACTAACTTGCTTGAAAATGTTGGAATGAATTACGAACAAGAATTAATTGCACCTGTTTTTCGTTCTGCCTTAGCCGATGTAAGTGCTAGGTTTATGGCAAAAGATATGCATACAGGAAACAGAGCTTCTATTGAGGATGAAGTTAAAAGTATGATTAATGCAACGTTAGAGGAAAAAGGTATTGTAATTGAGCAAGTATTGATGAAACGCATTGTTCTACCTCAATCATTATCCATGGCTATAGAACAAAAACTAACCGCAGAACAACAGGCACAACAAATGCAATTTGTACTAGAAAGAGAGCGTTTAGAAAATGAGCGTAAACTTATTGAGGCTGACGGTGAAGCACAAGCAAGTATAATAGCTGCGAAGGGAAAGGCAAAAGCCAATCAAGAACTAAGCGTTGGACTAAATGAATTGTTGCTTCGCTTGCGGGCAATTCAAGCTTTTGAAAAACTTAGCAATTCACCAAATGCTAAAATTATCGTAACTGATGGCCAAACACCATTAATTATCGATGATAAACAAAAATAAAAGCGTTTATAATCAATATTTAAAAATCGCCTAAACTGTTTTAGGCGATTTTTTTATAAGATGACTGAATCATTAGAAAACACTTTTTAAACGTTGTTTTATTCATTATGGGGTTTTCCATGGCATTAGGCATATCGCTACTTTTAACCTAAATTTGCAATTCTAAAATTAAAAAAACCTCATGATACGTATTCATGAAAAAACCCTGAAAGACCTTGAGTTTTTCACGGTTTTAGAACAAATTTCCGAACACACCATAACAGCCTTAGGTAAAGCCGCTGTATTAAATATACGACCTATTGAGGTTGAAACACAATTGCTGCGTGAGTTAGAGTACGTCAATGAATACCTATCTTCTTTTGATAATGATAACCGAATTCCTAATCATGGGTTTGATCCGATTTCAAAAGAAATTAAACTTCTAAATATTGAAAACACTTATTTAGAAGTGGCGAGTTTGCAAAAGCTCGTTAGTATGTCACTTACGTCTAATGCAATTGTTAAGTTTTTAGAAAAGTTTAAAGAATATTATCCAAAATTATATCAATATAGTACCCATATTGAAGTTACCACTGCAATTATAGAACAGGTTGATGCTGTTGTAGACCGCTTTGGTGATATTAAAGATGATGCCTCACCACAGCTTTCTACATTAAGACAAGAAATCGGTAAGCTTAAAGGAAAGATTAACAGTAGTTTTTCATCAGCCCTTTCAAGATATCATGGTTTAGATTACTTAGATGACATTAGGGAATCTGTTGTAGATAACAGACGTGTGCTTGCTGTAAAAGCAATGTACAGACGCAAGGTAAGAGGTGCTATAATGGGAGGTAGTAAAACTGGTAGTATAGTTTACATAGAACCAGAAACGACCTTACAATATACCAGAGAACTCAACAACTTAGAATACGAAGAAAAAGAAGAAGTCATCAAAATTCTGAAGGAATTAACTGATTACATAAGGCTCTTTCTTCCACTATTAAACGATTATCAAACATTTTTAACTAAGATAGATGTCATTTCTGCAAAGGCAAAATACGCTAGAAGCATGAATGGCATATTACCAGAAATAAGCAGTGAACGCAAACTGTTATTAAAAGATGCTTACCATCCACTACTCTATTTAACAAATAATGAAAAAGGTGAGAAAACTTTTCCACAAACAGTGGCATTGTCTAGCGACAATAGAATTATCGTTATTTCTGGCCCAAATGCTGGTGGTAAAAGTATTACGCTAAAAACGGTTGGTTTATTACAAGTTATGTTGCAAAGCGGTATGCTTATTCCAGTTCATGAGCGCAGTGTAGCTTGTCTTTTTGATCGTGTAGTGAGTGATATTGGCGATAATCAATCCATCGAAAATCATCTGAGCACCTACAGTTATAGATTAAAACAAATGAATTATTTTTTAAAGAAAGTCAATAACAAAACGCTTTTTTTAATAGATGAATTTGGTACTGGTAGTGATCCTGAGCTTGGTGGAGCTTTGGCTGAAACATTTTTAGAAGTTTTTTATGAACGAGAAGCTTTTGGAATAATTACAACCCACTACTCTAACTTAAAATTATTGGCTAATGAATTACCACACATGCAAAACGCCAATATGCTTTTTAATGAAAAGAGCTTAGAACCTATGTACAAGCTTGTTACAGGACAAGCAGGAAGTTCTTTTACCTTTGAAGTAGCGCAGAAAAATGGTATTCCATACAGTTTAATCAACAAATCAAAAAAGAAGATAGAACGAGGCAAAGTAAGGTTTGATGCTACAATTGCTAAACTACAAAAAGAACGCAGTAAGCTAGAACGTACTGAGCGCTCTCTAAAAGAAAACGAAAAGAAGAAACTTTCTGAAGCTGAAAAGCTTGAAGCAACTAATGAAAAGATTCAGAAGAAGTTAGAAAGCTTTCAAGAATTGTATGATAGTAATCAACGGTTAATTTATCTCGGACAGAAAGTTAACGATCTTGCGGAGAAGTTTCTTGAAAATAAACGAAAGCGCGAATTGATGTCTGAGTTATTCAGACTCGTACAAATAGAAAATGCTAAGCGCAAAAAAATGTCTGCTAAACAAAAGCGAGCAGAAAAAGCCAAAGAAAAGCAGATAAAACAAGAGGCTGAAAAGAAAGTTGAAGTCATACGTAAAAAGAAGAAAGCTGCCAAAAAGCAAGAAGTGGTTATAGAAAAGCCAAAACCAATATTAAAGGTTGGAGATCGCGTGCGAATGCACGATGGAAAGGCAGTAGGCAATATTGAAGACATTGAAAAAGGTAAAGCAATCGTTAATTATGGTATGTTTACAACTAACGTAAGCCTCAATTTATTGGAACTAGTCCAAGCAAAAAAATAATTGCCTTAAGACCTTGTTAATACCAATCTCAATAACTGTTCTAAACCTTATCTTTGTAATATGGTGAACGGTGTGCCAAAAAATAAGCAACTTATACTTTTTGATGGTGTATGCAATCTTTGCAACAGCAGTGTCTTGTATGTGATTAAACGCGACACAAAGAATAAGTTCTTGTTTGCACCACTCCAAAGCGACATTGGAAAATCTATAACATCTCAATTTAAAATAGACACTAATAAAGTAGACTCTATTTTACTTTATAATCCATTAGAGCAAAAGGTTTATCATAAATCTACCGCAGCTTTGTACGTTGCAAAACAACTTAATTTTCCGACAAAATTAATGGCTATATTTTTTCTGATACCTGCGTTTATTAGAAACTGGGTTTATGACTTTGTAGCTAAAAATCGATACAAATGGTACGGAAAGAAAGATGCATGTATGATACCTACACCTGAGTTAAAAGCTAAATTCTTGATGTAAAAAAGCCTTTTAAAATAAATTCTAAAAGGCCTTCTTCAAATTAACAACTTACTTAAAACTAATTTAACTCAAACAAAATTCAATTCGTTTTGAGGGAAATTCGAATTGGTTAATAGCACAATTTTGTTTACTCAAAAATAAAACAATCAACTTTGTCTAATTGAAAAAACTCGATATAAACCCATTATTATTGTTCTAAATGTTAAAAATGCACATATCTTCTATAACATGATAGCATACTCACTGAGAAACACCATTTACTTACTGAAAACAAAACCTTGCTAAATACTAGTTTTCTAAAAACATAGCTTAAGATACTTTTGGTTGCGAGCTTTTTTAAGTTAATGGTTTTAAGCTTAGTAATTTTAAGCCTCAAGGCAAGATAATTTTCAGTTTAACCCTAACTTCTGTTAGTTAGGAACGAGTTAAATTCCTTAAAGAAATAAGTCTAACTTCTTTGAGGTATCCTGAAAATATGGATAGAAAATATTTAGCTTTGAGGTTTTTACTTTAAACTCTTTAAAATAAAATCTAAGTTAGGATTAGTATTGTCATTTACCACATAGGCATCTGTAAAATACTTTGGTTTTACTGCTAAGCCAAGATCAATAAGTTTGTTCATAGTAGGTATATATTCTTGACTAACTTTACCTGTCAACAAGACACCTAGATCATTTCCAGCTTTAGCGTATTTATAAATATTTCTAATGCCTTTAAGGTATAGATGATCTTTTGTAAATCCACCACCTCTGTGTACTCTTAAGGTAATTGCAAAAGCTTTATCTCGGTTTAGCTTATGTTGGTTGTGTAACAAATGGAATGTGTCAGCAAAATTATACCCTTTATTTAGGCTGTCTACAGCAATAACCCTAAATGCCAGCTCTTTTAACCGTTCAATAGTTAAGCAACCACTCATAAATTCAGAATACACTGCCAAACCTTCTTGAGTTTCAACATTGTTAGGTAAACCATTAGAAAATACTTTTAATGGTTGTTCTAGTGCATTAAAAGTCGTTACCATGTGTACTCCAATCTCGTGATTTGATAATACTTTAAGCTGATTTAAACTGTATTTATGACTTTTTCTTAATACCAAAGTTTGCGTATTATTCAAAACCATGGCAGCTGCAGAAAGATTATTAGAAATCTTTATGTTGTATTTAAAATCGTAGCGCTTAGAAAATTCAGCAAAATAATCTCTAGCTTCACTCGCGTTATACATAGGGAGCATTTCCTCATCAAACTCAGAATCATCAAAGCGTAGAATAAACTTTGCGTTTTCAATGTCTTTTTCGGTTGGAGTACCAAAACTCTTAAGACTATTAAAATAAAACTTACGACCTTGACCAATAGTTTCTATACATTCTATTAAACCAGAATATTCGTAAATAATGTCTTCATACAACTGTCTAATAGCCTCATCTTCTATACGCTCTAGACGCTGCGAAAAAAATAAGCGATGTAACTTGTAACCATTAAATCGCATTTTTGGATAATTAAACTCTGGTTCGTAATTAAATTTTGCTGAATAGAACTTTTTCTTTTCTGCAGCAATATTCTGAGGGTTGATATAATTTAGTAACTCTATATTCTTTACCAACCTGTTAAGATTAGCATCAATATCAAATAAATCTTGAAACTCTTCTGTAGTCTTAATCTGGGACATTAGGCCTTAAACTTTGTGTAAAATTCGTCTGCATGCTTCGGTATAAGTGTCTTTAATTGCTGTTCTACAGCAGCAACAACTTCGGGATAAATTATCTGTTTATATTCATCGCAATACACCTTAGCTATTTCGGTTGCCAAAACTAAAGTATTTTCAAAAGTATTGGTAATGAATTTTAAGAAATATCCATTTCCTTGAAAGGTATCGTTAATCTTGGCTGTTTGCTTTATATCATTAGGCAACTCGATACTTTCTAGCATACATCGCCAAGATTCCACTTCTTCACCAAAGCGATTGTTATCAATATTAGAGGTTCCTAAATTCCATGTTGGCACTTCCCTATCCCAACGTTGCCAATTATAACTATGCATATCGTAAACTATGCACACACCAAACTTTTCTTCAATCTTGGAGATTAATGCTTTTACGACTTTATAAAAACTAGCATGTTTCTGCAGACTTTTGGTTTTTTCGGTTTTTGGTAAAGGATGCTTCCAAAGTTGTTTTCCCCAAGCAGTATCAAAAACGGCATTGCTCGGATCTCTATTAAGGTCATATTCGAAACGTGAATCGCAACCAGAAATTACTATAGGATGAGAAATAACCATGTTTTTGGTTTCAGGATCTTCTTCATACCACCTATCATACGCTGAGTGTAGGCAATTATCCCAAAGGTCTTTTCTAAATTGTTGCCCATCATGCACTGCTCCGCATACATAAGGCACATAATCATCTACTTTTAAAGTAAAAGAATAATCATCAGAAACTGCATGAAAGGTTTCTTCTGTTTCTATTTTAGCTACAATAGCATTTATTGAAAGTCGCTCCATTATAAAGTCTTGAAGAGTCGTTCTAAAGATTTCAGCATAATGCGTTCATTAATATTAAAATCGCCATCTGAAAAAAACAGCGTTTTTATATCTTCTAGAAGGATTTCTACATCTTCTCTATCGTAATTATGCTGTCTAAGACTAGTCATTATTTTTTGGATGCCTTGGTAGTCGTTATCCTTATCAAACTCATCATGAATTTCTGAAAAGGTTTTCATATCTACTTTAGAAATAATGACATTACGCTCTTTATTGTTTTCTTTAAAGTCTGAGTTTGCAGCAAATAATAAAATATATGCCACAAGTTCGTCTCTTGTCCAGTCGATTGTTTTCATAATCGTTATTCTATATAGATTTTTACGTTAGGATAAGTCTTGTATGTTTCCCAAAATTCAGGTCTAAATTGCTTAATGTATTTTTGATGAAAAATAGATTTTAATTTTTTCTTCTTTTTCTTCCTAATCTCAGTCGAAAATAAATCAATTAATTTAGTTTTAACTCCAGAGTTTTCAAAAAGCATGTCTCTTCCCTTATCATCAAATACCATTAATGATGAATAAATATCACTAGGTTTTTCTGCACCATACGTTACTACAGTATATTTACCACCATTAGAAAACAAATCTATGTCTTTCCAAATAAGATAGGTATTGTAGCTATTTTCTGGTTGAACACCATCATTCCATTCCCCATAATTATTATACATTACCCAAGAAGTATAAAATGCTGAATAAGTACACTCAAACTTTAAAGCACTGACCGATATAGTATCTTTTTGAACTATAAAATCTGAGGTTGAGATGGACGTTCCAGAAAAATCATCAACATACAAATATTCGCATTTGCCATCATGAAATTTAGATTTTTTATATCTCTTAGTAGCGCAATTATAAAAGCAAAAAAGAGTAATTATTGAAATGAATAAAGTATTACTTCTCATCAAAATAAATTTAAGCCTCATCAACAGCCTTACGAAGTCTTGTACGTCTGTCAAAAGCTTGAAGTTGATCTAGTACCTTACTTTCTAAGAAGTCAATAACCTTTTCTTCAACCTTAATCTTATTCTTGTACACTTTATTGATGTAGGTAATTCCGCCTGGTGACATTACATTAACTTCAACCAATTTACCTCCAATAACATCTATACCCACAAAGTATAAACCATCTTTAACCAGTTTTGGTCCTATTTGTTTGCATAGTGCCTTCTCTGCCTTAGTAAGTGTATGCTTTTGTACGCTCCCTCCTGCTGAGACGTTAGAACGATGATCGTCAGAACCAGGAACACGTTTCATAGCACCAACAGGCTCGCCGTTTAGCATTAAAATCCTTACATCGCCTTGGTCAGCGCCTTCTATATAATCTTGTAAGATGACATAATTAGAAGTGCCATCGGAATTAGATATATAGAAATCTAAAAGCGAATTAATATTGCTCATAGCTGACTTTTCTATCAGAATAACTCCTGAACCTCCAAATCCATTTAGAGGTTTTATAATCATTTTATCTGCCTTAGATTCCTTAATCTGACGCACCAAATACTTTTTATTTTTTGAAACATGCGTATTTGGAATGATATTACTGTGGGCATCTCCAAATGCAGCAGTATATAGCTTATTATTGGCCTCACGCATGCCTTCTAAAGAATTTATAATGAATACATCATCTTTTACTGAATCCAAAAAATTGAGCATTATGGGATCTAAAGGTGGATTTGCTCTAAAAAAAATAGCATCAAATCCTGCTAGCGGCAGCATTTCTTCTCTTAATTTCACTTTATTATAGAATGATTTAAGGGTTGAGGGCACCTTATCCATTCTACCAATAACATTACAAAAAGCATTAGTAACACTATCTCTAATTGTTAAGTTGGCTGGAGTGCACATGGCTACGCCATGACCTCTTTTAGAGCACTCTTTTATCAAGGCAAGACTAGTATCATTTTCGGGATCTACTTTATCCCAAGGATACATTATAAAGCAAATATTCATCTAAATCTATGTATTGTTGGTTAATGGACTGTCTAATTTAATGAAATTATAATTAGCAAACTTATTTTACTTTTTTATAATTATCATCCCATTCCTTCGGCTTAGGGTCGTCATGAAGTTTACCTAAAGATTTAGCAACCATCATAGAGACAGTAGCATCTCCAGTAACATTTACTACTGTTCTACACATATCTAACGGTCTGTCTACTGCAAATATTAACGCGAGTCCTATGGGAAGTAGTTCAGCAGGAAAACCAATCGACTCTAAAACTATCACCAACATCACCATACCTGCACTTGGTACCGCTGCACTACCAATTGATGCTAATAGCGCTGTTAATACAATAACCAACTGATTAGTAAAGGTTAACCCTTCGGGCCAAATAACTTGCATAATAAACACTGCCGCTATACCTTGGTATAAACTAGTTCCATCCATATTAACAGTTGCGCCAACTGGTAAAACAAAACCAGAAACTTCTTTGTCTACACCGAGATGTTCTTCAACACGCTCCATAGTTACAGGAAGTGTAGCTGCACTGCTACTTGTTGAAAATGCTAATAACTGAGCCGGACTAATTTTATTAAGAAACCACATTGGCGATTTTTTTGTAAAAATCTTCACTAATAGCAGATAGAAACAAATCATTAATAACAAACCTACCACAACACATAATGCATATTGAAGTAGTTTCAATAATATTTCGGTATCATCAAATGCAATAATAACATTTGCCATAAGCGCAAATACTGCATATGGCGCAAACAACATAATCAGATCTACCATTTTCATGACGACTTCATTGAGCGAATCAAAAATATCTATCATGGGTTTGGCTTTCTCATCACCAATTAAAAGCAAACAAATTCCTACAAATAGCGCAAAAAATATCACCTGTAACATTTTTGCTTCACCCATGGCCTGAAAAATATTACTAGGAAAAATATCTACTAATGCTTGTAGTGGTCCAGAATCTTTTTGGGCACTAGCTTTGGTTAATTTATCAGTGACACCTTCGTCATTTTCATACTTTGTCTTAATTTTTTCAATAGTGTCTTTTGGCATTCCTGTTCCGGGTTGTACAATATTTACAATAGATAGTCCAATTACAATAGCAACTAATGTTGTACCAATATAAATGGTGATAGTGCGCAAACCCATATCTCTTATTTTAGAAATGTCTTTTAAATCTGAAATTCCTTTTATTAATGAAGCTAGTATTAATGGGACTGCGATTAATTTTAACAGATTAATAAATATAGTGCCAAAAGGTGCTATCCAATCGGTAACAAATTGCTGACCATTCACGGCATTCATAATGAATCCAAAAATAATTCCCAGAATCATTCCTATAATAATCTTCCAGTGTAATGCTAGTTTCTTCATACATACTTCCTGCGAATACAGGAATCTTTTTAATTAAACTTACTTTTATGTTCTGAAATTTCTGCTTCCTCAGAAATTCATTACCAATCATTAGACTCCTGTCTACGTAGGAGTGTGTAATCCGCCAAAACCAAGGCTGCCATAGCCTCTACGATTGGCACAGCACGCGGTACAACACAAGGATCATGTCTACCTTTACCTTGCATTACTACAGTTTCGCCTTTGCTGTTTATAGTTTCTTGTTTTTGTAATGTTGTTGCAACTGGCTTAAACGCAACTCTAAAGTAAATGTCCATACCGTTACTAATACCGCCTTGTATACCTCCTGATAAATTGGTTTGTGTACTTCCATCCTCATTAAACTTATCGTTATGTTCGCTACCAATCATTTTTGCACCACAAAAACCACTTCCATACTCAAAACCTTTTACTGCGTTTATCGATAACATGGCTTTGCCTAACTCAGCGTGTAGTTTGTCAAAAACAGGCTCGCCCAATCCTGATGGTACATTTTGTAATACGCAAGTTACGGTACCTCCAATAGTATCGCCTTGTTTTTTAACTTCTTTTACTTTGGCAATCATTTTTTCAGCAGAAGCTTCGTCAGGGCAACGGATGATATTAGATTCAATTTTACTAAAATCTAAATCCTGATAAGGTTTATCTATAAAAATATCACCTACAGAAGAGGTGAAAGCATTAATCTTTATTGAAGATAACATTTGCTTAGCAATAGCACCAGCCACTACTCTACTTGCAGTTTCACGTGCAGAACTTCTTCCTCCGCCTCTGTAATCTCTTACACCATATTTTTTATCGTATGTGTAGTCTGCATGACTAGGTCTGTATACCTCTTTGATATGCGAATAATCTTTTGATTTTTGGTTAGTGTTTTTTATCACAAAACCTATTGGAGTTCCTGTTGTTACGCCTTCAAAAATACCAGACAAAAATTCTACTGTATCTGGTTCTTTACGTTGCGTTACAATTTTAGACTGTCCTGGTTTACGCCTATTTAGTTCGTTTTGAATTGCCTCAAAATCTAATTTTAAACCCGATGGACATCCATCAATTATTCCACCTATTGCAACACCATGAGATTCACCAAAAGTTGTGAGTTTAAATAGTTTGCCGAAAGAATTTCCTGCCATTAATTCTTATTTTACGCTAATGTAAATGTATTATTACAGAAACAAAAATCATCATCTGTTTTTTGAGATTCATTATAACTTCAAATCCAGTGATTTTAACACAACTTTTCTCATAACAATTTCGTAACAGTTTACTCATAGTTAGTTAATTATATCATTACAATCAGTTAATAACTATACATGTAATTTGTAGCATTGATTTTTAGCCTTGAATTTAAAGAGAAAAGTAGAAATAGCGGTAATATCTGATGTTCATTTAGGAACGTTTGGCTGCCAGGCCAAACAACTTTTAACCTACTTAAACAGTATTGAGCCTAAGAAGTTAATTCTTAACGGCGATATTGTTGATATCTGGCAATTTAAAAAACGTTACTTCCCAAAATCTCATTTAAGCGTTATAAAAAAAGTGATGGACTTTGCTGCAAATGGCACTGAAGTCATTTACATTACAGGCAACCATGATGAAATGCTTAGAAAATTTACCGATACAGCCATCGGAAACATCTCTATTGTAAATAAACTAGTTCTTGATTTAGATGGTAAAAAGGCATGGTTTTTTCATGGTGATGTTTTTGATATTTCTATACAAAATGCTAAATGGCTTGCCAAGCTTGGTGGTTGGGGATATGACCTTTTAATTTTAATGAATAGCGTGGTGAATTGGGGATTAGAGAAGCTTGGAAAAGAGCGATATTCCCTTTCTAAACGCATTAAAAACAGTGTTAAAGGTGCTGTGAAGTATATAAATGACTTTGAAAAAGTTGCTACTGATCTTGCAATAAAAAATGGTTATGATTATGTGGTTTGCGGTCATATACATCAGCCAAAAATGCTTATTAAAGAAAACAAGCACGGTAAAACCACCTATTTAAACTCTGGTGATTGGGTAGAGAATTTTACGGCATTGGAGTATCAATTTAAACGCTGGAAAGTCTATAACTACAATAATGACAAACTTTCTCCTTTCTTTGCCGACGAAGATCTAAAGGATATGGATGTTAAAGATCTTATTGCTGCCATTACCATTGTAGAGCAACCCAAAAAGAAAAAGTTAAACTAAAGCTTCTCTAAGAATTGAAACAGGATGCTTAGCAATACGTCCTGTACCATCTTTTATTTGATGTCTACAACTTGTGCCATTTGCTGCAATTATAGTATCATCTGACGCTTTTCTTACAGCAGGAAACAACGTTTGCTCACCTATTTGCATACTAATTTCATAGTTATCTTTTTCATAGCCAAAACTACCTGCCATTCCACAGCAGCCACTTGGTATTATGGTAACTTTGTAATTTTTTGGTAAATTAAGAATATCGAAACTTGATTTTTGATTACCTGACGCCTTTTGATAGCAATGGCCATGAAATTTAACCGTTTTGCTTTCTTTGGTAAATTGATTGGAAGTAATGTTACCTATTTCAATTTCTTTTTGAATGAACTCTTCTATCAAAAAAGTACGATCTGCAATAGATTTTGCTGCCATTTTATCATCTGCTAATTTTAAGTATTCATCTTTAAATGTTAATATGGCTGAAGGTTCTATACCTATCAAAGGAAAATCGTCATTAATAAAATTTTTAAAGAACGTTATATTCTTATCAGCTATAGCCTTAGCCTCTTTTAAAAACCCTTTAGACAAAAAACTTCTACCGCTTTCTAAATGACTTATATCTATAACATTATACCCTAAATTAAAAAGTAATACTTTAAGATCTAAAACTATATCAAATTCTAAAGAGTTACTAAACTCATCTACAAACAAGTAAACTTCTTTAATTGGGTTTCGTACAAGAAATGATTTCTTTTTAGCCCATTTAGAAAATGATTTAGAAAACAAAGGCAAACTTCTTTTAGGATGAAGATCTAAAGAAGCATTCATAAAACCTCGTATAAATTTTGTTGTAAATAATACATTAGCTAAACTAGGAAAACGAGATGCCATTCTGTTATACTTAGTTGCATTGGCATAAAACTTATCTTTAAAAGTTACTCCGTTTTCTTTTTGATATTGATATAAAAATTCGGCTTTTAAGCTTGCGACATCTACACTACTTGGACATTCACTTGCACATGCTTTACAGCTTAGGCAAAGGCTAAAAACATCTTTTAATTCTTTATGGTTAAATTTATTCTTCTTTTCAGAATTTGTTAAATACTCACGTAACGCATTAGCTCGCGCTCTTGTGGTATCTTTTTCGTTTCGTGTAGCTCTGTAACTCGGACACATTACTCCACCAAACTCTGGTAACTTTCTACAATCACCAGACCCATTGCATTTTTCGGCTTCACGAAGAATACCTTTGGAGTGTGAAAAATCTAAAAACGTTTCTATTTGCGGTTCTTCTCTATCACTTTTGTACCGTAAATTTTTATCCATTGGAAAAGCATCTACAATCTTTCCAGGATTAAAAATATTATCAACATCAAAGGCTGATTTTATTCGTTTTAATAATTGATAATTTGCTTCACCAATCATTAAAGGAATAAACTCAGCACGCACAATACCATCACCATGCTCGCCAGACATAGAGCCTTGATATTTCTTTACAAGTTTGGCGACATCAGTGGTTATAGCTCTAAACAATTTAACATCCTCAGACTGTTTTAAATCTAAAATTGGTCTAAGATGCAATTCACCAGCTCCAGCATGCGCATAGTACACTGCGTTTTGGTTATAAGAGCGCATAAGTGTTGTAAACTCTTCAATGTAAGCATCCAAATCATCTAAAGCCACAGCAGTATCTTCAATACAAGCCACTGCTTTTTTATCACCAATCATGTTGCCCAAAAGCCCTAAACCTGCTTTCCGCAACTCTAATGCTTTGGTAATGTTTTCGCCTTTAAGAATTGGAGCTGCATAACTTAAACCGAGCTCATCAGCTGTCTTTACAAGGTTTTTAATTTCAAGATCTAATGCGCCTTGAGTTTCAGCTTTTAGCTCGCACATTAAAATAGCTGTAGGATTTCCTTCTATAAATACTCTGTTTTCTTGCTGCATTTTATTATGCTTTGTGAGATTTAATATAGTGTCATCCATCATCTCACACGTATGCAAATTGTGTTGCATTAATGGTTTTACAGCCTTCATACAATTTGCTATGCTTTCAAAATGAAAAGCCACCATAGCACTATTTTTTGGTGGTAAATCATCTAGTTGAAGCGTTATTTCTGTTGTAAATGCAAGTGTACCTTCACTTCCTGCTAGCAATTTGCACATGTTGAATTTTGAACTTTGACTACGCTCAGATGCCGAATTAGAGAAAACTTCAGATTTAATTAATTCATCGATCGCATAACCTGTATTTCTTCTATGAATACTGGCTTTAGGGAAGTTCTCCTTTATTTGTTTTTGTACTGATTCAGATTTTAATTCTTCATAAATCGATTTATAAATATGCCCTTCTAAGGTGTTTTCTTTTGTTTTTCGAAGAAAATCATCTTTTGTTATTGTCTCAAAGGCAGCTTCACTCCCGTTACTTAAAAGTGTTTTTAAACTTAGTACCTTATCTCGTGTTACACCATACTGAATCGATGTAGTTCCTGAAGAATTATTACCTACCATACCACCAATCATACAACGATTTGATGTGGAGGTATTAGGTCCAAAAAACAAACCATAAGGTTTTAGATGGTTATTTAGTTGATCTCTTACCACACCAGGTTGAACTGTAACAGTTTTTTTAACCTCATTGACCTTTATAATTTGAGTAAAATATTTAGAAACATCTACTATAATACCTTTGCCCACAACTTGCCCTGCCAAAGAAGTTCCGGCAGTTCTGGGTATAAGTCCTATATTATGAATATTTGCAAACGCAATAAGTTTTTTAATATCTGCTTTTGTTTTGGGCAAAGCCACTGCTGTTGGCAACATTCTATATACTGATGCATCGGTCGCGTAGAGCTTCAGCATTAAATCATCAAAGTAAATTTCGCCTTCAAAATTCTTGCTTAAGATCTGTAAATGTGCTTCTAAATTTGCAGTCATGTTAATTCAAATATTCAACATTAACAACTATTAATGTTGTCTTAAATCTCATTGTTCAAACTCAATTTTAACATAATTTCGTCGTTATTATGGTTTAACAATAAAACAACTTGTTGGAAATATAAACACTAAAACTCAAAATTCTTATGAAAAAAATAATTTTATTACTTACAGTTTTTGCAAGTTTTACTTTTGCCGCAAGCGCGCAAGAAATTGCTGATAACGCTATTGGTCTTAGACTTGGAGATAGCGATGGCTTTGGTGCAGAGATATCATATCAACGCGCTCTTGGCGATAACAACCGCCTAGAGGTTGACTTAGGGTGGAGAAGTGGAAACAGATACGATGGTTTTAAATTGACAGGATTATACCAATGGGTTTGGCAATTAGACGGAAACTTTAACTGGTATGCTGGTGCTGGTGGAGGCTTAGGCTCTTATAGCTTTGATGACAATGATTTTGATGACGAAACATTTTTATTTGTTGCCGGAGATATAGGGATTGAATATAACTTTGACATCCCATTGCTTCTATCTTTAGACTTTAGACCAGAGCTTGGTTTTGGTGACTTTAGAGACGACTTAGATTTTGATATTGCCTTAGGTATTAGGTATCAGTTCTAATTATTAAAAATATATTAATAAAGCTACCAAAATCTGGTGGCTTTTTTTATGATAATAAGCCATAAAAATTCTTTAATTTAGCGCAACTTTTTTAAACCGACTATAATCCTAATTTTAGGTCATAAAATATATTTAGATGAAAAATACTGCTTTAACAGAAACACACGTAGCTCTAGGCGCAAAAATGGTTCCTTTTGCAGGATACAATATGCCTGTACAATATGAAGGTGTAAACATAGAACACGAAACTGTACGTAAAGCTGTTGGTGTTTTTGATGTGTCTCATATGGGCGAATTTTTAATTGAAGGCCCACATGCTTTAGAGCTTATTCAAAAAGTATCGAGTAATGACGCTTCAAAATTAGAAATTGGAAAAGCACAATACAGTTGCTTACCAAATGATGATGGAGGAATTGTAGACGATCTAATTATTTATAAAGTTAAAGACGAAACCTATTTACTTGTTGTAAATGCCAGTAATATTGAAAAAGACTGGAACTGGATTACTTCAAAAAATGATGTTGGTGCAGATATGCGAGATTTAAGTGAAGATTATTCACTTTTAGCAATACAAGGTCCAAAAGCTGTTGAAGCTATGCAGTCATTATCTAGTCATGATTTATCTGCTATTACATTCTACAATTTTGTTGTTGGTGATTTTGCAGGTATAGAGCATGTAATTATCTCTGCTACTGGTTACACTGGTAGTGGTGGTTTTGAGATATATTGTAAAAACTCTGAAGTAAAGCAAATTTGGGATAAAGTATTAGAAGCTGGTGCCGACTTCGGCATTAAGCCAATTGGCTTAGCAGCAAGAGACACCTTACGTTTAGAAATGGGTTATTGTTTATATGGAAATGATATAGATGATACTACGTCGCCAATTGAAGCTGGTTTAAGTTGGATTTGCAAATTCAACAAAGAATTTACAAACAGTGAAGCCTTACAAGCAGAAAAAGAACGCACACCAGAGCACAAATTAGTCGCTTTTAAGTTAGACGAAAGAGGTATTCCACGTCAAGGTTACGACATAGTAGATAATAATGGTAATACCATTGGTAATGTAACTTCTGGTACAATGAGCCCTAGCTTAGGGATTGGCATTGGCCTAGGTTATGTGCCTAAAGTTTTCTCTAAAGTAGATAGTAAAATTAATATTCAGGTGCGTAAAAAGGCTATTCCTGCAACGGTTGTAAAATTACCGTTTTATAAAGGATAAAACGTTTTGAGAATTAGGTAGTAGGAATTAATGAAGAAGCATTTAAGCAAACACAGAATCCTTATTCTTGGGGCTAGTGGCTACATAGGTAATGCCCTTTATAAGGAATTGGGCCCTTATTTTAAAACCTATGGCACCTATAGAACTCCCAAAAAAATGTTTGAAAGTAATAAACATTTTTTTCAATATAATGTTGAAGAAGACGATGTTTACGAAATTTTAAATGCTACAAAACCCACAATTGTAATTTCTGTAATTAGAGGAGATTTTACCGCACAGACCATTGCACATCAACACATCGCTGAGTATGCACTAGAGTATGGCACAAAAATTATCTTTTTGTCATCTGCCAATGTTTTTGATGCATACAGCAAATACCCAAGTTACGAGCTAGATAAAACGTTAAGTCATAGCATTTATGGGCATTTTAAAATAAAAATTGAGAATATGTTGCTACGTCTGCCAAAAAAACAAGTAGCTATATTAAGGTTACCAATGGTTTTTGGTCAACAATGTCCCAGAATACAAGAAATGAAACTATGTATTGCAGAAAACGAATCGGTTGAAATCTTTCCCAATCTCATTATGAATGTTACACTAGATAAAAAAGTAACACAGCAAATCCATTACATTATTAATAGAAACAAATATGGGATATTTCATTTAGGAAGTACAGATTTGGTGCATCATGATGAATTTGTAAAACAGATTTTAGAAGCAATTAGTCCCCAAAAAGTATCACTAAAGCATGTTTACACCACTAACGACGACCGTTACCTTGCCGTTTTACCAAAGTTTAATAAATTACCTAAGCATCTTCAAATTACCAGTGATAAGGTTTTAGAAGAACTTATAAAATAATCTTGACTACCACATGGTATTTTATTAAATTCGGTTAATAAAAAACATAACATATGAAATTAGATGATTCTACAATTGAAAAAAAATTGCTTCACTTTCCTGAATGGGAATATTATGATAATGCTATTCATGCAGAACTAGAATTTAACAACTTTAAAGATTGTTTTAGCGCTATGAGCAGAATTGCTTTTGAGTGTGAAGCATTAAATCATCATCCCAATTGGAGTAACGTATACAACGTTTTAAAAATATCGTTATCTACGCATGATGCAGGTGGTGTAACGCAAAAAGATTTTGACCTAGCTGAAGCTATAGAAGCTATTGTAGAAGCAGAAGATTAGACTTTAAAATATTTAACTTAATTAATTACTTTTACGCGAATAAATTTTAATCACTATGGGAAGAGCTTTTGAATTTAGAAAAGCAAGAAAAATGAAACGGTGGTCTGCCATGAGTAAAGCTTTTACTCGTATTGGCAAAGACATTGTAATGGCTGTAAAAGAAGGTGGACCAGATCCAGACAGCAACTCCCGTCTAAGGGCAGTAATACAGAATGCAAAATCTGTAAATATGCCAAAAGATAATATAGAACGCGCCATAAAGCGTGCCTCAGATAAAAACCAGGGAGACTATAAAGAAGTAATTTTCGAAGGTTACGCGCAACACGGCATTGCAGTTCTCATAGAAACAGCAACAGATAATAATACGCGTACAGTTGCGAATGTTCGTAGCTATTTTAACAAATGTGACGGTAGCTTGGGCACATCTGGTTCTGTAGTTTTTATGTTTGATCATACCTGTAATTTTAAAATAAAAGGTGATGATTTAGATTTAGAAGCACTAGAGCTCGAACTTATAGATTTTGGTGTAGAAGAAATCTTTGAAGATACCGACACAGATGCAGACGGAAATGAGGTAACTAGCGTTATAATATATGCGCCTTTTGAAAGTTTTGGTAGTATACAATCTTACTTAGAAGATAATAATATTGAAATTGTTTCGTCTGGTTTTGAGCGTATTCCACAGGTTACAAAAAAACTTACACCAGAGCAGGCTGAAGACGTAGAAAAACTTCTCGAAAAGCTAGAGGAAGATGATGACGTTCAAAATGTGTATCATACAATGGAAGAAATAGAAGGCTAAGAGCTTATCTAAATATTTCAAAAAGTTAAAGAGAGTTTATGCTCTCTTTTTTGTGCTCTGCACTAGAAACTTAATTTTTTAAGGACAATTAAATACGTAAACTCTATCTTTGTTATTCAACTCATTTCAAATTGAGCAAACAACGTCTTTATTTTATTGATGCTGTAAGAGCTTTTGCTATCTTAATGATGTTACAGGGTCATTTTATTGACACACTCTTAGATGTGTCTTACAGAGATGACAATAATACAGTTTTTATTGTGTGGAAATATTTTAGAGGTATTACTGCACCAACCTTTTTTACAATTTCTGGATTAATATTCTCCTACCTACTAATAAAAGCAAAACGCAGCGGTAACGTAGCGTTTAGAATAAAAAAAGGATTATACAGAGGTCTTTTATTAATAGGTATAGGCTACCTTTTGCGTGCACCAATTTTTCAATGGCTATATGGTAATTTTAATTCACCTTACTTCTTACTTATAGATGTATTACAATGTATAGGGTTATCACTCATTTTAGTGGTTGGAATTTATAAATTTACCTTAAAAAAAACACTTTTGTTTTCAGCACTAATGTGTTTTTTTGGTTTTACTCTTTTTCTTACAGAACCGCTTTATAGATTCTTAGATTTACCAAATGTACCAAGAGTTTTTGCTAATTGGCTAACAAAAGACTATGGCTCTGTTTTTAATATTATTCCATGGTTTGGATATGTTGCCTTTGGTGCTTTTATAGCCACTATCTTCTACAGGTACCTAGAACGGCCAAAATTTAAAGTTGGTATTATATTAGGTTTTATATTTTGCGGACTGTTTTTTATTTTTAAGTCTAGTTGGCTTTTAATGCAATTATATTTTATTACAGATATAGAGCTTTTAAAGGACGTGGCTTATTATAATTATTTGTTTACCAGATTGGGTAACGTACTGATACTGTTTGCTGTTTTCTATGCAATAGAGCAATATATAAAACAACCGTTATTACTTAAAATAGGACAAAAAACCCTATCCATATATGTTATTCACTTTATAATTATTTATGGAAGCTTTACAGGTGTAGGATTACATCAAATCCTAGGAAAAACCTTATTGCCTTGGCAAGCCATTATTGGTGCAGTTTTATTTTTAACATTAGTGTGTTTTATTTCGTTTTACTATGTAAAAACAAACGCTTTTTTATATAACAACGTACGTCGTTTAATAAAAAAACTAAAACGGATTTAGTAAGCCTCATACCAATCAAAGTTCTCTCTTATAATTCTTTCCTTTTCTTTGTTTAAAAACTCCAAATATGCTTTGGCCACAGGCGAGAGGTTTTTAGATTTCTGCCAGACTAAGTTCCAGTTGGTTGTAATAGGTAGTCCTTTAAAAGGAATAATTTTTAAATCACCATTTTTTAATTCGTTCTTTATACCTATCATAGGCATTATGGAATATCCTAAACCTGCTATTACTGCTTGCTTAAGTGCTTCATTTGATGTAAGCTCCATTCGTTTGGGCGTACTAATATTATGACTGGCTATAAAAGACTCCATGGCATTACGTGTAGCAGAGCCATCCTCTCTGTATAACATTGGGTAGGTTTCAAAAATTTTCTTTGTAGATACCTTACGGTTAAATTTATCCTTGGTGCCTCCTACAAGATATAGTTTGTTTTCCATGAGTTCTACCCTATTTAAACTCAGCTGGTCTGGTATTACGGAAACTAAGGAAAAATCAACTTCGTTATTCTCAAGACTTTTAACAACACTTTGTTTATTGGTAACATCCATGATAAGATCTACACCCTTATTTTTATTTGTAAAGTCAGATAAAAAATACGGCATAACATACTTTCCGGTAGATACAACCGAAATTTTCAACCTACCTGCAACCTGGCCTTTAAATGACATTGTCTTGTAATTAATTGCATCTACCTCGTTAAGGATTTTTTCGGCAGCTTCTGCAATTTCCCATCCAAAATCAGTAACATAAAGTTGCCTCCCAACTACCTCTGTAAGCGGTATAGAAAACTGATCTTGAAATTTTTTTAACTGAATTGAAACAGCAGGTTGACTCAAAAATAAAGCTTCGGAAGCTTTTGTAATACTCTTTAGCTGAGTAATTTTTAGAAAGATCTGTAATTGATGTAACGTATAATTCATAAATAATAATTATATATATGATTAAAAATATATATAAAAATAAATAAAAAAAATGTTTCAATTTTGCCTAGAATTTAAAATCAGTAGATAATGGATAGAATTGAACCAAATTCAAACTTTAAAGATGTTGAGTTAGATGAAAAAAAAGCAGCGCAGCGCACTAAAATTCAAGTAGCAATTACGTTGTTGATTTTATCTGGTCTCATTACCCTATCATATATTAATGACAATATTTTTATAGAATACCTTGCTGTATGTGCCTTTATTATATCGTGCATATGCATAATAAGACTTACAGAAACTAAATTAAATAATTAACGAAAAACAATATGTCTGACACAAAAACAAAAAACAAAATAGAAAAAGCAACCCAAGAGGTTAATCTAGTAGAAGGTTTATTTAGACCATCTGAAGCCGATTTTTTAATTAATGTGCTAATTGAAGAAAAGATAAACTTTCATAGACTACAAAAGTTAAGTCTCTGCATAGGACAGGAACAGGCAGATACAAAATATGAATGTAGTAGAATTGACGAACTTTTAAAAGAAAAACAAATAGCTAAGGATTACATTTCAATTGCTAGAAAGGAAGGCTATAATGTGGTTATTAATGGTACACTTAATATATCGTTTGTAAAATAACATCAACCTAAAATATCATATCCTTTCTGAGACTATTTTACAATGGATCTGCATTTATTATTCGATAATTTAACAAATCCTGCATTACTGTTTTTCTTTTTAGGCATTATTGCAGTACAGTTAAAAAGTGATTTAGAAATACCTCCTAATTCCTCAAAATTTATTTCGCTCTATCTGCTTTTATCAATTGGTTTTAAAGGTGGACAAGAACTCTCTCACAGCGACCTAAATTTAGAAATAATTTGGTCGCTTTTATTTGGCATATTATTAGCTATTGCAGTACCTATTTACACATACTTTATCTTAAGGCGAAAGTTTAGTGTAGCCAATGCTGGTGCTATAGCAGCTTCTTATGGGTCTGTAAGTGCTGTAACATTTGTTACAGCAATATCATTTTTAGAGATCGAGCAGATATCATTTGGTGGTCATATGGTAGCAGTAATGGCTTTAATGGAAGCACCCTCGATAATTATAGGTCTGCTGCTCATTTCTATATACGACAAAGAAAATGCCATAAAAATGTCAATGGGAAAAGTTGCAAAACATGCCTTAACCAATGGCAGCGTTCTTTTAATTCTAGGAAGTTTAGTTGTTGGTTTTTTGGCTAGCGAACAACAGGCAGAAGGCATAAAACCATTTACAACAGATATTTTTAAGGGGTTTTTAGCTGTGTTTCTATTAGACATGGGTATTACTAGTGGTAAAAAATTATCTTCTTTTCTTAAAAAAGGGTGGTTCGCTCTTGTATTTGCTATCATTATTCCGATTATAAACGGAAGTTTAGTGGCAGTTGTAAGTTCTATATTTACACAAAGCGAAGGAAACCGGTTATTATTTGCTATACTAGCGGCTAGTGCTTCTTACATAGCAGTACCTGCGGCAATGCGTATTGCAGTACCAAAAGCTAATCCAAGTTTGTATTTGCCTATGGCATTGGCAATTACATTTCCATTTAATATTACATTAGGTATGCCTTTGTACCTTTGTATTATTCAAATGTGCTCTATTTTTTAAACTCAAAAAGGCTTCCAATGTCGGAAGCCTTTTCTCTCTTTCATAACAATTTTTAAAACTCAAAAAAAATTATTAATGGTTAAAAGAATCGAATAAGGTAGATAAAAAAGGCTAAGCGTCACCTATCTTAATCTTTTCTAATCCCTAAGCTAAATTCAACGCCAAAGTAAAAAGTATATGTTGGAATTTAAGCCCAAAGATTTATCTCACCCTTGTTCTGACATACTTACGTAATTATGATAAAGATGGTTTTATAAATATTTAAATTATTTATTTAAATTTAAATTAAAGATCATGAAACATACAATTACTAAGTTTTACGATGCGTTTAAACAGTTAAATGCTTCTGCAATGACATCATTATATCATGAGGATATTGTTTTTGAAGACCCAGCTTTTGGCACTTTAAATGGCGTAAGAGCAATTGAAATGTGGTATATGCTTTGCGATTCTCAAAAAGATAAAAACTTTAGAATTGAAGTTACAAATATTACTGATAACTCAGCCTCCTGGGAAGCCTTTTACACCTTTAGTAAAACGGGCAGGAATGTTCATAATAAAATTAGGGCAACCTTTGAGTTTAAAGACGGTTTAATAGTAAGACACACAGACTGCTTTAGTCTTTACATTTGGGCAAAACAGGCTATAGGAATTAAGGGTTGGCTTTTAGGTAACACGGGTTTTTTTAAAAAGAAATTACAAGCTAGAACCAATGATTTGCTCAACAAGTATATAGACAAAAAAAAGCTACCTAAGTAAATAGATAGCTTTTTTTTAAGGCAATGTTTCTTTTTAGGGACTTAAGTGTTTACTTTATGTTTCATTTCATAATAAACTTTGCAAATCTTATGCCAAAATTTTAACTATACTCTTTCACTTTACCTTCAACACCTTGATAAAAGGCTTCCATAAATTTAAAATCTTCTTCAATATCATCTGTAGGGTAAAAAGGTTCAGAAATTTTGTTTTGCTTATTTTTAAAATCTAAGGTAAACATTATAATTGGCACGTTAGCTGCTTTTGCTATGTAGTAAAATCCTGTCCGCCAATTTTCAACTTTTTTTCGCGTTCCTTCTGGTGCTAGTGTTAACCTAAATTCTTCTTCCTTATTAAATAATTGAGCGATAGCTTCAACTTTATTTTGACCAGAAGTTCTGTCTAAGGCTTTTCCACCTACTGCTCTAAAATAATAACCAAATGGCCATTTAAATAGTTCTTTTTTTGCTACAAAATTAGTTTTAACACCTGTAATTTTTCGTAATAAAATACCAATGTAAAAATCGTGCCAGCTTGTATGAGGTAAAGCAATGATAACCGCCTTTTTAATTTTATCTTTTGAGAAATTAGTGTTGCCCAGAATTTTCCACCCTAAAACTTTAAAATAAATAAACCTAGCTAACCAGCGCATTTTACATTTTTTTATAGAGTGCTAGCAGTGTGTCTCTGGTAATCTTTGCTTTCCAATTTTTACCTATAGCATTTTCCCATAATGGTTCTAAGCTTAAGGCTACATCAATCATTTTGTTTAGTTGATTGTTGTCTAATTCTGCACAGATACCTTGCGGAAGCTCGATACCATGCTTTTCTTTCATTTTTTTGAACATGGCGACTCCGCTAGGATAATAATCCTTTAAATGATCAAATACTATGCAGTTACCAATACCATGTTTAATGCCTAGAAGGTAACTTAGCCCGTAACTCATGGCGTGCGCTACACCTACCTGAGAATATGCAATACTCATACCGCCATGCCATGATGCCATCATTAATTTATCTTGTGATGCTTCTTTAGATAAACTATCGCCTAAGAAAATTTCTTCACAGAGCTCAAAAGCCTTTTCTCCGTAGCTTTGGCTAAATGCGTTAAGATAAGAACCGTTGAGAGACTCTACACAATGTACAAAACAGTCCATACCTGTATAAAACCACTGATTTCTTGGAACATCTTTGGTTAATTCAGGATCTAAAATCACTTGGTCAAACGGTGTATAATCACTGTTAATTCCTAATTTGCGCTCTGGTCCTGTTAAGATTGTGGTTCTAGATACTTCTGCTCCCGTTCCAGAAATAGTTGGTATACCAACATGATAAATGGCTGGGTTTTTTATTAGGTCCCAACCTTGGTAATCTTTAGACTGGCCTTTATTAGTAAGCATCAGAGAAACTGCTTTGGCTATATCCATTACTATACCGCCACCTATGCCTATGATACCAGAAGGCAACTCACTATATTCTAAGATAATATCTTCTACTAGCTGATCTATTTGTGATGTTTTAGGCTCTTCTTTGGTGGGTACGTAAATGATCTTGTCTTTATATGAGAGGGTAATTCTTGAAGTTAACCAATGATTGCCTTTAAAGACATCATCTACATAAAATATAAATGGCGCATTGCGTCCTTTTCTTTTGGGTGCCAAAATTTCATCTAATTGATTGAAACTTCCGCGTCCAAAAACAACTCTAGACACCATTGGATAATTTTTATATGTCATTTACTTTTTAATCTTTAACAAAAATAAAACTTAGTTTGTTTATTTAGCCTTTATAAAATTTAAAATCTCTTTTAGGTTGGCAACCGTTTTATATTCTAGACCGTTTGTTTCTTTTTTACTCACTTTTTCATGTTGCCAAGTGGTATGAAAAGGAACGTGTATGGCTTTTGCGCCAATGTTTACCAAGGGCAAAATATCAGATTTTAATGAGTTACCTATCATTAAAAATTCCGATGGCTGAATATCTAAATGTTTTAAGAGTTTTTCGTAGTTGGCTTCTTGTTTTTCGCTCAATACTTCTATATGATGAAAATAATCTAACAATCCGGATTTTTCTAGCTTACGTTCTTGATCTAACAAATCGCCTTTTGTGACAAGGATTAATCTGTAATCTTTAGATAAAGTTTTTAAAACCTCCTCAACTCCGTCTAGTAATTCAATGGGTTTATTAATCATATCTTTACCGATATCTAAGATCTTAGAAATTATATCGTTAGAGACTCTGCTATTGGATAGCGCAATGGCTAATTCTACCATAGACAACACAAAACCCTTTACTCCATAACCATAGGTAGGTAGATTTTTCATTTCCATTTTAAAAAGCTCTTGGTCTATTTTATTTGGTGTCTCGTAATGCGACAACAAACGCCCAACCTCCTCTTCTGCCTCTCTAAAATAGGTTTCATTGACCCACAGCGTATCGTCTGCATCAAAGCCTATGACTTTTATGTTGTTATAAGTATTAATCATTTTTCATAAATAGTTACTAGAACAACACTTCGATAAGCTAAGTGTGACTGTTCAGCACAAACTATTTCCACAATTTTTTAGCTCTTTCTAAATCCTCTGGAGTGTCAATTTCTACCCCTTGTACCTTTGTCTCTACCATTTTAATTTTTTTACCATATTCTAAATATCTGATACATTCTATCTTTTCTGTGGCTTCAATATATTGCATTGGTAAAACGGTAAAATCTAATAAAGCTTGTTTTCTAAAGGCATAAATGCCTTTATGCTTAAAATATCTCGCTCCTGCTTCTTTGTCTCTAGGATATGGTATTGGACTTCTAGAAAAATACAAAGCAAAGTTCTTATGATCTACAATAACCTTTACTGTATTTGGATTGGAAATTTCATCCCAATCGGTAATTTCTACCATTAAAGATGCTAAATCAATTTCGTTTTTGGTATCATCCTTGTAAACCTCTAATACTTTACTTAAACTCTCGCGTTCTGTAAATGGCTCGTCACCTTGAACGTTTACCACGATATCACAATCTATATTTGCTACAGCTTCTGCAATTCTATCACTACCAGATTCGTGCTCTTTTTGGCTCATGATGGCTTTTCCGCCATGGTTTATTATTTCGTTATAGATAATGGTACTGTCTGTTACAACATAGACTTCATCAAAGAGGTTTGTTGCTAATGTGGCTTCGTAAGTTCTTAGGATTACTGATTTTCCGGCTAAATTTTGCATTAATTTACCCGGAAAACGTGATGCACTATAACGTGCAGGAATCATTGATATAATCTTCATATATCTGCTTTATCAGTATTCAAAAATAAAGTTTTCTATTTTAAATAGCGTCGTTTTCTGCAAACATTTCATCTTTAAATCCTATAAGATAGAGTTTCTCTTTGGCGCGAGTAACAGCAGTATATAGCCAACGTAAATAATCTTTATCCATGCCGTTTGGTAAGTAAGGTTGTTCTACAAATATTGTATTCCATTGACCACCTTGCGATTTATGGCATGTTATTGCATAAGAAAACTTAACCTGCAATGCGTTAAAATACTTGTTGTTTTTAACTCCTAAAAAACGCTTATAATTACTTGTTTCATTTGCATAATCTTTAGCTACTTCTTGATAAAGTCTATTGGATTCTTCATAACTTAGAGAAGCACTTTCTACATGTATTGTATCTAATAGTAAAACGGTTTCAAAGGGTCGCATTCGTGGATAATCTACCATTTTTACCTTTACTTCTGCAAATTTAAAACCGTATAATTCTTTAATACTAAAGATTTCTAAAACCTCAATGATATCACCATTAGCAATGAAGCCTGCTTCGGTTGTTGGTTTTATCCAAAAGTAGTTGTTCTTAACGACCATAAGATAGTCACCTGCAGATAATTCACTTTCGTTAAATAATATGCGTTCTCTTATCTGTTTGTTGTAAAGGTTTGCTCTTTTGTTGCTTCTAACTATGATTGCTGTTTCTTCATAGCCATTGCTGCTGTAGGCGTCATTAATAGCATCCATTATTTCGTAGCCATCGACTAATCTTACAATATCTTTATATGGTTTAATATTGAATTTGAAGCTCTCAAAAAATCCAGAATCTAGCGTAGCCCTTAGCTCTGTAGCGTTTTCTAAAATGCCAGAGTTTTGCTCTTGCCTAACGACTTCGTCCAATTCAACACCAAAAATATCTTTATTATAATTTAGGCTTAATTTATCTGAATCTAACGCTGGACTTAAATCTGATTTTACTGGTGGTAATTGTGCTTTATCACCTATTAATAATAATTTGCACTGGTGACCAGAATACACATATTGCATTAAATCATCTAGTAACGATCCGTTTTCAAACAATTTAGAATCTGATGGAGCGTCTGGTATCATAGAGGCTTCATCAACAATAAATAGTGTGTTTCTGTGCTTGTTGGGCTGCATTACAAAGGTTACTCCACCTCCTTTTTCTTTCTTCGGGTAATAAATTTTTCTGTGTATTGTAAAGGCTTCTTTTTTAGAATAATTAGAAATTACTTTTGCTGCCCTACCTGTAGGTGCCATTAGCACAGCACTTTTTTTTGCTTGCCATAAATTGTTTACTATGGTACCCACAATACTTGTTTTTCCTGTACCTGCATAGCCTTTTAATAAATATGTCTCATTTGAAGACTTATTA
Organism: Winogradskyella sp. J14-2; assembly: GCF_001971725.1. Lineage (NCBI taxonomy): Bacteria > Pseudomonadati > Bacteroidota > Flavobacteriia > Flavobacteriales > Flavobacteriaceae > Winogradskyella > Winogradskyella sp. J14-2. Next base: position 279,818 of record NZ_CP019388.1, on the reverse strand, counting down.
AAAATAAACTGTGACAATTGCATTAACACCTTATCTTGCTTATTAGTAGGTGCAAATGGAAATTTAGACTTTAATAGTGTGTAAAATGCAGAAGCATTGGTGATCATATAGAATTAAATTATAAGCAATATAGCATTATTATAATTTCATAAAAAACCGATCTTTATTTTCAATGATTTTTATTTAGATTATTTTTCCCAATAAAAAAAAATTGTAGATTTGCGAGAGAGCTAATTAATAAATAAAAACTAAAAAATGGTAATTGCAGCAATAATTGGTATTATTCTATTAACCATCCTCATTGTATGGTTAATAGACAAGTTTGTTCCTAGAAAATTAAAACCGATCATTAATTTAGTGCTTTGGGCACTTATTATTTTTCTTGGGTATATTACCTTTATGTCTGTATACAAAGAGATACAATTCAACCAGTTAAAAGTAGAGCGTTATAAAGTTGTTATCGATAGGTTGGTAGATATTAGAGATTCTCAGCTAGCATATAAGGAAGTTAATGGAGAATACGCTGGTAGTTTTGATAAACTGATAAATTTTATTGAAAACGATAGTATTCCAATTACCCAAAGACGCGACAGCACAGTCTTAGACGTTGAGCGTACACGTGCCTTTGGTGGCGTAGAGACGTTTAAAACCATTACAATTATAGATACTTTAGACTATTGGAATGTTAAAGACTCAATTTTTAAAGGCGATAAGCGATATAAAAACTTAGCAAAAGTTGGCGTTGGTAAAGAAGATGCAAAGTTTAAGTTACAAGCGGGAAAGTTAGAAGACATTCCGGTGTTTGAAGCAAGTGTAGATAAGTCTATTGTATTAGATGGACAAGAAAAATACCTAATAGAAAAAGAACGCCAAGCTGTATCTATTGCAGGTGTTAAGGGTGCATCAGTTAAAATTGGTTCCATGGAAGAAGTTAATACCAGCGGAAATTGGGGCAAGGACTTGTCTGTAAAGGAATAAGTTTTGAATAAAAATAATATCAAAGAATTGTCCATTCAAGTTAATTTGAATGGGCTTTCTTTTTGTATACTAAACAGAACCATCAACACTATTGAGTATCTCAATAAAATTGCGTTTAGTGCTAAATTAAACCCTTTTGATGTACTAAATCGCTTAAAAACAGAATTAAGTGCCAACTCAGTATTTTCAGACACGTTTGATGCTGTTACAATTATACACCAAAATGAGCTTTCAACACTGGTACCCAAAGCACTTTATGACGAAAGCAATAAAGCCGACTATTTAAAATTCAATACAAAAATCCTAAAAACAGACTATATTACGCATGATGATGTTGCAGTTAATAAAAGTATAAACGTGTATATACCTTACATTAACATCAACAATTATATTTTTGAAACCTTTGGCGAGTTCACCTACAAACACTCTTCTACCGTATTATTAGATGCTGTTTTACAAAAAGCAGGCGAAAGTCATAATACAGAAGTATATCTTCATGTTAACAAAACTATGATTGAAATAACAGTGGTAGAAAATAAAAAACTTCAATTATTTAATGTTTTTGAATACCATAGTAAAGAAGATTTTATTTACTATGTTCTGTTTGTTTTTGAACAATTAAACCTCGATGTTGAGACGACTGTATTGCAAATAAGCGGAACCATTGATAAAAATGATAAATTATATCATTTATTATACACATACATAAGACATGTAGAGTTTGAGAGAAATAACTTTAATTTTAAGTATTCTGAAAACATCGTCACAAGCAAATTACATCATTATCATTTGATTCTAAATACGTTTTAATGCGCATCATCACCGGAACATTTAAAGGTCGAAAGATTGTAGCACCTTCGAGATTGCCAGTGCGGCCCACTACAGATATGGCCAAAGAAGCCCTCTTTAACATTCTTAACAATCAATATTATTTTGATGATATCTCTGTATTAGATTTATTTTCTGGCACAGGAAATATCAGTTACGAATTCGCCTCAAGAGGCACAGAGCAAATTACAGCTGTAGACGATCACTTTGGCTGCATAAAATTTATAAACACTACTGCAGAAGCATTTGAGATGCCTATAACAACTATAAAAAGTGATGTTTTTAAATTTTTAGAAAATAATAACCAGCAATACAGCATCATTTTTGCCGATCCTCCATATGATTTTAATGTAGAACTATTCTCAAAAATTCCTGAGTTGATATTTAACAATAATTTACTCCAGGAAGAAGGACTTTTAATCATAGAGCACTCTAAACACACAGAATTAAGCCATATGGAGCACTACTCCTATTCTAAAAAATATGGTGGTAATATGTTTAGTTTTTTTAAATATGATTAAAAACAAAGCTTCGCGTTTAACACGAAGCTCGTTTTAAAACCAGCAAATCTATAAGCCGAATTCTGTATTGAGACCTTTATAGTTTCAACCCTTATCATTTATCTACGTTTACTGTTACCAGCAAACTTTAGCTGCCTACCCTCCAACATCGAACGTGCAGCCCTCAAACGTTGGTATACATGACATTGCACCGCATAGAGTTTACCTGATTTCACTACAGCATTACCTGTACATACTTTCTGTTGCACTTTTCCTAACCTCTCGGCTGGTGGCTATTAACCACTATGCTTGCACTATGGTGTTCGGACTTTCCTACCCTAATTAAATTAGAATCGATAAGGCGATTTACTAGCCGTCAAAATTACATAAATTGTTAATAACTCCTATTAAATTTTAATCTAGAGAAATGGCTATTTTGTGGTTATTCTTAAATTTGTGTTTTAGTTACTTTTCAATGGAGCATTTTGTAGTTTCGGCACGTAAGTATAGACCACAAACCTTTAAGGATGTTGTTGGCCAACAAGCCATTACCAATACATTGCTCAATGCTATTGAAAACAATCATTTAGCACAGGCTTTACTTTTTACGGGACCACGTGGTGTTGGTAAAACCACATGCGCTCGTATTTTAGCAAAAATGATAAATAGTGACGGTAATACAAGCGATGATGAAGATTTTGCCTTCAATATTTTTGAGTTAGATGCAGCCTCCAACAACTCTGTAGATGATATTAGAAACTTAACCGACCAAGTTAGGATTCCACCACAAGTCGGTAAATATAAAGTGTACATTATAGATGAGGTGCACATGCTTTCTCAATCGGCATTTAATGCATTTCTTAAAACCTTAGAAGAGCCACCAAAGCACTGTATATTTATACTGGCAACTACAGAAAAGCATAAAATTATTCCAACGATTTTATCGAGATGTCAAATATTTGATTTTAAACGCATTACCGTAACCGATGCAAAAGAATACTTAAAGTACATAGCAGAAGAACAAGGTGTAACTGCAGAAGATGATGCTTTACATATTATTGCACAGAAATCTGACGGTGCCATGCGAGATGCTTTATCTATTTTTGATAGAGTTGTAAGTTTTTCTGGTAAAAATTTAACCAGACAAGCTGTAACCGAAAATCTTAATGTTTTAGATTATGAAACGTATTTTGAGAGTACTAATTTAATCTTAGAAAACAAAATTCCTGATGTATTGGTGCAGTTTAATACCATATTATCTAAAGGGTTTGATGGCCATCATTACATTGCTGGTTTGGCGTCGCATTTTAGAGATTTAATGGTTTGTAAAAATCAAGCCACAATAGAATTGCTAGAAGTTGGTGAGGAGACCAAGCAAAAATATCTAGAGCAATCTCGAAAAACATCAAACACATTCTTACTTAAAGGCATAGAGCTCGCCAACGATTGCGACTTAAAATACAAAACGAGTAAAAACCAAAGATTACTGGTTGAGTTAACACTTATGCAACTAGCCTCTATCACTTTTGATGGAGAAAAAAAAAATGACAGACATTTCATAATTCCACCTTCTTATTTTCAGGCAAAAGGTATTACACCAATTACTGTTAATAAACCAACAGAACAGGCAAAACCTACTGTGCAACAACCAAAGGTTGAGAAAAAAGAAGAACTGAAAGAAACACTTACAGCAGTTTCTGAGCCTATTACAATTCCAAAAATATCAATCGATAAAGCTAAAAAAGCAACTTCTGGCTTATCATTAAAAAGTATTAGAGAGAAAAAAGAGCATCAAATACGGCAATTAGATGTTGTTATAGACGAGGAAGACTTACCAAAAGAACCTGTGTCTCAAGACGCATTAACTAAAGTCTGGAATGACTACATCAATTCTATGTCTAAAAAAGGTGAAAAAATATTAGCTTCCATACTGCAAATGGATAAGCCTAAACTAAAGGGCACTGCAATTTATCTCACATATTCAAACAATACTAACAAGATAGAGTTAGAACGTGCGCAATTCCCACTTCTCGCCTATTTACGCAAAACACTAAAAAACTATGACCTTCATTTAGACATTACTGTAAATGAGGAAGTGGCAAAAAAGTATGCCTTTACACCAAGAGAAAAATACGAAAAGCTAAAAGAAAAGAATCCAAATATAGAATTACTAAAGAAAACCTTCGGATTAGACATATAAACTTATGAGAAACTTACTTTTTTTACTTTTAATCGTAACTATTGGATTTGTTAGCTGTGAAGGACGCATAACCAAGAATCAGGCTTTAGTAGAAGATATTGAAGAATTTAAAAAAACGGTATCTGTACAAGTCGATATTCATAAACCTGAGAATTATACAGAACACAAGGTAGACACTACACTCAGCAATGGCTTTAGAGTTAAGATAAAAGCCTATACTGATATGGACAATAGTGTCCTCTTCACTAAAATAAAAGACACTATTAACTATCAAACATATTATCGGAATTTTAAGTTTGATATTTTAGTAGAAAAAAATAATAAAGTCATTTATAACAAAAGTTTCGATAAGCAAAAAGCGAATAAAGCTTTTAAATTTAATCCTAATCTGGTAAAAGGTTCAGAGCTTTATAACTTTGATAAACTTGCCATATTAAACGCTATACAAGTAGATGATGACCCAAGCTATACCAACACAGTAGCAATAGATGTAGTATATGCAATACCTGAAACTGATAAGGTATCCCATCATAAAATATTGATTAACGACAAAGGAAAAGCAAACTTCATTCAAACTGAAAACTATTAAAACTATGTTAGGCCTTAAACTCCCAACAGACCCAAGATGGGTAAACATTGTAGAAAAAAATATTGAAGAAATATTAACTGACCACGCTTATTGTGAGCAGAAAGCCGCTAGTACTGCAATTTCATTGATTGTAGGATTCCCTGAGTATACAGAGCTGGTCCAAGAAATGATTGACTTGGTTGAGGAAGAAATGAGTCATTTTAAAATGGTGCACGACCTTATCTTAGAACGTGGCTGGACACTAGGTAGGGATCGTAAAGATGAGTATGTACTTGCTCTCTTAAAGTTTTTTCCAAAAGGCGGAAGTAGAACCACACAATTGGTTCACAGATTGCTCTATGCAGCTTTAATTGAAGCGCGTAGCTGTGAACGTTTTAGATTACTCTCTGAAGAACTTGAAGATAAAAAGCTAGCTAAATTTTATAGGAAATTAATGATTAGTGAAGCCAACCACTATACCATGTTCTTAAACTTTGCAAGGCAATATGGTGAAAGAAAAGAGGTAGACCAAAAATGGCAGCAACTCCTTGAATATGAAGCAGACATCATGAAAGATTTAAGTAAAAAAGAAACTGTACATGGATAATATTTTATAAATTAGAGTTATAATTAGCTCTAATTTCCATGAAACACATTTACGCTTTAATTAGCTTCTTCACCTTTATCAGTTTTAGTTCTCATGGTCAAACTGATTTAATAGGTACTTGGTATTTAGACTATATAGTTAAAGAAGGTGTAACTTATCCTAATTATTATAATAGCTATACTGTTTTTAATCTCGAATTCACAAACGGTTCAGGTGATTTACCAGGAACTTTAAGTTTTAGTTCTGGTCATGGCTGTAATGCTTCTAATGGTTCGTATTCAGTAGATACTAATCAAATCACAATTAATATTTCTGCTACATTTACAGATGATTGTTATACTGCACCTTATGCTATTTATGAGGAACTTTATTATAATGAATTAAACTGTAATATAGACTGTATTCACACCTATTCAATTACGGGAATGGGTGAAGAACAAATCTTAACCTTAACAAATACAGATGGAAATTCACTAGTGTTTGGCAAACAAGCTCCAACCACTCTACTAGCATCAACATGGTGGCTGCATCATATAGATATTCCCGGAAACCCTATTATTGATATACCAGAAGGTGATTTTCCTAACCTTAATTTCACTAATAATATTGATATGTTTTTAAATCTACCTGAAGCTAATGGTGGAGGTGAATGTGAAGCTCTTTTTGCTAATTATTTTGTTTCATTCAATGGTGCAAATAATATAAGCATTAGCAATTTTGTACAATCATTATCTGGATGTGCTACAGGTACATATGAGTCAACCTATTTTCAAATACTAGGTACTGAAACCACCAACTTCTTCGAATTTGAAATTATAGATAATGGTTCCGCATTAATTCTAACTGATTTGCTTGGCGCAAGATTAATTTTTGGTGATACCACTTTATCCTTAGATGAATATAATGTGAATCAATATGCTATTTCTTTACTACAAAACCCTGTTGAAGACAAGCTTTTGCTTAATATAGACAATCAGCTTTTATCAGAAAACTTACAGTACACCATATACGCCATCGATGGTAAACAAGTAAAGTCATCTATTCTGAATAGTAATTCTATTAATGTTGAAGATGTAGTTTCTGGTGTTTACTTCATTAATTTCGTCATTGGGGATTCTTCAACTAAAAGTCTAAAGTTTATAAAAAAATAAAGGCCTTAACCATAGGTTAAAGCCTTCAAAAATTATTTAAATTTTTCTTTTTAAATCTTTATCCCAAAACCAAATTGCATTACATGGTTTTTAGCTTCTAGATTGGGTAGATTATCTTCATCTAAGATGTTTGTTAATCCATAAGAAAATCTTGCATCAACAAATAACTCATCAGTTATCATATATTCTGCACCAATAACTCCAGAAAAAGCAAATGTTGAAAAACCATCATTGTTTTGCCATGTTTTTAACGCTACTTGTGGTCCTGACATAAAAGACAATCTATCAGAGGTAGACAATTTTAATAAAATTGGCATTTGTATATAATCGGCTCTTAGATCTTCATCTTTTCCACCTTCTGCAGACCACTGCAACTCTGTATGCAAAGCTAACTCTTCAGAAAAGCCGTACTCAACAAAACCTGCAAAGGCAAAGCCATTTCTGTGTTTATTTTCAAAAGTTGCATCTGGATCAAAATCTAGATTAGACACATTTAGTGCACCCCTTACACCATAGCGCACTTCTTGAGCCATACAAATTGTTGTAAGGCCTACTAATAATGAGGCAAGTAAAAATTTTTTCATAATCTTTAATTTGAGACCGCGAATATAAATTAAATTATAAAACTCTTGTAAATGTATAGATTTTAAAAAGAAAAAATTAGTTGAACGGTAATTTTTCGGTATAATTACTATACAACAACGCTAGAAACAGTTTCAAAATAGATACTTTTAATAATACCGTCTGATAAGCCGATCTTTGGTACATATATATCTTTGGCACCACTCCATTTCATAGCTGACAGGTATATGCGCGTTGCCGGAATAATTACATCTGCTCTATCTTGGTTAAGGTTAAGCTCAGTAATACGCTCTTCGTAAGAATAGTTTTGTAGCATTGTGTAGTAATTAGACAAGTAAAAATAGGTTAAAGGTTTGCCTAATGCCTTACCAGAAATTTTAAATATTTTATTAATGTTACCACCAGAACCAATTAAATCTATTTTATCGTACTTTGTGGCGTTTTCTTTGATCCAAAGCTCAAGATCATTCCAAGTTTCTCTGGTAACTATGTCATTTAGAAGTCTTACGGTACCAACTTTAAAAGATTTTGACTTAATTTTATTACCGTTGTGTATTATAGAAAACTCTGTACTACCACCACCTACATCTACATATAGATAGGTTTTATTTTCATCGATATAGCTACTGAGGTCTGTAGCCGCAATAATGGCGGCCTCTTCTTCGCCGTCTATGATATCGATACTAATTCCGCAATTTTTGATGATACTATCAGTTAGCTTGTCACTATTTTCGGCCTCTCTCATTGCTGAAGTGGCACAGGCTTTATATCTAACGACTCCATGAGATTTCATGAGTAGACTAAAGGCCATCATGGTATCTATCATTCGTTGTTGGTTATATTCTGATATTTCACCATTAATAAAAACATCTGCACCAAGCCTAATAGGTACACGGACTAAAGAGTTTTTCTTAAATACCGTAGGTTTTCCTTTTTGTTCTATTATATTTGAAATTAATAGTCTTACTGCATTAGAACCAATATCTATTGCAGCATATTTTTGAATCTTCAGCATATTATCCTTCTAACTTTTTTAAATAATAATTATATGTATCAAACTGCGCTCTTACTTTCTGTTTATCGTTTCTTCGGTAGGTATTGTCTTGTTTTTCATTAATATGTCTAGCCTTTACATTATCATTCCAGCAAATCTCAAACAGATCTTGTAATTCTTGTTTTATGTCTTCATCATAAATTGGACAACTCACTTCTACCCTATGTTCAATATTTCTTGTCATCCAATCTGCAGAAGATATGTACACCGCAGGATTATCATTATTAGAAAATATGTATAGGCGTGTATGTTCTAAAAACTTATCTACTATGCTTATAATCTCAATATTTTCGCTCATGCCTTGGACACCTGGTATTAAACAGCAAAGGCCTCTCACAATCATTTGTATTTTAACACCAGCTCTGCTTGCTTCGTACAGCTTATCAACCATCTTATAGCTACTTATACTGTTCATCTTTAACTTTATATAAGCATTTTTACCATTTTTGGCATTCTCAATTTCTTTATCAATTAGAGAAAATAATTTAGTTTTAGTATAATGAGGTGAAGCTATTATATGTTTGTATCTGTTAACGATGTAATTAACTTCTAAAAAGTTGAATACCTTATTTATGTCTTTTAAGATTTTAGAGTTTGAAGTAAGAAGTGTAAAATCTGTATAAAATTTGGCTGTAGACTCGTTAAAATTACCTGTACTTATAAAACCGTAGCGTTTAAGCTTATGGTCTTCTTCCCGTTCTATTACGCACATTTTACTATGCACTTTTAATCCAGGAACCCCAAATAACATATTAACACCTGCATCTTGCATTTGTTCTGCATAATTAATATTGGCCTCTTCATCAAAACGGGCTCTTAGTTCTATAGAAACTGTAACATACTTTCCGTTTTTGGCAGCATTTATTAGCGAGCTAGCTACATGAGATATTTGAGCCAGCCTGTAAATTGTAATCTTTATGGTTCTTACTTTTGGATCTAGAGCTGCTTCTCGTAAAAACTTAACAACATAAGAGAAGGTGTGATAGGGTGTGTAAACTAAATAATCCTTTTTGGCTACTGAAGTAAATATACTTTCTTGTAAACTCAAACCCTTAACAGGTAATGGTTTTATCCTATCGTATAGCAAATCCGTCCTTCCTAAACTCGGAAAATCCATGTAATCTCTACGGTTATGGTAGCGACCGCCAGGGATAATACTATCTTTGGAGTCTATTTCCATCCGTTCTAGAAGGAAACTCAATGTGTCTTGTGCTATATTTTTATCATGCACAAACCTTACAGGATCACCACTTTGTCGTCCTTTTACACTACGAGATATTTTGTCTATAAAGCTTTTGCTGAGATCGCTATCAAAGTCTAGCTCACCATCTCTAGTAATTTTTATCATATGGGACGAAATAGAGTCATACTTAAAAATATTGAAAATATCATCTAAACAATATCTAATAACATCGTCTACCATTATTATAAAGTTGGCATCACCTCTACTTGGTAAAACAATAAAGCGCTCCATGCTTTTAGAAATTTCAATAAGCGCAAATTGGTCTTTTCCGCCCGAATTAGACATCTTAATGGTTAAGTAGCCTGCACTATCTTTAAGTTCTGGTAGGTCTACATCTTCGTCTAAAATAATTACAACAAGTGCCGGACTGATTTCATGATAGAAATAGTTTTTTATAAATTCATGATGATCTTTTTCTATCTCAGTTTCATTTATAATAAAAATGTTTTCACTCTCAAGCTCTTGCTCAATTTGGTTTAAAATTTCTACACTCTCTCGTTGTTGCTCAATAACCACCTCGGTAATTTCTTCTAGCAACTCGCCTGCTTTAATGCCGCCAAGCTCACTTTTGCCGCCTTTTCCTGCATCATAAATTCGCTTAACAGTTGCATATCTAACTTTAAAAAACTCATCTAAGTTATTAGAAAAAATACCTAAAAACCTCAGACGTTCAATAAGTGGTACGTGCTCGTCTGCAGCTTCCTGCAGTACGCGTGCGTTAAATTGTAACCAGCTTAATTCTCTGTTTATGTATGTGTTTTTATATTTTGTCATGTCTTAATTCCTTAGGGATAATTATAAGTTCAGTGGTTCCTTGTTTTAAATCTTTCCAATTAGAAATGTCAAAATTAATCTTAATTAGACCGCTTGTGGGAAGATTATCTATAAATTTATCACCAAATATATTAGCTATAGACGTAAAAGCATGATTATGCCCAAATAACATAACAGAATTATAATTACTGGATAATCTTTTAATAAAATTTACTACACGTTCACCTCCAAAATCGTATAATTCATCTGTGACACATACGGAATCTTCTGACAAATTAAATACCTCCAAAAATATCTTGCAAGTTGAAAAAGCTCTAACTGCAGAGCTAGAATATATAAAATTAGGTAGCTCATTTAACTTAACAAACTGATTAGCAACTAATTTAGCATCGTTAACTCCTCTAATTTTTAATGGTCTAAGTGCATCTGAAACATCTAATTCCCATGAGGATTTTCCGTGTCTAACAAGTGTGATTGATTTCATAGTATTTCGATAAAAAGCATTTTTTTTCGACAAAATGTTGCATATTTCCGTTTTAACGACTATTTTGGCGCTTTAACTCTAATGTTTGTTTAAAATTTTAGATATAAGTTCTTTTGTTTTGTAAAATTAATGTAAATGACCCCAAATCAAAAATATATTAATCCATTCAAGATTTCATTTGCATTAATAATACTTCCCTCTAATTTTTTGCAATTAACAAAACAAAAAGTGTTGCTTTAAATATTAAGTGATAGATGCTGTCTGTATCAGAAAAGTAAAAAAGTCACATAATAATTAATGCACCAAAGACATATTAAGATATTATGTACAGTATGAGAAACAAATACACTTGTATTTCAGGCTTAAGTATAACTAAATGTATACTATTGGTATTATTAGTTACACTACCAAATGTGTTTTTTGCCCAGCAGTCACCATCTATTCAGACTGGTGTAACATTTCAGTGGGATGACACACAAACCAACAACAGTGATCCTGCTACCATTCAGTCAGTAACTATTGATGGTACAGTATACAACACTTTTGTTGTGCCTTCTAGTTATGAAATGACAAGATTGGGACCCGATGGACACAATCCTAACAATATTAGATTAAATGGTGGCATAGCTTCAGGTAGTAGCAATGCTGGCAATTGGATTGCAAGTGCTACACAGGCATTTCAAAGTAAAAACCTTAATTATTATTTTGAAGCAAATCCTAATGGTAGAAACATCTGCTCAAACTTTAATGCAGCCCTAACGACGGATGCTCAAAAACAAACCATCTTTTACAGTCCGGCAATTCCATCTAATCAAGGCGGTGTACTCGCTGTCACAGAAAGAGGTGCCAATAACTGTTTTTATATTGAAGTTTGGGGGACACCTGCCGGAGGTGGATCTGAACAAAAATTAGGAGAAACCTTTGTAAGAAATACTGGAAATTACACAGGTTGTAATTTTGGCCCACCTTTACCCAACTCAGATTATTGGCAATCTGGACGATGTAATGAAAACGGTCAAACTGTAGGTGTGGCCTTATTTTACCTTAATAATTTAGCACCTACGGGATCTCAAATAACTAAAATTGAATTTGTTGCCGCCACTAGGGATCACGGTGACGGTAAGTTTTTTATTTTACAGAAATATGCGGTTGATCAGACTAAAACAAACTGTATTGATGAAGCGCATAGCGGTGACCTAGATAAACAGAATAATGTTCCAAGTGGTTCAACATATTCATTAGTCTCTGGTCCTTCACCTGCCGGACAATCATTTAATTTAAATTCTAACGGTACTTATACTTATGTACCGACACCTGGTTACACAGGTGATGTTGTTTTTGATTATGAAGTTTGTTTACCAGCACCTAACACTTCTGTATGTGATACTGGTACTGTAACACTATCCTATATTGACCTTCCACCAAACCCAACGTTTAGCATAAGTTGTAGCGCAACAAATGAATTTATTATAACTGTAGATAATCCTATTGGTGCAGAATTTGAGTACTCAATCGATGGTGGTTCAACTTATCAAGATGCACCTATTTTTAGTGACCTAGGCGAAGGGTCTTACGCATTGCTAGTGCGAAACAAATATGTTGGATGTGTTACTTCTTTTACAAACAATCCAATTATTATTGAAAATCTTAATTTATCAGCTCAAATAACTGATGTTGCCTGTAAGTTAGAAGATACAGGTGCTATTGATATAACAGTGTCTGGTGGCACACCTCCTTATACATATTCTTGGAGTAATTCAGCAACTTCAGAAGATATTTCAAATGTTTTTGGTGGTACTTATACTGTAACAGTTACTGATGCAAATGGATGTTCTATTTCTGATAGCTTTACAATTAACCAACCAGCCGAAGAATTATCTTCTACAATAGCAAATACAAATAATATTCTTTGTTTCGGAGAAAATTCTGGATCCATAGATTTAGAAGTTAGTGGCGGTACTACACCTTACAGCTATTTGTGGAATAACGGTGAAATTACGCAAGATTTATCTAATTTAGGTGTTGGAAATTACACAGTTACGATTACCGATGCTAACGGTTGCGAGATTACAAATCAAGCTACCATAACCGAGCCTAGTGCTCAATTGTCAGCAAACATATTTAATGTAATTAATGTAGATTGCAGTGGTGAATCAAGTGGTAGTTTCACTGTTAATACTTCTGGCGGAACAAGTCCTTATCAGTACTCTATCGACAATGGCAATAATTATCAGTCTAGTAATTTATTTGAAAATTTAACCGACGGATCTTACACAGTTTTTATTACTGATGCGAATAACTGTAATACCACAATTACAGCTACAATTGGTGTAAACGATACTGAGAACCCTACGATTTCAGTGCCAAATACAGTAAGTATTCAAGGTTGTACAACTTCGGATATTACTACTGAAAATTCTGTATTTAATTTTAATGATTCTGGCTCTTCGGACATTAAAAGTGCATTTACTAATAACCAAAATTATAATGCTTCTGATGATTTTAATATATCATCTATAACATATATTGATGTTATTACATCAACAAATTGTCCTGTAGTAGTTGAAAGAACATTTACTATAACAGATAACTGTAATAATATTGCGATTGCACAACAAATAATAACTGTAGAAGACTCAACTCCACCAACAATCTCTGTACCTGCTGATATCACTATCGAGTGTACTGACGATGAATCGTCTGCTAATACTGGTGTGGCTACTGGTGCAGATACTTGTGGTACAGTAACTATTACTGAATCTGATGTTGAAACTGCAGCTTGTGGTAATACAAAAACTATTGTTAGAACTTGGACTGTAACCGATGAGTGTGGTAATAGCGTGTCTGCTGATCAAACGATCACGGTGGTTGATACTACTGATCCTACAATCTCTGTACCTGCTGATATCACCATTGAGTGTACTGACGATGCGTCTTCTGCCAATACTGGTGTGGCTACTGGTGCAGATACTTGTAGTACAGTAACCATTACGGAATCAGATGTAGAGACGGCTTCTTGTGGTAATACAAAAACTATTGTTCGTACGTGGACCGTAACCGATGAGTGTGGTAATTCAGTATCTGCTGATCAAACCATTACTGTGGTTGATACTACTCCACCGACTATAGATAATACAAATACAGATAATATCGTAATTCAATGTGGTGTAGCGCCTGATGGTACACTAGAAGCTTGGCTTGCTAATAATGCTGGCGCTACTGCTAATGATACTTGTGGTACTGTTACATGGTCTAATGACTATGGTGCTAATACTGACGTAGATTGTGCTAATGGTGCTATTACGGTAACATTTACTGCTACTGATGAGTGTGGTAACACTGCAAATACTACAGCTACTTATTCTATTATTGATACAGTCGACCCTGTATTAACAATTCCTGCCGATACTTCAGTTGAATGTACTGATGACACATCACCTGCAAGTACTGGTACTGCAACTGCAACTGATGATTGCGCAGTTCCTAATGTAACTTTCAGCGATGTTGAAGTAGCAGCTTGTGGTAACACAAAAACGATAACAAGAACATGGACAGCTACGGATGCTTGTGGTAACAGCGTATCTGCTGACCAAACGATCACAGTGGTTGACACTACGGATCCTACAATCTCTGTACCTGCTGATATTACAATCGAGTGTACTGAAGATGAGTCGTCTGCTAATACTGGTGTGGCTACTGGTGTAGATACTTGTGGTACAGTAACCATTACTGAGTCAGATGCGGAAACTGCAGCTTGTGGTAATACAAAAACTATTGTTAGAACTTGGACTGTAACTGATGAGTGTGGTAACAGCGTGTCTGCTGATCAAACCATTACTGTGGTTGATACTACGGATCCTACAATCAACGTTCCTGCTGATATTACCATTGAGTGTACTGAAGATGAATCGTCTGCCAATACTGGTGTTGCTACTGGTACAGATACTTGTGGTACAATTACTATAACGGAATCAGACGTGGAAACTGCTGCTTGTGGCAATACAAAAACTATTGTTAGAACTTGGACTGTAACTGATGAGTGTGGTAACAGCGTGTCTGCTGACCAAACTATTACTGTGGTTGATACTACGGATCCTACAATCAACGTTCCTGCGGATGTCACTATAGAGTGTACTGAAGATGAGTCTTCTGCTAATACTGGTGTGGCTACTGGTGCAGATACTTGTGGTACAGTAACCATTACGGAATCAGATGTTGAAACTGCAGCTTGTGGTAATACAAAAACTATTGTTCGTACGTGGACCGTAACCGATGAGTGTGGTAATTCAGTATCTGCTGATCAAACCATTACGGTTGTCGATACTACTCCACCGACTATAGATAATACAAATACAGATAATATCGTAATTCAATGTGGTATAACGCCTGATGGTACACTAGAAGCTTGGCTTGCTAATAATGCTGGCGCCACTGCTAATGATACTTGTGGTACTGTTACATGGTCTAATGACTATGGTGCTAATACTGACGTAGATTGTGCTAATGGTGCTATTACGGTAACATTTACTGCTACTGATGAGTGTGGTAACACTGCAAATACTACAGCTACTTATTCTATTATTGATACAGTCGACCCTGTATTAACAATTCCTGCCGATACTTCAGTTGAATGTACTGATGACACATCACCTGCAAGTACTGGTACTGCAACTGCAACTGATGATTGCGCAGTTCCTAATGTAACTTTCAGCGATGTTGAAGTAGCAGCTTGTGGTAACACAAAAACGATAACAAGAACATGGACAGCTACGGATGCTTGTGGTAACAGCGTATCTGCTGACCAAACGATCACAGTGGTTGATACTACAGATCCTACAATCAACGTTCCTGCTGATATCACTATTGAGTGTACTGAAGATGAATCGTCTGCTAATACTGGTGTGGCTACTGGTGCAGATACTTGTGGTACAGTAACTATTACTGAATCTGATGTTGAAACTGCAGCTTGTGGTAATACAAAAACTATTGTTAGAACTTGGACCGTAACCGATGAGTGTGGTAACAGTGTGTCTGCTGATCAAACTATTACTGTGGTTGATACTACGGATCCTACAATCAATGTTCCTGCCGATATTACAATTGAGTGTACTGACGATGCGTCTTCTGCCAATACTGGTGTGGCTACTGGTGCAGATACTTGTGGTACAGTAACGATTACTGAATCTGATGTTGAAACTGCAGCTTGTGGTAATACGAAAACTATTGTTAGAACTTGGACTGTAACCGATGAGTGTGGTAACAGCGTGTCTGCTGATCAAACGATCACTGTTGAGGATACTACTCCACCTACAATCACTGTTCCTGCCGATATTACAATTGAGTGTACTGAAGATGAGTCGTCTGCTAATACTGGTGTGGCTACTGGTGTAGATACTTGTGGTACAGTAACCATTACTGAGTCAGATGTTGAGACTGCAGCTTGTGGTAATACAAAAACTATTGTTCGTACGTGGACCGTAACCGATGAGTGTGGTAACAGCGTGTCTGCTGATCAAACCATCACTGTGGTTGATACTACTGATCCTACAATCAATGTTCCTGCAGATGTCACTATAGAGTGTACTGAAGATGAGTCTTCTGCTAATACTGGTGTGGCTACTGGTGCAGATACTTGTGGTACAGTAACCATTACTGAGTCAGATGTGGAAACTGCAGCTTGTGGTAATACAAAAACTATTGTTCGTACGTGGACCGTAACTGATGAGTGTGGTAACAGTGTGTCTGCTGATCAAACTATTACTGTGGTTGATACTACGGATCCTACAATCAACGTTCCTGCCGATATTACAATTGAGTGTACTGAAGATGAATCGTCTGCTAATACTGGTGTGGCTACTGGTGCAGATACTTGTGGTACAGTAACTATTACTGAATCTGATGTGGAAACTGCAGCTTGTGGCAATACAAAAACTATTGTTAGAACTTGGACTGTAACTGATGAGTGTGGTAACAGCGTGTCTGCTGACCAAACTATTACTGTGGTTGATACTACGGATCCTACAATCAACGTTCCTGCGGATGTCACTATAGAGTGTACTGAAGATGAATCGTCTGCTAATACCGGTGTGGCTACTGGTGCAGATACTTGTGGTACAGTAACTATTACTGAATCTGATGTTGAAACTGCAGCTTGTGGTAATACGAAAACTATTGTTAGAACTTGGACTGTAACTGATGAGTGTGGTAACAGTGTGTCTGCTGATCAAACTATTACTGTGGTTGATACTACGGATCCTACAATCAACGTTCCTGCTGATATCACTATCGAGTGTACTGAAGATGAATCGTCTGCTAATACTGGTGTGGCTACTGGTGCAGATACTTGTGGTACAGTAACTATTACTGAATCTGATGTGGAAACTGCAGCTTGTGGTAATACAAAAACTATTGTTAGAACGTGGACAGTAACCGATGAGTGTGGTAATAGCGTGTCTGCTGATCAAACGATCACAGTTGAGGATACTACTCCACCTACAATCACTGTTCCTGCCGATATTACCATTGAGTGTACTGAAGATGAATCGTCTGCTAATACTGGTGTGGCTACTGGTGCAGATACTTGTGGTACAGTAACCATTACGGAATCTGATGTTGAAACTGCAGCTTGTGGTAATACAAAAACTATTGTTCGTACGTGGACAGTAACCGATGAGTGTGGTAATTCAGTATCTGCTGATCAAACCATTACGGTTGTCGATACTACTCCACCGACTATAGATAATACAAATACAGATAATATCGTAATTCAATGTGGTATAACGCCTGATGGTACACTAGAAGCTTGGCTTGCTAATAATGCTGGCGCCACTGCTAATGATACTTGTGGTACTGTTACATGGTCTAATGACTATGGTGCTAATACTGACGTAGATTGTGCTAATGGTGCTATTACGGTAACATTTACTGCTACTGATGAGTGTGGTAACACTGCAAATACTACAGCTACTTATTCTATTATTGATACAGTCGACCCTGTATTAACAATTCCTGCCGATACTTCAGTTGAATGTACTGATGACACATCACCTGCAAGTACTGGTACTGCAACTGCAACTGATGATTGCGCAGTTCCTAATGTAACTTTCAGCGATGTTGAAGTAGCAGCTTGTGGTAACACAAAAACGATAACAAGAACATGGACAGCTACGGATGCTTGTGGTAACAGCGTGTCTGCTGACCAAACGATCACAGTGGTTGACACTACGGATCCTACAATCTCTGTACCTGCTGATATTACAATCGAGTGTACTGAAGATGAATCGTCTGCTAATACTGGTGTGGCTACTGGTGCAGATACTTGTGGTACAGTAACTATTACTGAATCTGATGTTGAAACTGCAGCTTGTGGTAATACGAAAACTATTGTTAGAACTTGGACTGTAACTGATGAGTGTGGTAACAGTGTGTCTGCTGATCAAACTATTACTGTGGTTGATACTACGGATCCTACAATCAACGTTCCTGCCGATATTACAATTGAGTGTACTGAAGATGAATCGTCTGCTAATACTGGTGTGGCTACTGGTGCAGATACTTGTGGTACAGTAACTATTACTGAATCTGATGTGGAAACTGCAGCTTGTGGCAATACAAAAACTATTGTTAGAACTTGGACTGTAACTGATGAGTGTGGTAACAGCGTGTCTGCTGACCAAACTATTACTGTGGTTGATACTACGGATCCTACAATCAACGTTCCTGCGGATGTCACTATAGAGTGTACTGAAGATGAATCGTCTGCTAATACCGGTGTGGCTACTGGTGCAGATACTTGTGGTACAGTAACTATTACTGAATCTGATGTTGAAACTGCAGCTTGTGGTAATACGAAAACTATTGTTAGAACTTGGACTGTAACTGATGAGTGTGGTAACAGTGTGTCTGCTGATCAAACTATTACTGTGGTTGATACTACGGATCCTACAATCAACGTTCCTGCTGATATCACTATTGAGTGTACTGAAGATGCGTCTTCTGCTAATACTGGTGTGGCTACTGGTGCAGATACTTGTGGTACAGTAACTATTACTGAATCTGATGTGGAAACTGCAGCTTGTGGCAATACAAAAACTATTGTTAGAACGTGGACAGTAACCGATGAGTGTGGTAACAGCGTGTCTGCTGACCAAACTATTACTGTGGTTGATACTACGGATCCTACAATCAACGTTCCTGCGGATGTCACTATAGAGTGTACTGAAGATGCGTCTTCTGCTAATACTGGTGTGGCTACTGGTGCAGATACTTGTGGTACAGTTACCATTACGGAATCAGATGTAGAGACGGCTTCTTGTGGTAATACAAAAACTATTGTTCGTACGTGGACCGTAACCGATGAGTGTGGTAATTCAGTATCTGCTGATCAAACCATTACTGTGGTTGATACTACTCCACCGACTATAGATAATACAAATACAGATAATATCGTAATTCAATGTGGTGTAGCGCCTGATGGTACACTAGAAGCTTGGCTTGCTAATAATGCTGGCGCCACTGCTAATGATACTTGTGGTACTGTTACATGGTCTAATGACTATGGTGCTAATACTGACGTAGATTGTGCTAATGGTGCTATTACGGTAACATTTACTGCTACTGATGAGTGTGGTAACACTGCAAATACTACAGCTACTTATTCTATTATTGATACAGTCGACCCTGTATTAACAATTCCTGCCGATACTTCAGTTGAATGTACTGATGACACATCACCTGCAAGTACTGGTACTGCAACTGCAACTGATGATTGCGCAGTTCCTAATGTAACTTTCAGCGATGTTGAAGTAGCAGCTTGTGGTAACACAAAAACGATAACAAGAACATGGACAGCTACGGATGCTTGTGGTAACAGCGTATCTGCTGACCAAACGATCACAGTGGTTGACACTACGGATCCTACAATCTCTGTACCTGCTGATATTACAATCGAGTGTACTGAAGATGAATCGTCTGCTAATACTGGTGTGGCTACTGGTGCAGATACTTGTGGTACAGTAACTATTACTGAATCTGATGTTGAAACTGCAGCTTGTGGTAATACGAAAACTATTGTTAGAACTTGGACTGTAACTGATGAGTGTGGTAACAGTGTGTCTGCTGATCAAACTATTACTGTGGTTGATACTACGGATCCTACAATCAACGTTCCTGCCGATATTACAATTGAGTGTACTGAAGATGAATCGTCTGCTAATACTGGTGTGGCTACTGGTGCAGATACTTGTGGTACAGTAACTATTACTGAATCTGATGTGGAAACTGCAGCTTGTGGCAATACAAAAACTATTGTTAGAACGTGGACAGTAACCGATGAGTGTGGTAACAGCGTGTCTGCTGATCAAACGATCACGGTGGTTGATACTACTCCACCGACATTTAACGAAGCGCTTCCTGCAGATGTAACTGTGGAGTGTGATGCGGTTCCAACAGCTGAAACCTTAACTGCTAATGATAACTGTGGTAATGCTACGGTAACTTTTGCAGAAACAACTACGGCTGGTACTTGTGATAACGATTATACATTAACACGCACTTGGACGGCTTCTGATGCGTGTGGTAATGAAACTGTTCATACACAAACGATAACAGTTCAGGATACAACTCCACCAACGTTTAATGAAGCACTGCCTGCAGATGTAACGGTGGAGTGTGACGCGGTTCCTACAGCTGAAACCTTAACTGCTAATGATAACTGTGGTAATGCTACGGTAACTTTTGCAGAAACAACTACGGCTGGTACTTGTGATAACGACTATACGTTAACGCGCACTTGGACGGCTTCTGATGCGTGTGGCAGTGAAACTGTGCATACACAAACGATAACAGTTCAGGATACTACGGCACCAACGTTTAATGAAGCACTGCCTGCAGATGTAACGTTTGAGTGTGACGCGGTTCCTACAGCTGAAACCTTAACTGCTAATGATAACTGTGGCGATGCTACGGTAACTCTTGAAGAAACGACTACGGCTGGTACTTGTGATAACGACTATACGTTAACGCGCACTTGGACGGCTTCTGATGCGTGTGGCAATGAAACTGTTCATACACAAACGATAACAGTTCAGGATACTACGGCACCAACGTTTAATGAAGCACTGCCTGCAGATGTAACTGTGGAGTGTGATGCGGTTCCTACAGCTGAAACCTTAACAGCAAATGACAACTGTGGTGATGCTACGGTAACTTTTGAAGAGGAAATTACCAGTGGAGCTTGTATGGGTGATTATATTATTGAGCGTACGTGGACTGCTGCAGATGCTTGTGGAAATGATACCATCCACATTCAAATTATAACAGTACAGGATACTGCAGCACCTACTATGGTTAATTCATTTGATGAGAATATTATAGTTTCATGTGATGCTATTCCTGAAGTGCCGAATTTAGTCTTTGAAGATGCTTGTTCAAATAATATTAGTGTTTCCTTTAATGAAAGTTCTACACAGACTAACGACTTTGAAGATTATTTTATCATTAGAACATGGACTGTCACTGATGATTGTGGTAATGTTGCAGAGTTCACGCAAAACATTACTGTAGAAATTAGCAATGTTATTGATGCCTTTGATGCAAGTCGATGCTTACTAGATGCTGAGTTTGATTTATTCGATTTACTATCTGGTGACTTTAGCATGGACGGTACTTGGAGTGTTGTGTCTGGTGATGCCACTATAGATGGAAGTTTATTCGATCCATCTTCTGTAGACGTTGGTGAATACACATTTATGTATGCTATTACCGAAGGACCTTGTCCAACAGAAGTAGAAGTTATTGTAACGGTTGACGATGACTGTGTCGTTTTACCTTGCGGTGCTGAAGATGTTGTTATATCCAAAACTGTGACGGCAAATGGTGATAGTTATAATGAATTCTTTACCATAACTGGTGTAGAAGACTGTGGATTTGTAATTGAATTACAGATATTCAATCGTTGGGGTGCAGAGATTTACAAAAACAATAATTACCAAAACGACTGGAATGGCGATGCTCATGGCTCGTCTGTAGGAAGCTCAGGAAAAGTCCCAACCGGAACTTACTATTACGTTATTAATTTAAGAAATAGTGGATTAAAACCTTTTGCAGGTCCAATCTACGTAGCAACTGATAAATAAACTTAACCGAGATGAAGTTATCTAAATCATTAAGTATTGTACTATTTATATTAGGTGTTTCTACTGCCTTTGCACAGCAGCTACCTCAATTTACACAATACATGTTTAATACCATTTCTATTAATCCTGCATATGCTGGTAGTAGAGAAACGTTCAGTGCTGTTGGCTTACATAGAAGTCAATGGGTTGGATTAGAAGGTGGGCCAGAAACCCAAACCCTATCTGTTCATACTCCGTTAAGGAATGAGAAGATTGGTTTAGGGCTATCATTCATAAATGATAAGCTAGGTTATGAAAACTTTTCATATATCTATGCTGACTTTTCATATACCATTCAAACTGGTGTTAATACCAAGTTAGCATTTGGTATTAAAGGTGGTTTTACCCATTACAATTTAGACGAGGAACTATTAAACGATCCTTCTGTTGTTAATGATCCCTTCTTTAATGAAATTTCTAACCGATGGAGTCCTAATGTTGGTGCTGGCTTATATTGGCACTCTCAACGTTGGTATGTAGGTCTTTCGGCACCTAGAATATTGAATACAGATTATAATAATGGTCGACAAGGTCAACTAGACTATATTGCTTTAGAACGTGTAAGTTATTACATAACAGGAGGCTACGTGTTTGATTTAAGTGAAACAACAAAATTAAAACCTTCTGTTTTACTTAAGGCCACTAATGGTGCACCTTTGTCGTTTGATATTTCTGCCAATTTCTTATTCAATGACACCTTTTGGATTGGTGGTGGTTATAGAATTAACCAAAATGCAGCAGCGATTGGTGGTATAGCTGACTTTCAGGTATCAAAACAATTACGAATTGGTTATGCCTATGAATACCCAATTTCAGATTTAAGACCATATACTAGTGGTACCCATGAAGTATTATTGATGTTTGAAGTATTTAAAAGTAAACGTATAAAATCTCCTAGATACTTCTAAAAGAATCGCATTATGAAAACAAGAATATTAATTCTAACTCTTATACTTAGCTGTTCGTTATCGTATGCCCAAACGAAGTTAGCTGATAAATTCTTCAAAAATTATGGCTATATAAAAGCTATTGAGCTTTATGAAAAAGCTGTAGAAAATGGAGATAACAGCGCCCATGTACTTACACGTCTTGGTGATGCTTACTATAATAATTCTAACTCTGAGAAAGCTGCATATTGGTATGGTGAAGCTTTAAAAGAACACAAAAAAATAGATGCCGAATATCTATTCAAGTACATACAGTCACTTAGGAGTATCGGTAATTATAAAGAAGCAGACAAATGGTTTAAAGAGCTAAGAGCTGCACAACAAGGCGATAGTAGACTTAAAGGTTATAACCCTGATGAAGTAGATTTATATGCAAAATTAACGTCTAAAAATGAAGTCGTTGTTACCGTTGAAAACTTAGATTTCAATTCTGCAAATTCTGATTTTGGATCTTATATTTTTGATGACAAACTCTACTTTGCCTCTGCAAGAGGCGGTAATAGTAAAATCTACAGTTGGAATAAAGAACCTTTCTTAGATTTATATGAAATCGCTTTGACAAATACCGATGGTGTTGTTACTTATGGAACAACAACTGAGTTGCCTGAAAATATAAATACAGAGTATCATGAAGCATCTGTAGCTATAACAAACGATGGTAAAACGATGTATTTTACAAGAGATAACGTTAATAAACGTAACCGCATAAAATACGACAAAAAAGGTACTACACATTTAAAACTTTACAAGGCTACTTTAGTAAATGATGAATGGACAAATGTTGTCGAGCTACCTTTTAATGATGAAGTTTTTTCAACAGGTCATCCAGCATTGAGTCCAGACAATAAAACATTATACTTTGTATCTGATCGCGAAGGTGGTTTGGGCCAATCTGATATTTATTCTGTTTCAATAAACGAAAATGGTACATATGGCAAACCAGAGAATTTAGGTGAAAAAATAAACACCGAAGGACGCGAAATGTTCCCTTATGTGGCAAAAGACAGTACACTTTACTTTTCATCTGATGGCCACTTAAACTTAGGACTTCTCGATATTTTTAAATCAGATATATTAAAAGGATTACGTAACGACCCAGAAAATATGGGTTCTCCATACAATAGTGGTTACGATGACTTTGCCTTCTTTGTCAATTCTGAAACCGAACAAGGCTATTTCTCTTCTAATAGACCAGGTGGAAAAGGAAGTGACGACATCTACAGTTTTAATGCTAAAGCGTGTAAAGAAGTAATTACTGGAGTTGCTAGAGATAGTAAAACAAATATTATCCTTTCTGGTGTAACAATACGTTTAATTGACGAAACTGGCAAAGTAATAGAAGAACAATTTACTAAAGATGGCGGAGAATATACATTTACAGTAGATTGCAATAAAACATATACTGTTGTTGGTAGTAAACCCGATTACAAAGACGATCAGAAAACTATAACTTCAACTACAGAAGATGAAAAAGTCAATACTGTAGATTTAAGTTTAGAACCTTTGATTATTGATAACCAAATTGTCATAAACCCAATATTCTTTGATTTTGATAAATGGAATATTAGAACAGACGCACAATATGAATTGGAAAACATTGTAGATGTAATGCGCAAGCATCCTACAATGATCATAAAAATTGAATCTCATACAGATAGTCGTGGTGGTGACAGATATAATATGAAATTATCTGATAGACGTGCAAAGTCTACCAGAGATTACATAATATCTAGAGGTATTGATGCAAATAGAATTGTAAGTGCCATTGGTTATGGAGAATCTCAACTCCTTAACAAATGCTCTAATGGAGTAAAATGTACAGAAGAAGAACACCAATTAAACAGACGTTCTTATTTCTATATTGTAACCGAATAATTTTACCCTCAAAATTATAACTAAAAAGCAAGCTTATTTGGGCTTGCTTTTTTTATTGCTATTAAATTAATCTTAATTATATAATGAGATTAAACTCAAGTAGTATTTTTATAATATTGATTTAAACATGAAAGAATTAGATTTTAAGAGCCAAGGTTATTCAATAATTAGGGATATTTACTCTAATGATGAAATAAGTTCCATTATAGATAGTATTCAAAATCATAAAACAGATAATAAGAATACAATTAACACAAATAGTTTATATGCTATAAGGCAGTTAATCAACTATAAACCTGAAATAAAGGATATTGTATTTAATAATAAGCTTAAAATAGTTTTGAATAATTTATTTTCATCCAACTATTTCTTAACAAAGGCTATTTACTTCGACAAACCACCGCTTTCAAATTGGTTTGTATCCTATCATCAAGATTTAAGTATTGCCGTAGATAAAAAATACGTAACAGAAGGTTATAAGAATTGGACATTTAAAAATGGTCAATATGGTGTTCAACCACCTTTAAATATTTTAGAAAGTACAATTACAGTAAGAATACACTTAGATGATACTACTAAGGAGAATGGTGCGTTAAGAGTGATACCCAAATCACACCTAAAGGGAGTTATTAGACTAGAATCTGAAAATTTCAATATAAAAGATGAGAGAATATGTGAGTTGAACAAGGGAGATATAATGTTAATGAAACCTCTTCTGCTCCATGCTTCCAATAAGACCACTAACAAAAAAAGACGAAGAGTTATCCATTTAGAATTTAATGATTCTACATTACATGAACCTCTTGAGTGTTTAGAATACCAAACATTAGTCAACTAAAAAAGCCATAACTATTGTCATGGCTCTTAGGGGCTATTAATCAACTTTTATTGCGGTCTAGCGCTTAATGAAGATATTAGTAAAGTACCATTTGCCTTCATTATTTTTTTCGGCAGAGATATCAAAATCTGTAAAATTACCTTCTATATTTTCTTTATGGCTTGGGCTATTTAACCATGCATTAACCACAGACTCAGCAGAACTAAATCCGTAAGCCACGTTTTCTGATACTATATTAGCATTAGCATTAACTTGTAGACTTTGTTTTCTTTGAAAGAAATTATCATGAGATACGTTGTCTACTTCTATCATATAATCGGTATGTGTATAAGCAACAGCTTTTACTGTGCTATGATAGTGTAATGGGTTTAGGCCTTGATTGATTCTATGAGCATTGATAAGCTCCATAATTTCGATTTCAATTTGTTTAGCCTGAGGTGCTAGAGGTACTTCAATAGCATTGATTTTATCTTCGGCAGCACTATCTGTAGAACAAGATGTAAAGCCTAAGAGGGCAACGATAGCCAATAATGGCAATAGCTTTTTAGCTTTCATAAGTAGGTTAAATTTAGGTTTGGGATTACTAATTTAATAGCCTACTTAGGTCTAAATGTTAAATAAAAGTTAAAATCGACAAAAAACATGTATTTAATCGATTTTTTATGCAAAACATCGACGAAATACACTTTCAGTAAGAAAAATCGATGACTTAAACGGTAATAATTACTTTTAAACGATAAAAAATCAAGGTGAAAGACGTTCTATTTTCCAATTGTAATCTTCTTGCAATTGGTAACGTATTCTATCGTGTAATCTGTTGGGCCTTCCTTGCCAAAATTCCATTTCAACAGGTCTTACCATATAGCCTCCCCAATGTTTTGGTCGTTCTATCTCTTTTCCATCATATTCTTGTTCCAGCGCTTTTAATTTTTTTTCAAGTACTTCTCTACTCTCAACAATTTCACTTTGGTTAGAAGCTATTGCTCCTAATTGACTACCTCTAGGACGCGACTCAAAATACCCATCACTAAGATTTTCTGATAGTTTCTCTGCTGTACCTTTAATAATAACCTGTCGTTCTGCTGAGTGCCAGAAAAAAGAAAGACATACATTGGCATTGGCTGCTATTGCTTTTCCTTTCTCACTATTGTAGTTGGTATAAAAAATGAAGCCTTCGTGTGTATATTTTTTTAAAAGCACTACTCTACTCTTAGGAAAACCATCTAGTCCAATAGTTGAAATTGTCATGGCATTGGTTTCTTCAATATTAAAATGTGTATCAACTTCAATAAACCAATCTCTAAATAACTCGATAGGGTTTTCTGGAATGTTATTTAATAGCAGCTCCCCTTTTTCGTATGATTTTCTATAATTACTTAAGTCTTTTTCCATAGTTGCACGAAGTTAAATCAATATTTTGTTTCTATCAAAAAAAGTGTAGTTTTGGCTACCCTTAATTATATAACAACCCTAACATGTACTTTGAAGATTCTGATTTTTCAAAAGCTCTACGCTACGATAAAGTGGTGGCAAAGTTTGCTAATTATTACTTACTAGATGATTTTTTTATTATAGAAGTAAATGAAGGAGAGCATTTTAATTGGGATAAGCTTAATTCACTCTTAGACGCTTTACGTGATCACTACGGAAATCATAAAGCATTAGCTTACATTGCTAACAGAGTAAATTCTTATTCTATTGATCCAGTGCTTTGGTCTTATTTTGATAAAGATGATAGTATTTTAGTTGCTGCATCGATAGTAACCTACAGGGATTCTTCGTATATGAATGCCAATATTGAAAAACAAATGGCTAAAATCCCTTTAAAGAGAGCGCATAGCTTAGGTGAAGCCATCAATTGGGTACAGTATTTAAAAGAATTTAATTAAAACTTAAAAGATAATCCGTCTTGCGCCAAAAGAACATTTTCAAATTCTTCTTTTGCTTCAGTTTTAAAGTCGTCATAACCATTGTATCGGGTTGAGAAATGCCCGAGGATTAACGTCTCTACGTTCGATTTTTTTGCAATGATCGCAGCTTGTCTTGCGGTACTGTGCCTAGTTCGTTTACATAGACTCTCATTTTTATCTAAAAACGTGGACTCGTGATAGAGTATTGTCGTATTTTTTATTATAGGAATAATATCTTCGTTATACACTGTATCGCTGCAATACGCATAACTTTTTGGTGGAATAGGGTCTTTTGTTACAACGGCATTATCTATTGTTATACCGTCTTCATTAACCACGTTAGCACCTTGCTTTAGTTTTCTATAATAAGCTTTATTAATATTTGCATCTCTGGCTGCATTAATATCTAACTTACGTTCATTCTGCTTCTCTTTAAACAAAAAACCGTTAGTATAAATACGATGTTTTAATGGAACTGTATAGACTTCTACCTTATCATCTTCAAAAATCAATTCAGACTCTTTTGACGTTAACTCGTGAAAGATTAACGGAAAATTTGTCCATGAGTCTGAGAGCTTGAGTTGAAGCGTTATAATCTCCTTAATACCCTTTGGGCCATATATGTGAAGTTCTGTTTCTCGAGTTAACAAACGAAATGTACTTACCAGCCCTATTAATCCAAAATAATGATCGCCGTGCAGATGTGAAATGAAGATATGTTTAATTCTTGAGAACTTAATCTTATTTCGGCGCAATTCTACCTGAGTGCCTTCACCACAATCAATGAGAAACATGTGGTTTTTAATCTCTAAGATCTGAGATGTTGGGTTGGTATTGGTGCGTGGTGTTGCGCTATGGCAACCGAGAATAGTAAGTTTCATACTAAAACCCTAAATCGCGTTCAATATCTTCCATTTCAATGATATCATAAGCTTCATGAATGGTCGGTACAATGACAATTTCATCTGGCATTTGATCTAAATCAACTTTTTCTGAGACTATAACAAAGGACTTTTTGTCTCCTCTATGATTATTGCTGAGACGTAAAAATTCGATAATATCTTCTAAGCTCAACTTATCTAAGCTTGATAGATTAACTATTATATGGTAATTTTTATACTTATCGTAAGCCTGTTCAATATTGTTTACCAAGGTTTTTACCGAAGCTTTTTCTTGAGTAATAATTGTAACATTGCCGTCTCTGTCTACGATCATAACTTATTGTTTTATTTTAGAAGCTAACAAATAAATTACTGCCATTCTTACAGCAACACCATTCTCAACCTGATCTAGTATTATTGCTTGATTAGAATCTGCAACATCGCTGGTAATTTCAACACCTCTGTTTATTGGTCCTGGATGCATTATTACAATTTCTTTTTTTAGACTATCCAACAATTCTTTAGTAACACCAAACTGTTGGGTATACTCTCGTGTTGTTGGAAAATAACTAATATCCATACGTTCGTTCTGTACACGCAACATATTAGCAACATCGCACCACTCTAAAGCCTTTCTTAAGTTAGTTTCAACTTTAACACCAAGATCTTTGATATATTTTGGCAATAAGGTCTTAGGACCACAAACCATAACATTAGCACCTTGTAATTGCAATGCATAAATATTAGAAAGTGCTACTCTGCTATGCAAAATATCACCAACAATGACAACGTTTTTGCCTTCTACAGCTCCTAACCTTTCTCTTATTGAATATGAGTCTAATAAGGCTTGTGTAGGGTGCTCATGTGCACCATCTCCTGCATTGATGATACTTGCGTTAACATGCTTAGATAAAAATACACCTGCACCAGGATTAGGATGGCGCATTACTACCATATCTACTTTCATGGAAAGGATGTTATTAACTGTGTCTATTAAGGTTTCGCCTTTTTTTACTGAAGATTGTGAAGCCGAAAAATTTATGACGTCAGCCGAAAGACGTTTTTCTGCAAGCTCAAACGATAACTTGGTACGTGTAGAATTTTCAAAAAATAAATTAGCAATTGTAATATCTCTTAGTGAAGGAACTTTTTTAATCGGTCTATTAATAACCTCCTTAAACTGATCAGCAGTTTCAAAAATTAAATCTATATCTTTTTTTGTAAGATATTTTATTCCTAATAAGTGTTTAACACTTAGTTCACTCATTGCTAGTTAATTTTCTATTTATCAATTAAATACACTGCATCTTCTCCTCCATTTTCAATCCAGTTTACTTTAACTTTCTGGTTATCTATAGCATCTACTTGTCGTCCTTTGTAGTTGGGTTGAATTGGCAAATGTCTACTAAATCGCCTATCTATTAAGGTCAGTAATTCTATATTGTTTGGTCTACCAAAAGATTGAATCGCAGTAAGTGCAGATCTTATGCTACGACCTGTATATAATACATCGTCTATAAAAACAACATTTTTATTTTCGACTATAAAATCAATTTCTGTAGTGTTGGCCTCTAGAGGTTTTTCGCCTCGCCTAAAGTCGTCCCTAAAAAAAGTAATATCTAAATGTCCTAATTTAATAGCTTTGATGTTGTAGTCTTCTATTAGCATTTGCGCTAAACGGTCAGCTAAAAATTTACCCCTTGGTTGTATACCTATTAAGACGGTTTCCGAAAAATCATCATGGTTTTCAATAAGTTGGCAAGCCAATCTGTGCAGTATAATATTGACTTCTTTAGAATTGAGTAATATTTTTTGACTCATGTATTATGCAAACGTTATTGATTGGCAAAGTTAAGCTAATTTCTTAGAGTTTCAAATTTAAGATATACCATAAAAAAAGCCTCTCAAAAATTGAGAGGCTTTAAAATATATTCAAAGAATACATTACTTCTTTCCGTCCATTTTATCTTTAAGTGCTTGTAACGCATCGTTTGCATCACCTAAAGTAGGTTTAGCCTCTGCCGCTTGTGCTTCTGCTTTCTTAACAGCTTGCTTTACGATTTTAGCTTCTTCTTCTCTAAATACTGCAGTATGAGATGCTACAACACGTTTAAACTCTTTATTGAACTCAATGATTTTGAATTCTGCTTCTTCACCTTTCTTAAGTTTAGAACCATCTTCTTTCTCTAAGTGACGTGCAGGCACAAAAGCAACGATATCTTCGTTAAATTCTATTGTAGCGCCTTTATCTACTATCTCAGTAATAGCAGCAGTATGAGACGTACCAACAGCAAACTCAGTTTCGTATTTATCCCAAGGGTTTTCTTCTGTTTGTTTATGTCCTAAAGATAATTTACGTCCTTCTACATCTAGTTCTAAAACTACAACGTCTAGTTTATCTCCAACGTTACAGAATTCTGATGGATGCTTAATCTTCTTAGTCCAAGATAAATCTGAGATGTAAATTAATCCATCAATACCTTCTTCTAACTCAACAAATACTCCAAAGTTTGTAAAGTTACGAACAATACCTACGTGTCTAGAGCCTACTGGGTATTTTGATGTAATATCTGTCCATGGATCTGGTGTTAATTGCTTAATACCAAGGGACATTTTACGATCTTCTCTGTCTAAAGTTAATACTTGCGCTTCGATTTCGTCTCCTACTGAAACAAAATCTTGAGCAGAACGTAAGTGCGTAGACCACGACATTTCACTAACGTGAACTAAACCTTCAACTCCATCAGCAACTTCTACAAAAGCACCGTAATCAGCAATAACTACTACTTTACCTTTTACTTTGTCACCAACTTTAAGATCTTCACCTAAAGCTTCCCATGGATGCTTAGATAATTGCTTTAGACCCAATTGAATTCTAGATTTGTTTTCATCAAAATCAAGAATTACAACATTTAACTTCTGATCTAACTCAACAATCTCATTTGGATGGTTGATACGAGACCATGATAAATCTGTAATGTGAATTAAACCATCTACACCACCTAAATCGATAAACACACCGTAAGACGTAATGTTTTTAACAACACCTTCTAATACTTGTCCTTTTTCTAACTGGCCAATGATTTCTTTCTTTTGCTCCTCAATATCAGCTTCAATAAGTGCTTTATGAGACACTACTATGTTCTTAAATTCGTGGTTGATCTTAACAACTTTAAATTCCATAGTTTTGTTAACGTACTGGTCGTAATCTCTAATTGGCTTAACGTCTATTTGAGATCCTGGTAAGAATGCTTCGATTCCAAAAACGTCAACAATCATACCACCTTTAGTTCTGCACTTCACAAAACCATTAACGATTTCACCTGTATCATGTGCATTATTTACACGATCCCAAGCCTTGATTACTCTGGCTTTTCTGTGAGATAATACTAACTGACCTGTAGCGTCTTCGCGTACATCAATTAATACCTCTACTTTATCACCAACTTTTAAATCTGGGTTGTAACGAAACTCGTTAAGAGAAATTACACCTTCAGACTTAGCGTTAATGTCGATTATTGCATCTCTATCAGTGATGTGGATTACTTCACCTTCTACAACCTCGTCATCTAAAGTGTCAACGAAATTTTCAGATACTAATTTTTCAAATTCTGCTAGTTTTTTGTCCTCTACCTGCTCAATTCCTTCTTCGTAATTGTGCCAATTGAACTCTTTTAAGAATTTTTCTGGATTTGCTTGAGCTTCAGAAACTACTGGAGCTTCAACTGTTTTTGCTTCAGTTGCTTCAACCTCAGCTTGATTTGTTTTGTTTTCAGCCATTGCTGATTAAAAATTTGTATTCTGTATTTTTTTGAAAGCAATGCGGAAAAATCTACAGAAGCTAATTAAAGTTTGATTTATTTACCTTTTTTACTTTCACAAGTCCGCTAAAAAGGAGCGCAAAATTAATCATTTTCAAATAATTAACAAATAAAATAACCTATTTAATGAAGTAGCAGTTCCGTTAACCAAAATTTAACGGTCACTTAATACAACAGCAACCTGATTATATTAACTTTATTTGTACGATAAACGTAAAGTACCATGAGACTATTAATATTTTTTTTTATGCCTATTTTAATCTTAAGCTGCGATAATGATAATGACGGTACAATTAACCCTTTAATAGAAACTGGACTTATTGGAGAATGGGAAATAAATGGCCGTGGCACTAACAACGTTCTATCTCTAGAGGTGTTTTGTTGCGAAACTTTAACTTTTTTGGACGACAATAATCTACGCGATTTAATAGGATCTTACACGTTTAATCAACAAGGTGTTGTAACTAATGGTATTTTTACAGTTAATGCAGAAGAAAATACTATCGAATACTTTACAGAAAATAATAATATGAACAGCGTAGCGTATTCAGTTAACAATAATACACTAGAAGTTTGGTATCTTGAAGGTACTAATAGAAATTGGACAACCTACAATAAACAATAAGTTTATTGCTATTGAAAATGTGACTAAAGTACGTTTTAAGTGTCAAATAATTGAATACAAGTTTGATGCTTTAAAAATTCTAAAATTTGGCATTTAAATTGGTATATTTACAACACTATTAATACTTAAAAACAAAACAATTATGGTTAAAGCTAAATACCAAGACGTTCTAGACTTAGGGGAACAATTAAACATTCAAAACGGTAAAGTTGAAGAAACAAACGGACAATTAAAAGTTTGGGGAACAGCAGCTACACAGTACGAAAAAAACTTACTTTGGGATAAGATAAAAGAAATAGGTGGTGATGAGCCTTCTGATATTATGGCAGACATAAAAGTTGCCGATGAGTCTGTATACGCCAGACACACTGTAAAATCTGGTGAAACCTTAGGAAAAATTGCCAAGCACTACTATGGTGATGCAATGAAGTACAAAGAAATTTTTGAAGCTAACACCAATATCCTTAAAAATCCAGATTTAATTCATCCAGACCAGGAATTAGTGATTCCTAATCTATAATTTAGATATATATAATAAAAAAAGCGACTGATTGGTCGCTTTTTTTATGTTTTAGATGCTGCTAATTCTAAAAGTGTTTTTATTTGCTCTTCTATGGTTAAATCTGAATTATCAATTTCTATAGCATCATCCGCTTTCACTAAAGGTGAGTCTTCTCTAGTAGAGTCTATACGATCTCTTGTGGTTACATTTTCTAAAACGTCGTCATAACTCAGGTTGTGACCACGTTCTAATAATTCTTTATAACGTCTTTGCGCTCTGGTTTCAGCAGAAGCTGTCATAAATATTTTTAACTCAGCATCAGGAAAAACAACAGTGCCAATATCTCTACCATCCATTACAATGCCTTTGTCTTTGCCCATTAATTGTTGCTGCTCTACTAATTTTTGACGCACTTGAGAAATTGTTGCTACGGGACTTACATATTTTGAGACTTCTAGAGTTCTAATCTCCTTCTCAATGTTTTCACCATTTAAGTAGACTTCGGCAAACCCTAACGCTTCATTAAATATAAAGGTTATATGTATTTCATTGAGTCGTTCAATGAGTTTTTTAGAATGAAAGAAGTCTTCTCCAATCAATTTGTTTTTCATGGCAAAATAAGTAACAGCCCTATACATAGCACCTGTATCAACATAAATATAGTTGAGTTGTTTTGCAATTTGCTTTGCAATGGTACTCTTACCTGTTGAAGAAAATCCATCTATGGCTATAATTATCTTCTTATTCATAATCAATTTTTATCGTCTTCGTCTTCCGTCTAAATCTATTTGAAGTCCAAAAAAGCTGGTGTTTGATGCACTTGTG
Organism: Winogradskyella sp. J14-2; assembly: GCF_001971725.1. Lineage (NCBI taxonomy): Bacteria > Pseudomonadati > Bacteroidota > Flavobacteriia > Flavobacteriales > Flavobacteriaceae > Winogradskyella > Winogradskyella sp. J14-2. The sequence goes on along the minus strand of NZ_CP019388.1, from coordinate 245,451 downwards.
TATCTGGCATGTGTATAACTAAACCGCATTGAGTTTAATCGAATACCTACACCAACAGATAGTCCCGAAAAATTTCTTTGATCTACAATTCTTAATTCTTCTGCGCGTCTAAAGTTATAACCAAATCTTAGATTAAATCCACGTTCTGGCCAAAGCTCAGCACCTAAAATTAAATGACGTAACGCATTATTGAAAAATCCGACTTTTTCTTGGGTTTGGGTACCATCTAAATCTGTCGTGGCTCTAGCAGGATTAGATACTCCTATTGGCCATTCTTGTAAGTTTTCCATAGTTAAATGCCATCTAATAGGAACGTTTTCTAATGTCTGAGACATCCCAAAATTAACTTCAAACGGTAAAGGTTCATTTTGACCTGCGTAGGTTGTAAATTGAGTTCCTAAATTTCTAACGGTTAAAGCTGCATGAAAATCTAACTTTTCATTAATATACATTATACCCAAATCTACTGCTCCACCAACAGAATTATATTGCTCTAATAAAGAAGTAATAACTTTTACATTGGCACCTATATAAAAATCGGTAAAAGGAATGTTGTAATTATAGCCTGCTGAAATTGCTGCTTCGTTTCCACTAAATGTTCCGGTAGAATTACCATTAACATCATAACCATCAAACGTTCCGTAATTAATATATGTTACACCAAAATGAAATGTTTGTACGTGTCTGTCCCAAGTATAAGCATAAGCTGCTGTACCATATGTAATACCGCCTAGAAAGCTCGATACATTTACTGCTAATTGATTGTGCATTTGCCAGTTTAAAGAGGCAGGATTGTAAAGTGCTTCAGAAACATCATGATCAAAGTTAGTGATAATTTTACCACCTAAAGCTGCTTGTCTGGGTGACGATACAAGATTAAGAAATTGATAAGTAGATTCACCACCCAATTGTGCAAACAATGGCAACGCTAAAAGCATAAAACAGAATTGGGTAACCCTCTTTATCATAGATTTTGCAAAATAAACAAATCTATCTTAAAACGATGATATGATTTTTTTATTTTTTGAGGTGTTTTATTTCTGCTTTAGTTTTAAGATCTGTCCGATTAAAATTAGATTATCAGTAAGTCCGTTTAGAGATTTTAATTCATCAACTGTAAGCCCATTTCGCTTGGCAATATTGTATAACGTATCACCTTTAGATACAGTCCAAATGGATTTATTTGTTGATGATTTTTTATAGTCGGAATGCGAGACATTTAACTCTTGACCTACTTTTATTAAGTTTGAAGTTAACCCGTTTTTACTTTTTAATTCATCAACTGTAAAACCATAACGCTTACTAAGACTATATAAAGTATCGTCATTTTCTACTATATGAATACCAGATGCGTCTTTTAATACAGGTTCTTCAGCCAGTGCTTTCTCATTTGAAGTATTTACAGTACTTTCTCGTTGTTTATTAAAATTACTAACTCTTAGCTTTTGGCCTACGTCGACTAAAGTTGTCTCTAAATTATTGGCTTCTTTAAGAGCTGTTAAAGTTGTTTTATAGCGATTAGCGATATCTAAAAGCGTTTCGTTCTCCTTTACAGTATGGTAATCTGTCTCGATTTGTGTTACTGAGGGTTCGTTGACTTTACTGCTAGATGTCTTTGAAAGAGAATCGTTTTCAATAATTACTTTTTTACCGTCTGAATTGACTAAAGTAATTTCTCCGGTAATCACATTAAGTTTTGCAGGCTTGCCATCTAAGATAACATCTTTGAACTGTCCGTCTGCCTGACTAAAACTATTCAGCCAGAAAAAGAGCATTATACTGATAACAACAACTAGCTTAGAGTTTTTTAGCATTCTTTACTTTTTGATTTGTAATAGCAATATCTAAAACTTCACTCATATCTTTCACATAATGAAAGGTTAGCCCTTTTAGATAATCTGGCTTTATTTCATCAATATCGCGTTTATTGTCTTCACACAAAAGAATCTCTTTAATTTTTGCGCGTTTAGCCGCTAAAATCTTCTCTTTAATACCACCTACAGGAAGTACTTTTCCACGCAGTGTAATCTCACCTGTCATCGCTATACTTTTCTTTACTTTACGCTGCGTAAACAACGAGACTAATGATGTTAACATCGTAACACCTGCACTTGGACCATCTTTTGGTGTTGCACCTTCTGGTACGTGTATGTGTACATTGTACTTATCAAAAACTTCTGGGTTTATTTCAAACTTATCTGCATTGGCTTTAATATATTCCATGGCTATAGTAGCTGACTCACGCATAACTTTTCCTAAGTTTCCTGTAATGTTGAGATTGCCTTTTCCTTTAGATAAAATAGACTCTATAAATAAGATATCTCCACCCACTCTAGTCCAAGCTAAACCAGTTACTACACCTGCTACATTATTATTTTCGTATTTATCGCGTTCTAGTCGTGGCGAACCTAATACTTCAATAACATCATCGTTAGATATTTTCACGTTATAGTCCTCTTCCATTGCAATATTTTTGGCAGCGTAACGTACCATTTTTGCAATTTGCTTTTCAAGACCTCTTACGCCAGATTCCCTCGTGTAACCCTCAACGATTTTTTCAAGTTGTGGTTTACCTATTTTTAATGCTTTACTATCTAGTCCGTGTTCTTTTAATTGTTTTGGCAATAAATGACGTTTAGCAATTTCTACTTTTTCTTCAATAGTATAACCTGTGACATTAATGATCTCCATACGGTCTCTTAAAGCAGGCTGAATGGTATTAAGACTATTAGAAGTTGCAATAAACATTACTTTAGAAAGGTCATAACCCATTTCTAAGAAATTATCGTAAAACTCGTTGTTTTGTTCAGGGTCTAAAACCTCTAACATTGCAGAAGATGGGTCTCCTTGATTGCCAGTAGATAATTTATCTATTTCGTCTAAAACAAATACAGGGTTTGAAGTGCCAGCTTTCTTTAAACTCTGAATGATTCGTCCTGGCATTGCACCAATGTAGGTTTTTCTATGCCCACGTATTTCAGCCTCGTCACGCAGACCACCCAGTGAAATTCTAACATATTCTCTTCCTAAGGCTTCGGCTATAGATTTACCTAATGAGGTTTTACCAACACCTGGAGGTCCATACAGACAAAGTATTGGCGACTTCATATCATTACGAAGTTTTAAAACAGCCAAATACTCAATAATTCGTTTTTTTACATCGTCTAATCCAAAATGGTCGCGATCTAGGATTTCCATGGCACGTTTAAGATCAAATTGATCTTCGCTAAACTCATTCCATGGTAGATCTAAGAACAAATCTAGATAATTACGTTGAATAGAATACTCGGCAACCTGAGGATTCATACGTTGCATTTTGGCTAGTTCCTTATCAAAATGCGCTTTCACTTTATCGTTCCAATTCTTGTCTTTGGCTCGCGCTCTCATATCTTCAATCTCTTCACCAGATGATACACCTCCAAGTTCTTCTTGTATGGTTTTCATCTGTTGGTGCAAGAAATACTCACGTTGCTGCTGGTTCATATCACTCTGAACCTTGCTCTGAATATCGTTTTTTAACTCAAGTTTTTGATATTCTAAATTCATGTATTTTAAAGTCTGAAGCGCACGTTCTTTTAAATCATTAATTTTTAAAAGTTCTTGCTTTTCTTCCACTTTAAGATTCATGTTAGAAGACACAAAATTCACTAAGAACGAATTACTCTCAATGTTCTTAATAGCAAAAGAGGCTTCAGTAGGAATATTTGGGCTTTCCTTTATAATCTCTAATGAAAGATCTTTAATAGAATCTATTATAGCATTAAATTCTTCGTTATCCGCAGCTGGTTTAGCCTCAGGAATATCAGAAATTGTTGCCGTTAAGTAAGGCTTTTCAGAAATAATTTCATTAATCTGAAAACGCTTTTTACCTTGTATTATTACCGTAGTATTACCATCTGGCATTTTTAGCACCTTAAGTATGCGTGCTACGGTACCGGTTTGGTATATATCGCTAGCAGAAGGTTTTTCTATAGTCTCGTCTTTTTGAGCTACAACACCAACAACTTTTCCTCCTTTATTAGCATCGTCTATTAGCTTTATAGAGGTGTCTCTACCAGCTGTGATAGGAATTACAACACCAGGAAATAACACTGTATTTCTTAACGGTAAAATTGGGAGCGATTCTGGTAAGGATTCGTTATTAATTAATTCCTCATCCTCTGGAGTCATCAACGGAATTAATTCTGAATTTTCGTCAAAATCTTGAAATGACAAACTGTCAAGACTTAAAAAATTTGATTTCTTCATAAATATGTTTAAGCCATTCTGTCACGTTATAATGATAGAAAAGCATGAGTTTAAATGTATTAATAATTAACTTTATATTGAATACCAATACATTACAAGATATTCAAAGTTATTCACACTAGTAATAATTCAATTGTTATGCCATTACCTTTAGACTTTATTAAAAGTTTTTTTATCAAAAGTGTAACAAAGCCAAAACGCCTTCATCTATAGAATAAAGCAATTGTTTTTTTGACATCAACCAATCAAAATATCGAACAGTTATTAGTGCTTTGTAAATCTTGTAACCAACGTGCGCAGTTAGAAGTTTACAATAGATACCACAAAGCCATGTATAACACAGCATTGAGAATTGTAAAAGATTCTTTTAAGGCTGAAGACATTATGCAAGAGTCATTTTTAACGGCTTTTACAAAACTTGAAACATTAGAGGACGCCAAACTATTTGGCGCATGGTTAAAACGTATTGTAGTGAATAATAGTATAGCACATTACAACAAAACCATAAAACAAAACGAAGTGCCTCTAGAGCCAATTATGTACAAAGTTGAAGATGATAACCGCATTGAAAGTTATAATCAAAATAATGCTAAGGTGAAGCAAATTATTAGTGTTATGAAAACACTAAAACCCAATTATAATTTAGGGCTAACCCTGCATCTTATCGAAGGTTATGATTACGAAGAAATCTGTGAGATTATGGACATATCCTACGCCAATTGCAGAACCATGATATCCAGAGCTAAAGAAAGTTTACGTAAAAAGTTAGTGCCAACTGCTTAAAAACGAAGAATTATGAAGAAAGATAACATTGATGAATTATTTGATAACCTCAAAGGTGAGTTTGATATCAATGAACCAAATGCTGGTCATCAAGATCGCTTTTTAGAAAAGCTCAATACAAATACAGTAGCTTCTACAAAAGAGATGAAGTCTTCAGGTTTTAATTGGAAACCATTTTTAGCCATAGCAGCTTCTTTGGTGATTTGCTTAGCTGTATTTACAACGTCAACTGCGCAGCCAGAAGTTATGGATTTGGCAAGCGTATCACCAGAAATGTCCGAAACGCAAGATTTCTTTACAGCAACAATTTATGCAGAATTAAAAAAGCTTAACAATGAGCGCTCGCCTTTAACCGAACAAGTTATAACAGATGCGCTGAACCGAATTGAACTGTTAGAAAAAGACTATCAAAAACTAAAAACAGATTTAACTGAAAGTAATAAGGATCAGCGCGTTATCTACGCTATGATTAGCAACTTTCAGAACAGGATAGATATTTTGAATACAGTTTTAGAACAAATTGAAACAATTAGAGAATTAAAAATCAACAGTGATGAACCAAAAAATACATTTTAGAATAGCAATGCTTCTATTGCTAATGCCATTTTTAGCGTCGGCAAACACAAACGCTGAAATTGCAAAAACGACGAAAGAACGCAACATAAAAAAGTCATTTGATGTATCTGCTGATGCTACATTAAAAATAGATAATAGCTATGGCAACTTAGACATTGTAACTTGGGACCAGAATCGCATTGAGTTTGATATTACTATTGAAGTGACTGGCAATAATGCCGACAAAGTTGAAGAACGACTTAATGAAATTTCAGTTAGTTTTAATAACACTAAAGATTTAGTAACGGCCAAAACAAATTTTGAAAATAAAGACAAAAATTGGTGGAGTTGGAATAACAACAAAAAATTAAAGATCGAAGTGCACTACCGTGTAAAAATGCCAATAACCAATAACGTAGATTTAGATAATAATTATGGCACCATAAATTTAGATAGACTAAAAGGCAAAGCCAAAATTCACTGTAGCTATGGGAAAATAACCACCAAAGAACTTATGGCAGATGACAACTACGTTAATTTTGATTACAGTAAAGGTTGTTATTTTGAATTTATTAAAAGTGGTAAATTATATGCAGATTATAGCGACTTTACCATAGCCAAGACAAAATCCCTTTACTTAAACACTGGGTATACAAATTCTATAATCGAAAATTCGGAAGATGTAGAATTCAACTGCGACTACGGTTCGTTAAGAATAGATAACATAAATAATGTTGAAGGAAACGCTGATTATCTTACCTTACGTATAGTTAACATATATAAAAGTATTAACTTAAAAGCCGATTATGGATCTTTAAAGATAGATCGCATCGCCTCAAAAGCAAATAATGTAGAAATCGATTCTGAGTTTATGGGCATTACTATTGGTTATGATAGTAATTACAGCTTTGATTTTAATATCGATTTAGAATATGCTTCATTAAGAGATTCTGATGCCTTTAATTTTACAAATAAAGAAGTCGATTCTTTCGAGAAAAAGTACAATGGTTACCATGGCACAAAAGGGTCTGGCAACTATGTGAAAATAAAATCGGAATACGGAAGCGTTAGCTTTAAACAACAATAATTTATCGTCACTTCGAATGAATTCAGAGGATTTTATTTAATGAATTTGTATCGAGAAGACAAATAAAAGTGTTCTCGATACAATTCCGATTCTCGAAATCGCTCGAACTGATATAAAAATCAAAAAACGAACAGTAACCAAACAATTCAAAAACATGAAATTATTAAAATCAATTACATTAGTCGCATTCCTTTTTAGTGTTACAACATCTTGTGCACAATGGGGAAAATGGAAAAAAGAAAAAGGCAACGGAAACATTACTACAGAAAACAGATCTACAGGTGATTATGATGGTCTTGAGGCTGCAGGACCAATGGATTTTAAATTAGTCCAAGGTAATGAGGGAACTATTACTATTGAAGGTGATGCCAATTTAATGCAATACATCATTACTGAGGTAAAAGGTAGTAAACTTGTTGTAAAAGTTGAAAATGGTATTAATCTGAAACCTACAAAAACTATTGTAGTTACCGTACCTTACGAATCTATCAATTCTGTCTCCTTGGCTGGCTCAGGTGATATTGAAAATTCAGGCACAATTAAAGCTAACGATTTTGATGTGTCCTTAGCAGGCTCTGGCGACATCAGTTTAAAGATTAGCTCTAACTCTGTTGAAAGTAGTATTTCGGGATCTGGTGATATAGAATTAAGTGGCTCAACAAAAGATTTGACGACAAAAGTAACAGGCTCTGGCGATTTTGATGGTAGCGACCTAGACAGCACTAATGTCACTGCAAAAATCACTGGTTCTGGTGGATCTAATGTGGTTTGTAATGGTGAGCTTAAAGTAAGAATTACAGGCTCTGGTGATGTAAAATATTCAGGTAATCCAACCAACAAAGACACTAAAGTGACAGGCTCTGGTAGCGTTAGCAACTAGTGCTCAATCAATCAACCAAAAAAGGAGAAAGGACAAGTGTTGGCTTGTCCTTTTTTAGTTTCCATCATCCATATATTAGTTTTTTGACGGAAATTAACTCCAGTTCATTATTTGAAATTTTAAACATAAATATGGAAGTTGTACCAAACCCAATCTTTTTTTCATAAGAGCTCTTTTTCTTTGACTCGACAATTTCTGCAAAAAACACATCATTTTTGATTTCTGAAAAATAAGCTTGTACTTTACCTCTCTTTTTACAATTCAATTTTTCCAAACCTTCATTGTTAAAATTCTCTTTCTTTTCGCCAAGTATTATGTTCTCAGCAGATAAGTATATACTATTATTCTGTAACTCTTCTATAAAGAACTTTCCCATTTTCTCAAAAACCACAACCTCACTAGACACATGAAATTGTTTTTTATTTTTAGTTATAGACGTGTACTCTTCTGAATCAAGAATAACATTTAATGCTTTTTCATACTCTGAAATTCTTTCATTATTAAAAAGGCTACTAATTAAAATCAATAAGAATATAGATATTAGGCTTTTCATAATCTAAATAAATTACTTCGTTCCAGCTTCAAAATCTACTTTCCATTTTTCCCATTCGTCTAAGAAATAGTTAAGGATAATTGGATTGTCTAAAGTATTCTGTTTAGTGTCGGCAATGGTAATATCCTTAGGGAAAATAAAGGCTTGCTCTATTTGGTTTTGGTTGAGATATTTTAAATCTTCTGGCAAAGCTTTAGTATCCACTTTACTGTTGTTACCATCATGCCTTGCAATAATAAATCCCCAATCTCCAAACGATGGTATATACGTGTGATAAGGTTGTACGTCTTCAAAAACTGATGCCAAGGTATTGTTGATACAACTAAAGACTTTGTTTGAGAAATAAATTTCACCAGATTGTGTTACAAAAACACCGTCCTTTTTAAGATTTCGCTTCGCCATTAAAAAAAACTGCTTGCTGTACAATCTTGCCAATGCCTGGTTGGTTGGGTCTGGCAAATCTGCAATAATTACGTCGTACTTTTCAGTATTATTAAAAAGGTACGTAAACGCATCTTCTGGTATAAGATTTACTTTTTCATTTTTGGCAGCATCAGCGTTAATATCCTTTAGATATTTGTTCTCTTTAGCCAGATAAAACATGGTACTATCAATATCTACAACATCAACACGCTGAATAGAGCTATGTTTTAGCACTTCTCTACTTGCTAAATTTTCGCCACCTCCAAGAATTAAAACACGCTTTGGATTGTAATGCATTGCTAAAGGAATATGTACCAAAGACTCATGGTAACGATGCTCATCTGAAGATGAAAACTGTATCACTCTATTAAGATACAAACGAACATCTCCTTGTGTTTTGGTCATTACAATTTTTTGATACGGCGTTTGCTCATTCAATACAATAGGACGCTTGTATATTTTCTGATCCCAAACCTTTAAAAGTTTACCGCCAAGCAACACTAAAACAACTAAAGCAATAACGGCCAAAAAGCCAAAAATGCTGTTTCGTTTTTTGTCTTTGAGCAAAGTGTAATTCAAAAGAATACCTAAGACAATATTTACAATTCCAAAGATTAGCGACGAATAGTACAAGCCAACAAATGGAAGTATGATAAATGGAAAAATCAAGGTCGCAATAAGTCCACCTATATAATCTAACGACAACACGTTAGACAAGTTATTTTTAATATTGCTCTCCTCTAAGGCAAAAGTCAATAAAGGCACTTCCATACCTGTAAGTAAGCCAATTACAAATATGATAGCCAAACAACTTATTTGTAATATCATTGGCGACACATACACAAACAGCATATAAAGCAGTGGCACAGAAACACCACCAATAAAACCGAGCAGATACTCTACATTGATAAAAAATGTAAGTGGTTTGTCCTTAAAAAATTTGGATAAAAAGGCGCCTATTCCCATAGAAAACAGATACACACCAATAATTATGGAAAACTGTCTTACACCATCTCCTAAAAAATAAGTTGCAGTTGTGCTTATTAGCAATTCGTAGATGATTGAACATAAACCTGCAATAAATACAGCAAATGGAATTAGTGCTTTTTTATTCATTAAAAATTGATTATGTTTGAGGAAATTAACCTGTCAAAGATGAATAAAAAAATTATAACTGGTCTTGCTTTAACTAAAAAAATAACGTTAATGGCTGCTGTAGCGGCTGCATTAACATTTCAAAGTTGTGGCGATAACGATCCTAGTCCACGCATTAAAGATGCACAGCAAGAAACGGTTTACGAAACTACTCAAGGTGTTATCACTGAGGTTGAAGAAGTAGAACCAGGAAATGATTATAAAATCATCGATGAGCGTTTAATTGACGATAAAGATAAATCTATTGCTATTGTACACACATTAGAAGGAACAACAGATACATTATCTTTAAGAAAAATGAAAAATGACGAGTCATCTTACAGTCGTCATTCGGGTTTAAGAAGCATCCTATACTACTCGTTAGCAGCTTCTTTTTTTAACAGAAGTTTACGTAATGTTACACCAAACCAAAGTAACTACAAAAATGCTTCTGCTTATAATAAATCTACAGGATTAAAAAACGATTTAAGAAGCTCTGCAACATCTCGAAGAGTAAGTGTACCAGGAAAATCATCTAGAGGATATGGCAGCGGAAAGTCGTTTAGATCGTTTGGAGGATAGTCGTTTTAAAGAGATAAAACGTCTTAAAAAGAAACACGTTCCACATCGCTTACATTGGTATTTAGAAGAAGATTATTTTTCTGAAGAATTACTGGGTATTTACCGTTCTGAGGTAGAGCAACTACGTCGTATTTCTGACGAAGCGTTTTATGTATTTCAACGCGCTACAGACAAAATTATAGCCGAACATAAATTAGGTGAGCTTGGCATTCCGTTATCGTTTCAAAAATGTATTGAACATAGCTGGAAGAACAAAAATAAACATCCTTTTCTCTATGGTCGTTTTGATATTAATGGAGGTTTAAAATCTGATTATGGTCGCATTATTGAGTTTAATGCAGACACATGCAGCACCTTACCTGAAACGTTATTGTGGCAACCTCTTCAATTAGAACAACTAAAAGGCAATCCGCAAAGTTTTAATACTTTAAAGTTTGATATAAAGGATGCTTTGTCTAACCTAAAATCTTATTTTGGTAAAGACAACCCTATATTTCTTGGTACTTCATTTGGGTATATTGAAGACAAAGAAAACGTTAACTGCATTATAGATATAGCTTACGAAGCAGGCTATAAACCGTTTTATTCGGACTTAGAACATGTTATTTTTTCTGATGAAGGTGTGTTTCATCAAATTGGTGATGAATATGAAGATGTAGATGTGCTTTTTAAAATGATTCCCTGGGATTGGATGTTTATTGATGAACCTGAATTGGCACACATCCTTTCAGATTTAATCTTAAACGATAAAGTTGTAGTTTTAAATCCACCATACACGGCTATTTGGCAGAATAAAAAGTTTTTGGCCTATATCACACAAAACTTTCCAAATAACATTTTGGCTGAAACGTATTTAAATAAAGAACCAAGCTTATACAATTATGTACAAAAGCCAGTTTATGGTCGACTGGGTGAAAATATTTCTATTGAAGCTATGGGTAATTCTGAAGCTAGATCTAAAGGTGATTTTGGGCATCAGTATATGGTGTTTCAAAAGTTTTATCCATTAAACAAGGATGAAGAAGATTACTTTTATCAAATAGGAATGTTCTATACATCGAGAGCGTCTGCCATAAACTTAAGAACACAAGAATCTAAGATTATAACTGATGATTGTGAGTTTATGTCTCACTTTATTATATAAGATCTGGTGAAATAATAGAGATACCCTCTCCCCTTACAATCTGTTTTATAACAACTTTATCCGAACTAAAAGACTTCATTAATAATTGCTGAATCTTTTTAGCATTAAAAGGTCTACAAGAAAAAATATCTACTGCTGCAAACTGATGCTCTGGCCAGGAATGAATACTTACATGGCTTTCTTCTAAAAGAATAAAACCAGTAACACCAATAGGCTCAAACTGTTTGTAGGATTCATTAACCTTGGTAAGCTGTAATTCTTCAACTATAGCATTTAATACCGTTTTTACCGTAGGTATAAACGATAGTGTATCTGCATTACAGTTATACACATCCCAAGTGATATGAGTACCGAGAGAAGTTTTCAAACTTAGTGTGGTTTATTCTTCTTCAGAATAAGAGTCATATGCATTTTGCATCATGTTTATAAATTCATAAGAATCATAAACTTTAACAAGCGTTGTATAAGATTCATCGGCATCTACCTCTACCATTTCTGGTAACGTTTCTCGTGGACCGTAATCCCAAGTCACTTTATTAATAACATCAGCAAAGACATCGTAATTTCCTTCAATCGTCATGCCCAAAAACGTAACTTCTTTACTTGGTAATGTAGATGAATAAGAATTTTGAAAAGCTGGTGGTCCATAATATTCGTCTGCTACTAAGTACTCAGATAACGAAGGGTTAATCATGTATACAGATTCGGTAAAATTATATTTTATAATACTATCATTCTCTAAGGTTAACTGGTGTTCTCCTGGTCCCATTTCTACCCAAACAACGTCTTTTGGCGGAACCAAAACTCGTAAAGTATCTACTACGATTTCTACAGAGGCATCTGTTGGATTATCAATAGCAAGGTCTACTTTACTACTACATGATGAAAATACAGTTAAAGATAGGATTGAAAGTATTAATAGCTTTTTCATTATTGAGTGTTTAGTTACTGGCAATATAAGAATATTTATGAAGTATTTATATTAAATGCCAAGTTATAGTAAAAAAACCTAAAGCTTATTATAAACAAAGGTTATGCGTTCTGTAATTACAGAATTGTCTACTGTACTCTGAGCATAAAATGCATCATTAATTGCGGTATAAAGATTCCCATTCTTAAAGAGACTTAGACTGGTACCATCTGTATATAACATGGTTACACTGTTAATAGTTTCAGTCCATGTAAAAGTTTTATCCTCCATAATGCTGGTGCATTCTGTAAAATAGTCTTCACCGTCTGCGGTTGGTGTAAATGTAAACTCTGCTGTAGATCTCAAAAACATAGTTCCTGTGCCGTCAGGATTAAATTCTATGGTCTCATTATCATAACAATCTATATCATCAAGGTAGTTGTTTGTTACTATGCCATCATTATTAAGGTCTCTCAGTTCATCGGTATTCCAAGATACTAGTTTCCAAGTACCTACAACATCTACCATTTCTATTTCACAATTACCGAGATCTTCTATAACAGCCAGTAAGGTACCATCATCTCCACAAACTTCTATTTGATAAAAAAGTGCGTCTTTGTAAGCATTGCAAAGAACTTCAGCGGTTTCGTCTGCAGCACTTTCATATATAATACGAGCCAACTCAGAAGCTTCAATTGCTTCTTCGCAAACATCGATTTCTTCTGTACAAGTACCCAAGTCATCTGCAAGTAATTGTAAGCTACCGTCTTCATCTCCACAAGCTTCAATCTGATCTAATAAAGCTTCTTTATAAATAAGGCACAGGTCACTAAAATCTTCTTGTGTTCCATTTAAGAAATTCTGAGCAGCTATTTCTGTAGTTTCAATAGCTTCTATACAAGAGGTGTCTTCAACGATAATTTCACCTTCATAAGGCTCATTATCACAGTTTACTGCCATAAAGAGCATAGCAAATGCTCCTAACATAAATATTTTCTTAACCATAGCTGGCTAAAGTTAAGAATTAATTTTGAATCTGTCTTTTTGGCACTCTAAATAATAAAATAATTCCTATTAAAAAGAAAATGAAAAGAAACAAAATAGAGTTACGCATGCTGCCTGTGACTTGGTCTATAAACCCATAAATAAGCATGCCTATTACAATACCAATTTTTTCTGCAACGTCATAAAAACTAAAATACGATGTTGTATCTTCTGTCTCTGGTAAAAATTTTGAGTATGTAGATCTCGCTAAAGATTGTACACCTCCCATAACCAAACCGACCAAAGATGCTGCGATGTAAAACTGTATTGGTGTTTTCATAAAATAGGCATAGAAGCACAAACACATCCAAATAAAATTAACAGCTATTAAAGTAGGTATATTTCCAAATTTTGATGAAGCTCTCGAGGTTAACACAGCGCCTATAATTGCAACAAGTTGAATAACTAATATACTCACTATGAGTCCTGTTGTTTTTGCTTCATCACTTCCCCATGCAATTTCTTCTTCACCAAAATATACCGCGACTAACATAATAGTTTGTACGGCCATACTAAATACAAAAAACGCATATAAGTAGCGCTTAAGTCGTAGGTTTTCTTTGAGTTCTCGCCAAACTCCTTTTAATTCTTTAAAACCATTAAATATAACATCCTTAGTTACCTTGTGTCCTGATGACACACCTTTTGGCAACACATAAAATGTATATTGGCTAAAGCCTGCCCACCATATACCAACGGTAATAAATGAATAGCGCATCATTTGCACTTTGTCTGCACCATCTTCTTGACTCATTACCATAGCTAAATTAATTACCAACAACAAAACACTGCCGATATATCCTAAACTAAACCCTTTTGCACTTATGCTATCTTGTTGCTCTTCGTACGCAATATCTGGCAAATAAGAGTTGTAAAAGACTAAACTTCCCCAATACCCAATTAATCCCATAAAATAAAAGAGAAGACTTAGGTGAATTCTATCTAAACTAAACCAATATAAACCTATACAGCCTATAGAACCTACATAACAGAAGAATTTCATAAAATTCTTCTTGTTACCTATATAATCTGCGATACCAGATAAAATTGGTGATAAAAAAGCAACCACCAAAAATGTAAATGCTGTAACAAACGTTATAAGCGCAGTACTTTTAAAATCATATCCAAAGGCAGTAATTTTTTTTATCTCTGAAAGAAATAATGCCGAATAAAAAATCGGGAAAATAGATGATGCAATGGTAAGGGTATAAACCGAATTTGCCCAATCATAAAATGCCCAGGCATTAAGAAGTTTTTTACTTCCTTTTTTAAGTTTGCTCATAGATATAAATTAAAAAAAGCTGTTCGTATTGAACAGCTTCTAAAGTAATCATTTATTTTTTAAGCCAATATTAATTTATTGGTCTAAACGACGTAACACCAAACTTTTTAGCTTCCGCTTTTGCTTTTGAGGATAACGCTTGTAGTGTTGCAATTCTAGAGTCGTTACTTGGGTGTGTACTTAAAAATTCTGGTGGTGCTTGTCCGCCACTATTTGCCTTCATACGTTTCCATAACTCTGCGGCTTCATCAGGATTATAACCTGCAATTGCCATTAGAATTACACCAATTTTATCTGCCTCAGTTTCGTGAGACCTACTAAATGGTAACATTCCGCCAACATTACTTGCCAATCCGTAAGCTTGCATCCACATTTGTTGCTTCTCTGGGCTGTCATTTCCAGTAGCTACAGCAACTCCTATTCCGCCCAACTGCTGTAACATTCCAGAACTCATACGTTGTTGGCCGTGGTTGGCTAAAGCATGCGCCACCTCATGGCCCATTATGGCGGCAACACCTGTTTCGTTTTGAGCAATAGGTAGAATCCCTGTGTAGAACGCTATTTTTCCACCTGGCATACACCATGCGTTTACTTGTTCAGACTCTATCAATTTATACTCCCATTTATAATCTTCTAAATACCCTTGGTGTCCATTGGCATTTAACCAACGCTCAGCAGCAACAGCAATGCGCTGCCCTACTCTGGTAATCATTTCTGCATCCTTAGTGCCTGTAATTACTTTACTTTCACTCAAAACTTGGTTGTACTGCGCAAAAGACGAAGGAAATAACTGATCGTTAGAAACAAATGCCATGGTCTTCTTACCTGTAAATGGGTTTGTGGCACACGAAACAAAAATTGCTACTATTCCTAGTATTGATATTCCTTTTTTAAAAGTCATAGCTGATGGTTTAATTTATACAATTACTAAAATACAAAAAATCTATGGGTAGTTTTTAGACACGGCTTTTTTTAGTTGGTCACTTAGACTTTGCTTCGCTTCCTATAATATGAAGCTCTGAAAAGTTTTTATCTACAACGAAAGAATTTGTTCCATTAGATTTTAAGTGCTCTAGCGAGATAATTTCGTTATCTAATTGAATTTCTTCAATATCAAATGGTAAACCATGAATTTTTATCTTGAAGGTTTCGTAGGTTGTAATAAACTTTCCTTCCTTATGCTGATTGATTATTAACTCATTTTCTCGTCCTGTTAAACTGAAACTTCTTAAGCTATAACGTCCTTTTGTATAATCATAGCCATCATTGGCATCACTAAATAATTCACTAACTTCTTTACCCTTTTTGTAGTAAACGTCTAGAACAACTTCTTCAATTTCTTTCTCTCCAACATATTGTTGTACAGGGAATTTAGGGATAATCGATCCTTCTTTAATAAATATTGGCATGCTATCTATATCTGCATCTACCCACATTTCTTTACCACCTTTAATAATCTCATCTGTCCAAAAATTGTACCAGTTGCCTCTTGGTATGTACATGCGTCTGCCTTTTGCATTGGGTTCTAATACAGGACAGGCTAAAATCTGTTCTCCAAAAATAAATTCGTCTGTTCTGTAATGTGTTTGAACATCCTCTTGATCGAATAACACTAACGATTTAAGTAAAGGTGTACCATGATCGGTATAATTCCAAAAAGCAGTATACAAGTATGGTAATAATTGGTAACGAAGTTCAATAAACTTACGTACTATGGCTGTAACATCCTCATCGAAAGCCCATGGTTCTTGGTCTCCATGATCACCAGATGAATGTACTCTGAAGAATGGATGAAAAACACCAAGTTGAATCCAACGTGTAAACAATTCACCTTGAGGTTGTTCTGCAAAACCACCTATATCACTACCAGCAAATGAAAAGCCAGACATGGCCAAACGTTGTGCCTGAATATTCGCTATCCATAAATGCTCCCAAGTGGCTACATTATCGCCTGTCCATGTAGATGTATAGCGCTGTGTCCCTGAGTATGCAGCCCTTGTAATTACAAAAGGTCGTTTTGGAAACGAGTATTTCTTTAAACCTTGATAGGTTGCTCGCGCCATTTGCATTCCATAAATATTATGTGCTTTTCTATGGCTACAAGGGTTACCATCGTAATCGTGCCTAACATCATCTGGAAAGGTTTTGTTTGGCACCTCCATTACGGCAGGTTCATTCATATCATTCCAAACCCCTTTAATTCCAATCTCTTCGATTAACTCCTTAAAAAGTCCTGACCACCATTCTCTCACTTCAGGATTTGTAAAATCTGGAAAATAGCATTCGCCAGGCCATACTTTTCCTTTCATGTAAGGCCCATCGGCACGCTTACAGAAATAATCATTCTCTAATGCTTCTTTAAAAACCGAATAGTCTTTATCGATTTTAATACCTGGGTCTATTATAGCTACTGTTTTAAAACCTTGATCTTGCAATTCTTTAACCATACGTTTTGGGTCTGGAAAATAGTCTTTATTCCAAGTAAAGCAACGAAACCCGTCCATGTAATCGATATCTAAATAAATAGCATCGCATGGAATTTTAAGCTCTCTAAAGGTTGTTGTTATTTCCTTTACTTTACTCTCGGGATAATAACTCCATTTGCATTGATGAAACCCAAGTGCCCATAATGGTGGTAAGTGGTGTGGTTTTCCTGTTAAATCTGTATAGCTTTCAACCACGTCACTCATATTTGGGCCATAGAAAAAGTAATAGTTCATTTCACCGCCTTGTGCCCAAAAACTGGTAACATTTCGTCGCTCTTGAGAAAAATCAAAAGAACTCCTAAAAGTATTATCAAAGAAAATCCCATAAGCTTTGCCATGATGAAGGCCTGTGTAAAATGGAATGGTTTTGTAAATAGGGTCTGTATCTTTTCCGTATGCGTAAGAATCGGTAACCCAATTATCGTAACGCTTTCCTTTCAGGTTCAGATGGTTAGGCTTATCACCGAGTCCATAATAACTTTCACCATCGTTAGAGACTTTGCTCATTTTTACGATATTACCGCCAAATTCGTAGCTTTCCTCCCAATGAAAACCAATTTCGTCTTGGTTGATTAAAATGCCATCTTTAGCATCATATATTGAAACACGGAGACTTTCTTTAGAAATTTCGCATCGCAACTTAGAAGTTATAACAATGTAACAATCATCATTTTCTTCAATTTCAAGTTTATTATAGCCAATACTTGCATATTTGGTTATGGCGTAAGAGAAATCATTATCAAAAGTACCTACGGTTGTGTATCTAAATCTTAAAAGACTATCGCGAACAACAGTTAATTGTAGAATAACATCGTTATCGGTTGAGAAATAAAGTTTATCAACATCTTTCTCAAAGCCTATTATTTTTGAAGGAAATTGATTTCCTTTATTTTCTAATTCTGTATTTGTTATCATAGCTCGATTTAATATGAAAGGGCGCGTAAAAAAACGGAAAATTAAGAACTTTAAAAAGCTTAAATGCGTGTATTTATACAGTTTTATGAACTACATCGTTTTCGAGAGCGTAGTATAGATAAAATTTAAATTTTATGTCTTTAAATCTTGTCTTTATTGCGTGTACTTAAATACTACCATGCCTAATGGTGGAATTGTAATAGCGATTGAGTTATCCCTAAATTGCCATGGTTCAGTTTCGGAACTCTGCATTTTATTTTTGTAAGAACCCGATCCAAAATACTTTTTTAAATCACTATTAAACACCTCTTTCAGCTTTCCTTTTTTTGGTACACCCATCTTGTAGTTTTCTCTAGGTATTGGTGTCATATTGCAAGCTATAACCAAATCATCTTTAGTATTGTCTCCTTTGCGGATGTAAACTAATACTGAATTCTCAGCATCGTTATAATCTATCCATTCAAAACCTTCTCCCGTAAATTGCTTTTGGTGCAAAGCCGGTTCTTTTCTGTATAAACTATTTAAATCTTTAATTAATGCTTGCACACCTTTGTGTGGTGCATATTGCAGCAGATGCCAATCTAAACTTTGTTGAAAGTTCCATTCTTCACTTTGCCCAAATTCAGCACCTTGAAATAATAACTTTGTCCCTGGATGTGTAAACATATATGAATACAACAATCTAAGATTTGCAAATCGCTGCCACTCATCACCAGGCATTCTACCCAAAATAGAGTGCTTGCCATAAACAACTTCGTCATGGCTTAGAGGCAACATAAAATTCTCGGTAAATGCATAAGTCATACTAAAGGTTAAATCGTTTTGATGATGCTTTCTATAGATTGGTTCTTTTGCAAAATATTGCAAGGTATCGTGCATCCAGCCCATCATCCATTTCATTCCAAAACCTAACCCACCTAGATAAGTTGGCTTAGAAACCATTGGAAACGATGTCGATTCTTCTGCAATTGTTTGTACATCTGGAAACGAACTATACACCGCTTCATTCATTTCGCGCATAAAGGAAATGGCTTCAAGATTTTCTCTACCTCCAAACATATTTGGTTTCCACTCACCTTCTTCCCTACTGTAATCTAAAAACAACATCGAGGCGACAGCATCGACCCTTAGACCGTCTGCGTGATATTGATCTAGCCAAAAAATAGCATTACTAATTAGAAATGATTTCACTTCATTTCTACCATAATTAAAGATCAAACTTTTCCAATCTGGATGGTAGCCTTTACGCCTGTCTGGATGCTCATATAAAGCTGAGCCATCAAAAAATCCAAGCCCATGAGCATCTTCTGGGAAATGCGATGGTACCCAATCTAAAATGATTCCTATATCGTTTTGATGTAGTTTATCTACTAGTAGTTTAAAATCTTCAGGATAACCAAAACGTGATGTTGGCGCAAAATAACCTGTTAACTGATAACCCCAAGATGGGTCATAAGGATATTCCATAATTGGCATAAGCTCTACGTGTGTAAAGTTCATATCCTTTACGTAAGTTACAAGATCTTCCGCAAGTTCTTCATAGGTTAAAAATCTATTTTCTTCAACTTTCTTTTTCCAAGATCCTAAATGAACTTCGTAAACTGAAAAAGGAGCATCTAAAGCGTTATGTTCTTTACGTTTTTTCATCCATTTGTTATCCTTCCACTTATAATCATCATCCCAAACAATAGAGGCTGTATTTGGCGGATGCTCACAACGTCTGGCATACGGATCTGCTTTCTCAGTTTTTATATCGTTATGATGACTATGAATTTTATACTTGTAAATGTTGCCTTTACCAACTCCTGGTATGAAACCTTCCCATATACCACTTTCGTCCCAACGCACGTTGAGTTTATGATCTCCTTCTAACCAAAAGTTAAAATCACCAACAACGGAAACTGATTTAGCACTTGGTGCCCAAACCGCAAAATAGGTGCCTTCTATACCATTAACGGTTGTAATATGAGAACCGAATTTTTCGTAAAGACGGTAATGTTTACCAGATTTGAACAAATTGATATCGAAATCTGTAAATAAACTGTGTGCAATTACTTCTGCCATAAATTTAGTGGTTGATAATATTTGAAATTCCTTTTAAAGGAATAACTGCCCAAAGTGGTCGAGAATTAAGCTCGTAACCTAATTCGTAAACTGCTTTTTCTAATAGTGAATATTTTAATAAAAAGATACGTTCTTGCTGATAGCCGATATTAATATTAGCATTTTGAATTTCGACAACATAAGTTCCTAAAAACAAACCAATAAAATATTGATACAAGATTTCACCAGCTTTAAAAAGTTCTTCTTGACTTTGTTTATATTTATCTTGATTATTAAAGATTGTCGCATATATAGCATAATGAAACGATCTAAATAAACCTGCAACGTCCTTTAATGGTGGCTGTTTTACTTTTCTATCTCTAATGGTACTTTCTGGCTCACCTTCAAAATCGAGAATGTAGAAATCATCGTTCTTAACGAGAACTTGACCTAAGTGGTAATCTCCGTGTACTCTCAAACGTTCCCCTTTTAGCTTGGTCCAATCAAAATTTAAGAATCGTTTTCTAATTTCATTTTTACGTTCTAAAAATTCATTGGCTAGTTCTAATGCTAAGCCATCTAACTTGTGTAGATTGTTTTCAACCGCATTTAAACGGTTTTGGAACTGGTAAAGCAATCTGTTTTTTAGCCATACTGTGTAATCGCCATTAAACCTTTCTGGAGTAAAGGATGTATCTTCAAACTCAGAGCCCAAAGCTATGTGCATCTCGGCAGTACGCTTGGCAAGTGTCTGTATTTTTGTAAAAACATTTAAACCTGCCCAATCAATAATTTGCGCAGGAATATCCCTAATAGTCAACCGCTCAAAAGGTTCTGTGTGAGGCAGACGATTTATGTTAATGTTTTTATACTCTAAATTTGAAAACACCTTATGAAGTTCTTTTAACATATAGTCCCAAGCATCGCCTTCATTTGGCACCAATTCATTCATTAAAGCTATGGTTATATTGGTGTTTTCATGGTCTTTAATTTGCATACTGCCCAAATAAGCAGGTGTATTTTTAAAGTCTTTCTTTTCGGACAAAAAACGACTCATCTCGTAATCTGGATTGCGGTCTGCATAGATGCGTCTAAAAAACTTTAAAACATACTTATCATTGTATACAATAGAAGTATTACTCTGCTCCATACCCATGAATCTTGACGACTCGTAATGGCAGTCTGAAAAATTTGAGCTTTTTTTATACTGTACTCGAGTTCTGTCTTTTGGCACAGCATTTAGTATGCGCTCGAAAACCACTTTTCTAAAGGCTTCTAGATTTATGGCATCTATTATAAATCCTTCTTGGTTTTGAATACTTATGGGAAGTATGCGGTCGTCTTTTGCGAAGCTTTCGTCTGACACAAACGCTATAGGCAAAAAATAGTGTTGGTAAAAAGCTTCGGTGAAATTAACTTCTAAAATAAGTCCATAATATACTTCTTCATTTTGCTGAATTCTGAAATATTCAGCTAATTCAATATATTTTAGTTTGCTTGATTTGCCACCATACCAACGTTGCTTAATAATATACTTTTCTAAAACGTCTGAAAGAAATGTTTTTACAAAATCTTTATTTTCCATCAAATCTTCCCACTCTACATCAAAATTGTAAGGAGTTTTTAGATTGACTGTTGTAGATTTCTTTTTAGACATTTCTATTTATTTATTTTAAATATATGAAATGGTAAGGTGGGATGCAACTCAATGAAATTCCATTCGTTATGCCAATTATAACTACTTCCTGTAACTAAATCGTTTACAGTTATTTGCTGTCCAGAATGAATTTCTAAATCTTGCAAAGGCAATTGAACTGTTCCCTGTTGTGCATAGTATTGTTCTAAACTAACAATGATTAGTAACTCGTCTGTTTTTGAATCATTCCATTTGTAATAAGCCAATAGATTATCATTCTCTACATGACAGAATTTAATGTTATTTGTTTGTTGCAATGCTTCATGTTGATGACGGATAGCATTTACCTTTGATATTATAGACGTCAATTTATTTTGCACATCCCAATTGTAGTGCTTCACTTCAAACTTTTCAGACATATAATACTCTTCCTTTCCTGGAATAGCATTATCTAACTGTTGTTCAAATACAGGGCCATAGATACCAATATTAGAACTTAATGTTGCAGCTAATACATAGCGTTGTATATATTTAGACTCGTTAGCGCCTTGCAAGTGATATGGGTTGATATCTGGTGTATTTGGCCAAAAATTCGGTCTCATATACTCACGCTGATCGGTTTGAGTAAGCTCAGTCATATACTCAATAAGCTCTTGTTTATTATTCCGCCAAGTAAAATAGGTATATGATTGGGTATAACCTTGTTTAGCTAATTGCTGCATAACCTTTGGTTTTGTAAATGCTTCTGCTAAGAAAAGGACATCTGGGTGTTGTTTTTTTACTTCAGTAATAATCCAATTCCAGAAATAGTAAGGTTTAGTATGTGGGTTGTCTACCCTAAATACTTTGATGTCGCAATCTATCCAATACATTAAAATGTCTAAACATTCTTTCCAAAGGTTTTTGTAGTCTTTGCTTTCCCAATAAATTGGTAAAATATCTTGGTATTTTTTTGGTGGATTCTCGGCATACTGAACGGTTCCGTCTGGTCGCCATTTAAACCAATCGGGATGCGCTTTTACCCAAGGATGATCTGGAGCTGCTTGCAATGCGTAGTCCATAGCAACCTCAATACCCAAATCTTTAGCTTTTTTAACCAAAGCTTTAAAGTCGTCAACAGTTCCTAGTTGTGGGTGTATATCTTTATGTCCGCCATATTGCGAGCCAATTCCCCAAGCTGAGCCTACATCGCCTTCTTTGGCATTAGTTGTATTGTTTTTTCCTTTACGATTAACTTCGCCTATAGGATGCACTGGCGGAAAATACAAGGTATCAAAACCCATTTCGGCAATACGAGGCAACAAGCGTTCACAATCTTTAAATGTGCCGTGTTGACCTTCGGTTTGAGAAGAAGATCTAGGGAAGAATTCATACCAAGTACTAAAAAGTGCTTTTTTTCTATCTACATAGATTTGTAACTCTTTAGATTCATTAACCAAATGCTTTTCTGGATATTTTACAAAGATATCGTGTAGCTTGTGAGATGTTGCTTCTTTGATTGCCTCATCATACTTACTTTCATTTTCAAAACAATCTATGCAGTAGTCTAAGTACTCTTTTTCCTTTTTTGAAACTTTGCTTAATAAAGGCTTAAGGTAAGTTACTCCTTCTAAAAGTTCTGACTTTACATGTTGATTATCGTCAATTTTTCGTTCAATACCATGTTGCCAATTCAATGCATAGTCTACCCAACCTTCAACCTTGTATGCATAAAACCCTTGTTTTTCTACAGTAAACGAGGCTTTCCATTCATCATTGACTACATGATGCATTCTTATCTCGCTCCACTTTTTTGCTTTTTCGTGTTTAAACAAGACCGAAGCTGCAATAACGTCGTGTCCATCTACCAGTACATGAGCTTCTACATTTACAATTTCGTTTACAATACGTTTTATAAAAAATTCACCACAATTTATTTGTGGTTTTACTGCGTCTATGACAACACGTTTTTGGTTCTGCATCTTGCTAATTGATTGTTGATTACATAACGAAAGTAATATACAAACTCGACATATAAAAGGAATAAATAAAGAGGTGCAAACTACAACGTTTGAATTAATTAAGTATTACTAAATTTATTGATTATTGAATAATGGTTCTTGGCGGAATAACTGCGTTTTTTTTCACAACCACAATGCCATCTTTAACAAAATAACTGTCAGTTTCAATATCTTTTAATTGCTTTCCGCCGTTAATCCTAACATCATCACCTATTCTACAGTTTTTATCGAGAATTGCATTTTTTATAAAACAACGTTCACCAATACCCATAAAAATTTTAATCTTTTTTGATTCTACTTCCTCTAAAGACTCATAGCGATCACAACCCATCATGTAGCAGTTAATAACTGTAGATTCTGCACCAATTCTAGAACGAATTCCAATTACCGAACGTTCAATTTTTGCAGCATGTATAATAGAACCTTCAGAAATTACAGTTCTGTCTAGAAGCGTACCTGATATTTTTGAAGTTGGTAAAATCCTAGCATTGGTATAGATACGTCTTTCATTATCGTACAGGTTAAACTTCGGTATATCGTCTGTCAATCCAAGATTTGCTTCAAAAAAGCTATCAATATTTCCTATATCTGTCCAATAGCCTTCAAATTGGTAGCTTAACGTTTTATGGTTTTTAATTGCCTCAGGAATTATTTCTCTTCCAAAGTCAACTGTATCAGGATTTTTTAATAATTCAACCAATAACGCTTTATTAAAAATATAGATACCCATTGACGCCAAATAATTTCTTCCTGCTTTCTGCATGTCTTCACTTACGGGCGAGGTCCAATCGGGCAATAATGAAGCATCTGGTTTTTCTACAAACGAAGAAATAAAATTATTATCATCGGTTTTTAATATACCAAAAGACGTAGCATCCTTAGCGTTTACGGGTTGAGTTGCTATTGAAATTTCTGCGCCACTTGCTTCATGCGCATCAATCATTTTGTTAAAATCCATTTGGTAAAGTTGATCACCCGAAAGTATTAAGGCATATTCAAAATCATGCCTTAAAAAGTGATGCAAACTCTGCCTAACTGCATCTGCAGTACCCTGAAACCATTTATCACTAGCAATAGTTTGTTCTGCTGCCAAAACATCTACAAATGCCGAACTAAAAAAACTAAAGTGGTAAGTGTTTTTTATATGCCTGTTTAAAGATGCTGAATTAAACTGTGTTAAAACATACATACGTTTAATATCAGAATTGATGCAATTTGAAATAGGTATGTCTACCAATCTATACTTTCCGGCAATGGGTACAGCAGGTTTAGATCTGCTTTCTGTTAATGGATAAAGACGAGAGCCTTGTCCTCCACCTAATATTATACTTAATACTTTGTCGTTTATCATTTACTTAGCGCTTAAGGATTGATATATGCTTTTGGTTTGCTTTGCAATGGCTTTCCAGTCGAAAAACTCTTCTACACGCTGTCGTCCATTCTTGGCCATTTTTTCTCTTAGTTCCTTATTCCCAATAACTTTATTGATACCATTAGCTAAATCTCTAGAAAATTGGTCTGGATTTACAGGCTCAAAAGGTGCAACATTTTGCTGCTCTAGATTTACTAGTAAGCCTGTTTCACCTTCAACAACTACTTCTTTTATACCACCAACTGCACTTGCTACTACGGCTGTTTCGCATGCCATAGCCTCTATATTTATAATTCCAAATGGCTCATAAATCGATGGACAACAAAATACATCTGCATGAGAATATAATTGAATAACATCTTTTTTATCTAACATTTTATCAATCCAAAAGATGTTATCTCTTGTTTTAGAAGCTTCTGCAACAGCATCTTTCATTTCCTTGGCAATTTCTTCTGTATCTGGAGCGCCAGCACATAATACAATTTGAGTATCAGCATTAATATATTTAATAGCATTAACTAAATGAACTATTCCTTTTTGTCTTGTAATTCTACCAACAAAAAGTACATAGGGTTTGCTTTTGTCAATGCCGTAAGCCTCTAAAACATTAGTTTCGTTTACAATGCTATACTCTTTTAAATCAATGCCATTATATACGACTTCAATTTTATTTTTATCAACATCAAAATGTTTGATAATGTCTTGTTTTGTTTCTTCTGATACAGCAATTAAACAATCTGCCATTTCTATAGCGGTTTTTTCTACCCAAGAAGAAGCGTCATAGCCTCTACCTAATTGCTCACGTTTCCATGGTCTTAAAGGCTCTAAGGAATGTGTAGTAACCACTAAAGGTTTTCCATAACACAACTTTGCCATAATACCTGCAAAATGCGAGTACCAAGTATGGCAGTGTACAATATCTGCGTCTATGGTATCAGCATTTATATGAAGTCCTGTACTTAAGGTCTTAAAAATAGACTTAAGCTTACCATCACTATTTTTAAAAAAACCATCTTCAAAAGGATAACCTTTAATACTGAGATTGTTCGTTGTTTTATCTTGGTCTCCAAAAGCTCTTACTTCTACTTCCATTAAATCAGACAGTTCCTTTGCTAAATATTCTACGTGCACACCTGCACCGCCATAAACGTAAGGAGGAAATTCTCTGGTAAGAAACAATACTTTCATCTAAATTTATTTAATACTTATTAGCTGCAAGATTTAAATTACTTATTTACACAATGAATGTTTACAACACATTATAATAGCCACTAGGCATAACTAATACGATGGAAAAAGGTATTTAAAAAAACACCAATGTAATGTACTTAAATATTATGATTTTATCAACTCTTTAATCCAATTACTTAATAATAAAATTACACTGATAACTTTGTAATTTTTTAAAACTTAACACGACAAAAAGTATATTTAAAAATTGTAAATTTAAGCTATGAAAAAGATCTTATTATTTTCCTTAACCGCTATTTTATTCAATTGCAATGGCTCTGCTCAAAAAAAAGAAAATGAGGAGTCGGAAGAGTTCCCAATTACAAAAACCGAAGCTGAATGGAAGGCTGAATTAACCGAAATGGAATACTATGTTCTTAGAGAGGCTGGTACCGAACGTGCTTTCTCGAGTCCATTGAACAAAAATTACGAAAAAGGAGTTTACCATTGTGCTGCTTGTGATACACCGTTATTTAAAAGTGAACATAAATTTGATTCTGGTACTGGCTGGCCAAGCTTTGACAGAGAGATAGAAGGTAATGTTGCTTTTTCCACAGACTACAAAATTGGTTATGCTCGTACCGAAGAACATTGCGCAACATGTGGAGGACATTTAGGCCACGTGTTTAACGATGGCCCAAAAGACACCACAGGAAAACGTCATTGTATTAATGGTGTGGCATTAAATTTTGTACCAGAGGACACTAAAAAAGATGAATAATTACATTGAGAGCAGCATCAAGCAATTTGAATATTACAAAAGTCTTGGCGATAAAACTTTTGCACAGTTAACTTTTGATGAATTAAAAAGAGAGCTCTCTGAAGATTCTAATTCTATATCAATAATAGTAAAGCACCTTGTTGGTAACATGCTAAGTCGTTGGACAAATTTTCTAACCGAAGATGGTGAAAAAGAATGGAGACAACGCGATGAAGAATTTATTGATTCGTTTACGTCTAAAGAAGAATTTCTAGCCAACTGGAATAAAGGTTGGGACTGCTTATTTGGCTCAATGAAATCTCTAACGGATGAAGATTTAGAGCGTCTGATCTACATAAGAAATCAAGGTCACACAGTGGTTGAAGCTGTAAATCGACAAATGATGCATTATGCATACCATGTCGGTCAGATTGTATTTTTAGGAAAACTCATTAAAGGAAAGCGTTGGCAATCCTTATCTATACCAAAAGGAAAATCAAAAGATTACAACAAAGAAAAATTTTCTAAAGACAAAGGCAAAAGACATTTTACAGAAGACCTTTAATATTACATTTTGGTTTCGTAAATTCGTACTCTCAAAAATTCAATTAAAAAATTACTCATGAGTAAATACGATATCATAGTATTAGGAAGTGGTCCTGGTGGCTACGTAACAGCAATTAGAGCATCTCAATTAGGTTTTAAAACCGCTGTTGTAGAGAAGGAAAGTCTTGGAGGTGTATGTTTAAATTGGGGCTGTATACCTACAAAAGCACTTTTAAAGTCTGCTCAGGTTTTTGAATATTTAAAACACGCTGAAGATTACGGTTTAAAAGTTAAAGATGCAGAACACGATTTTGATGCTGTTGTTAAGCGAAGCCGTGGTGTTGCAGATGGCATGAGTAATGGTGTAAAGTTCTTAATGAAAAAGAATAAAATTGATGTTATTGAGGGCTTCGGAAAAGTTAAGCCAGGAAAAAAAGTTGATGTTGATGGCAAAGAGTATTCGGCTGATCATATCATCATTGCAACAGGTGCTCGTTCTCGCGAGTTGCCTAGCCTACCTCAAGATGGTAAGAAAGTAATAGGTTACAGAAAAGCAATGACCTTAGATAAACAACCAAAAAAAATGATTGTGGTTGGTTCTGGAGCCATTGGTGTTGAATTTGCTTACTTCTACAACTCAATGGGAACGGAAGTTACTATCGTAGAATATATGCCAAAAATTGTCCCTGTTGAAGATGATGAAGTATCCAAGCAACTAGAGCGTAGCTTCAAAAAATCTGGAATTAAAATCATGACTTCTGCAGAAGTTACTTCTGTGGACACCTCTGGTGAAGGTGTAAAGGCTACTGTAAAAACAAAAAAAGGTGAAGAAGTTTTAGAAGCTGATATTGTATTATCTGCAGTAGGTATAAAATCTAACATTGAAAATATTGGATTAGAAGATGTTGGTATTGCAGTTGACAGAGATAAAATTTTAGTAAACGACTACTACCAAACTAACATACCTGGATACTATGCAATTGGCGATGTTACACCTGGACAAGCTTTGGCCCACGTTGCTTCTGCTGAAGGCATACTTTGTGTTGAAAAAATTGCTGGTATGCATGTTGAAGCTTTAGATTATGGAAACATACCTGGTTGTACATATTGTTCACCAGAAGTTGCTAGTGTAGGTCTTACGGAAGCTCAAGCCAAGGAACAGGGTTATGATATTAAAATAGGAAAATTCCCGTTCTCTGCTTCGGGTAAAGCAAGTGCAGGTGGAAACAAAGATGGTTTTGTAAAAGTGATTTTTGACGCTAAATATGGTGAATGGTTAGGTTGCCATATGATTGGTGCTGGTGTTACAGATATGATTGCAGAAGCTGTATTAGGTCGTAAATTAGAAACAACTGGTCATGAAGTATTAAAAGCGGTTCATCCTCACCCAACAATGAGTGAAGCGGTTATGGAAGCTGTTGCAGATGCTTATGATGAAGTGATACATTTGTAATAAAACATCCACAATACATAAAAAAAGCGATTCAATATGAATCGCTTTTTTTATAATCTATATCCTAGTCCAAGGAAAAGTACGTTGGGAGATAATTCTTCAAAACCAATAGTATATTTCATGTGCATACTTAAATCTGAAGAAAAATCATAATCTAAACTAAGATCTGCTCTTACCTTAAATTTATTAGAGAAAAAATCAAAAAAGTAATTTAAACTAGGTCCTACCAAAATATGAAGCGTATTATAGATATCGTATTTTAAGTAAATAGGAGCATTTAAAAACCTAAAATCACCAATACCTTTATACAAAAGTTCTGGCTGAATATGAAATCCATTATCTATAGGAAAATCTAATGTAACACCACCATAAAAGCCTATCTCCGTATCTGGGTTAGTACCAAAATCACCTTCATTAACTTTAAAAAAGGTAAAATTTAATCCGCCCTTAACACCAAAATCTGTTTGAGCGGTAGTTACAATGCAAAGACTAATAGCAACAAAAGATAGAATAATTTTCTTCATGGTTATAAGATAAAACTTTCTATTGCCAAATCATAGCTTTTAAGGCCAAAACCAAGAATAACACCTTTAGCGTGTGCAGAAATATACGATTGATGTCTAAAAGCCTCACGAGAAAATGTATTTGAAATATGAACCTCTACAACAGGTGTTTCTATGGCTTTTACAGCATCACCAATACCAACTGAAGTATGTGTATAAGCTGCAGCATTCAAAACAATACCATCGTAACTAAAACCAGCTTCTTGCAACTTATTAATGAGTTCGCCTTCTATATTAGATTGAAAATAATCTAACTTAACTTTATTGTATTTAGACTTAAGTATGTTTAAATAGTCGTCAAAAGTTTGGCTGCCATAAATCTCGGGTTCACGTTTGCCTAAAAGGTTAAGATTTGGACCATTAATTATTATAAGTTGCTTCATTCCGTAAAGATATTAAAATATGAGCATAAAAAAACCGAAGCAGTAGCTTCGGTTTTTACCAATTTAAATTGTAATTTTTATAGTTTAAATACACCACCTACACTAATTGTAGAACCAGCATTTAATCTAGTAAAGTCTTCTCCACCAGCTTCCTCTGAAAGTATATTAGTAACGCCTACTAGACCCTGACCGTGCACTAATATGCTAAAGCTGTCTGAACTTCAATTTTATAACCTATACCGTAAGAAATTCCTAGCTGAAATGAATTATAGTCATCCTTTACGTCATCACCATCTAAATCTGCTTTGGTTAAAAAACCAGGTGTAACACCAAAGTTTAAGTTCCATTTTCTTGTACTACCAAAATGCCAATTTGCATTAATAGGAATGTTAATATAATTCAGTGTTAAATCTGATCCTGGAATACTCGCTCCCATAGAATCAAAATTAATTCCAGATCTAAGACTCCATCTATCATTAAAAAAATAATCACCTATAACCCCAAAATTGAACGATCCTCTAGGGTCTAAGCCATCAACTTCGTCTCCATTTAAAAATGCCGACATGTAACCAACATGTGGTATAAGCTCTATATCTCCTGAAGATCTTTCTTGAGCATTTACACTAGTTAAAAAAATACTGCCACAGCAGCAGAAAGTAATAATTTTTTCATAAGAATTTATAATTAATAGTTTACACAAACGTAGCTTTTTAGCTACAATAATTCGCTATTTAATAGTTAAATTTTTGTACTCTTTATCGGAAGTATTAGACTTTAAAGATTTTTGATAAATCCAATTATATAAAATTTCGAAATAAAAAAACCGAAGCGATTAGCTTCGGTTTTTTTAAAAATTATAATAATAGATTTAGAAGTGTAATGCAAAGCCGATGTTTAACTCTAGTACACCTTCGTCTGTAAAATCTTCATTTAAAGAATGATTGTAACGAAGACCTGGCTCAATTGAAATGTTATCTGCGACGAACCAAGCGTATCCACCTTGAATACCTAACCAAAGAGGGCTTTCATCACCAAATACATCGTCTCCAGATGCACCAGTAAAGTCTAACTGTACAGGAAACTGACTTGCAATATAATACTTAGCACCTAGTTTGTATGAAAAAGATGAAGCACCATCAAAATCATTATAACCAAGTCCTAATTTTATCGCTAAATCGTCCATTACAAAGTATCCTGCTTCACCACCAATTGACCAAATTGTAGTTCCATCGATAGATGTTAAGCCAAATGATGTTGTTGATCTGTGAGCAGCACCTGTTGCACCACCACCAAAGCCAGTATTGGCTTCAACTAGCCAAGAACCTTTTGTAAGAGCACTTGATGAATCACCATCCTGAGCACTAACACTTGCAAAAGCAAAAACTGCGAATGCAGCTAAAAATAATTTTTTCATAATCTTTTAAGTTTTAAAATTGATTGATACAAACTAAAGCCTTTTTTTTATAATATTAAAATTTTTATTTGGAGTTATTAACAATTTAATAAACATTATATCTTAAATATTTATAAATCAGTATTTTAAAAAAAATGTTATTAACATTTTTTTTAGAAAATACGATGAAATACGTAGATAATTAACTATTTTTTACACCTAAAAGACAAGTTTTATGAAATGGCCTCAAGCAATTAAAGATTATAGACATTATCTGCAAATTGAGCGTGGGTTATCACACAATTCTATAGAGAATTATTGTTACGACATTAAAAAGCTTATAAAATATCTGGATAACAACCAAATTAAAGAGGCACCAGATAAGATTGATCAAGAACATATTAAACAGTTTATTTATAGCACATCTAAAACTATTAATCCAAGATCTCAAGGACGGTTAATCTCTGGCTTGAGAAACTTTTTTGATTACCTAGTCTTTGAAAATTATAGAGACTCTAATCCTATGGACTTAATTGAATCTCCTAAAATAGGCAGAAAACTACCAGACACTTTATCTGTTGCCGATATAGATTTATTAATTAATACCATTGATCTGGGCTACGAGTATCAAGGTATAAATCTTGGTGAGCGCAATAGAGCGATTATAGAAACTTTGTACAGTTGTGGACTTCGTGTTAGCGAACTTATAGAATTAAAAATTTCTGATTTGTTTTTTGACGAAGGCTTTATAAAAGTTACTGGTAAAGGAGATAAACAACGTTTTGTTCCTATTGGTGAGTCTACCAAAAAATTCATTAATATTTGGAAAGACATAAGAAATCAAATAGATGTAAATTCAGAATCTAAAGATATTTTATTTCTCAATTATAAGGGCAATAAACTAACACGCGCCATGATTTTTACTATAATTAAAAATCTGGTTAAAAAGTCTGGCTTAAAGAAAATAGTGTCTCCTCATACCTTTAGACATTCGTTTGCTACCCACTTATTAGAAAATGGTGCAGATCTCAGAGCCATACAAATGATGTTGGGTCACGAAAGTATTACCACAACAGAAGTATATATGCACGTAGACCGATCGCACTTAAGTGATGTTTTAAACAAGTTTCATCCTAGAAAATAAAAAGGCGCTCTAAACTAATAGAACACCCTTTTACATTACTTGAGTTAGTTATTCTTTATTTAGCAATATTCACTGCTCTTGTCTCTCTTATCACTGTAACTTTAACTTGTCCTGGATACGTCATATCCGTTTGAATTTTTTGAGATATTTCAAAAGACAAGCTTGCAGCTTTCTCGTCTGATACTTTTTCACTTTCCACAATAACACGCAATTCTCGACCTGCCTGTATTGCATACGCTTTTTTAACACCTGTAAAACCAAATGCAACGTCTTCTAAATCTTTAAGACGTTGAATATAAGAGTCTAGCACTTGACGTCTTGCTCCTGGTCTAGCACCAGAAATAGCATCACACACCTGTATTATTGGAGATAATAATGTTGTCATTTCTATCTCGTCGTGGTGTGCACCAATAGCATTGCAAACTTCTGGTTTTTCACCATGCTTCTCTGCCCATTGCATACCTAAAATGGCGTGTGGAGTTTCTACATCTGTCTCTGAAGACGGTACTTTGCCTATATCGTGCAACAATCCTGCGCGCTTTGCTAGTTTAGGATTCAACCCTAATTCAGCAGCCATAACACCGCAAAGCTTAGCCACTTCCCTGGAATGTTGTAGTAAGTTTTGACCATAAGAAGAACGATACTTCATACGACCAACCATTTTAATTAATTCTGGATGTAAGCCATGGATACCTAAATCTATTACAGTTCGCTTACCGACTTCTATAATCTCTTGTTCTATTTGTTTTGTAGTCTTCTTAACGACTTCTTCAATACGTGCTGGATGTATTCTACCATCGGTCACTAATTTATGAAGCGATAAACGCGCAATCTCACGTCTTACAGAATCAAAACAAGATAATATTATTGCTTCTGGTGTATCATCTACAATAATCTCTACGCCTGTTGCCGCCTCAATAGCTCTAATGTTTCTTCCTTCTCTACCGATAATTCTTCCTTTAACATCGTCTGATTCGATATTAAAAACAGAAACACAATTATCTATAGCTTCCTCAGTACCAATACGTTGTATGGTGTTTATTATAATCTTTTTAGCTTCTTGTTGAGCGGTCATCTTAGCTTCTTCGATACGATCTTGTACAAAGGCCATGGCATCCGTCTTCGCTTCTTCTTTTAAGGATGCTACTAGCTGCTCTTTAGCTTCTTCTGCAGATAATTGCGAAATGACTTCCAATTGTTTTATTTGGCTTTTGTGTGCTTTTTCTATTTCGTCCTTCTTTTTTTCTAAAAACTCTAACCTAAAGTCGTAATCTTTGATTTTATCGTCCAAGGACTGGTTAGATTTTTTAGCTTTAGATAGCTCATTAGAAATTTGAGACTCTTTATCTCTTATGCGCTTTTCAGCCTCTGCCATTTTTTTATCTCTAGATAAAATAACTTTTTCGTGCTCTGCTTTAAGCTCAATAAATTTTTCTTTTGCTTGGAGTATTTTATCTTTTTTTAATGCCTCTGCATCTGCTTTGGCTTGTTTTAAAATTGATTTAGATTCGCTCTCGGCATTAGCAATTAACTTAGATGCCCTTCCTTTTTCTAAGGATTTAGCTATAATATAACCAAGTATTAGTCCTAATACCACTCCGCCAACAATATATAGTATTGTGTTAATGTCCATGTTTTATGTTTAGTTTAATATATAAAAAAAGCCTACATCAGCTCTGATTTTGTATAAACTCCTTAAAAACAAGTTTAGGGCTAACAAACTGATCAAGGATCTGCCCAAATACTAAGTATTAGCAGCATGCTTTTACAATTTAAACTCACCCTTTTTAAAGAATTAACGTTGAGTTTATCAAAAAATATAACTAATGTAGGCAGTAACCTTTTTGTATTTTAAAGAACGTACGAGTTAGATATGCTGCGTTAAAAGATCATTTATAGCAAGTAACTTTTCCTGAACTTCTTCGTTAACATACTCTTTATCAATTGATTTTTGCTCAACCTGAGCAGCAAACTGTAGGGCACACATGGCCAAAACATCTTGCTTATCTCTTACAGAGTAATTTTGCTCAAACTGACCAATCATGGCCTCTATCTTTTTTGTGGCCTTACGTAAACCTTCTTCCTGCTTTGGATTTATTGTCAACGGATACACTCTATTGGCAATTGAAAGTTTAATTTTTAATTGATCTGACATTTAGTTTAAATTTACAACTTTATTCTGAGAGTTGAGCAATACAATGGTCAATTTCTCTGATAAGTGCATTTATTTTGAGCTTTGTTTCTCGTTTATTTTCGTCACTACCAAGCATTGAATTTGCTATTTTGAGTGTTTCATATTTATCTGCCCAAGAAGCAATTTCTTTTTGCTGTTCTAGAAGCTTTTGTTGCTGCGCTTCAAGCTGTTGAGATAGTCTCGCGTTCGTTTGTTTTAAGACTTCTTGCTTATGTAAAACCTTGCTGATTTTGTTTTCTAAAGCATCAACAATTTCTTCTATTTTACTCATTTAAGTAATTCAATACTATTGAAACAAATTTAACATACCTATTGAAATAATACAATTCTTTTACAATTATTTTTAGTCGACATAACAACTTAGAAATTAAAACGTTCAGAAAAATAATACATATTTATGGTTTGCATTTTTTATGCAATTTGATATTTTAGCCGTAATAGTTGTCTAAATGAAAAAATTAATACTCTTCTTTTTAATCACCTGTTCAATCTATTCCCAGTCAGAATATCCACAAGACTATTTTAGAAACCCTTTAGATATAACATTGGTATTATCAGGAACGTTTTCAGAACTTAGATCCTCGCATTTTCATTCGGGATTAGACATTAAAACACAGCAAAAAATTGGCTTAAAAGTTTATGCAGCAGCAGATGGTTACGTTAGTAGAATAAAAATTTCGCATTACGGCTATGGTAAAGCGCTTTATATTACGCACCCTAATGGCTATACTACAGTGTATGCACATTTACAGAAATTTTCTGATCGTATTGAAAAATATATTAAGGAATGCCAATATGAGAAGGAAAGTTATGAGGTAGAGGTCTTTCCTAGCACACAAGAGCTTTTAGTATCAAAAGACGAAATTATTGCATTTTCAGGAAATACGGGAGGATCTGGTGGGCCGCATTTGCATTTTGAGATTAGAGACAACCAAGAACGCCCTATCAATCCTATGCTATTTGGTATTGATATTAAAGACACTACACGTCCGTTTGTATCAGCTATATATGCCTACCCAAAAGATGAAAACGCCATTATTAACGGTAAGAACGAGCGCATACCACTTCGTTTAATACCTCAAAAAAATGGTGATTATGACGTAGAGAAAATTACAGCTCATGGCAATATTGGTTTTGGAATCACTTCTTACGATAGGCAAGATTTAGCACCTAATAATAACGGTGTTTATAACATTCAGACGTTTTATAATGGCAATAAAAGTCTCGAAATTGATTTTAAACGTTTCAGTTTCAATGAAACAAAGCACATTAAAAAATTGATAGATTATGAGTACTTTAAAACCAAGAGATCTAGGATACAAAAACTGTTTATTGAAAAAAACAACCCGCTAAGTCTATATAAAAACGCTTACGATGATGGATATATTAGAGTTGAAGACAGCACATCCTCAGTCTATAAAATTAGAATAAGAGACTTTAAAAACAACGAAACTTGGGTAAACATCCCTATTAAGGGCAAGCGAGAATACAACAATACAACAGAAAAGGATTGGTCTAATAAGACCTTAATTTATTCAGATAAAGCAACAGAGCTAAAATCTGGATTAGTTACTGTTAATTTTTATAAAAATACTGTTTATGAAGATGTTGGTATAGATTTTAGTGTAAATTCAGATACACTAAACTTACACGAAGATAACATACCACTTCAAAAAAAATTTTATATCAATTACGATCTAAGCAATTATAAGTCAGATGATCTCGATAAAATTTTTATTGCAAGACTTTATGGCTACTACAAAAGACCAAGTTATGTTTACACCAAAAGAAAGGGGCACACCCTAAGTGCTGGTAGTAATGTTTTTGGCACCTATACTCTGGCCGTAGATACTGTAGCACCCTCAATAAAACCAATAAACTTTAAGGATAAAAAATGGTTGAGTAAATACAGGTATCTTAAAGTAAAAATTGACGATGATTTATCTGGAATAAGTAAATATAGGGCAACCGTAAATGGCAAATGGATTTTAATGGAATACGATTACAAAACCAATATGCTGGTACACGATTTTAATGATAATATCGTTAAAGATACCAAGAACGATTTAAAGATAATTGTTACCGATAATGTTGGAAATAGTTCTACATTTGAAGCAACCTTTTTTAGAAAATAAAATTACACCTATTGAAACGCTTACTTTTTACACTCCTTACATGTTTACTGTATAGCATGTTATCCTTTTCGCAATCTGCCATTATTAGAGGTGTTATTTTAGATGAGGCTAACCTACCAATTGAAAATGTTAATATAAAAGCTTCAACAGGTGACGGAGCAGCTACCAATACTAATGGGTTTTACGAATTAAGAATACCTTCTGATGTTGAAGTAACTGTAGAATTCACACATTTAGGGCATAGTCGTATTGTACAGAAATTTCAACTAAAAAATGGACAGGAGTTAGAATTTAACCCTGTAATGAAGGTTGAAGCAGAGCAATTTGCAGAAGTTGTCATTACAACTAACACAAGACAAAATGAAGATGGAGTTGTTACCATATCGCCAAGAACACTAAGAACTATAAAAGGTGCACAACCTGGTATAGAAAATATACTTAAGACACTACCTGGAGTAAATATTTCTAACGAATTGAGCACACAATACTCTGTGAGAGGTGGCAATTTTGATGAAAACCTTGTTTACGTTAACGAAATTGAAGTCTATCGACCGTTTTTGATTCGTTCTGGTAATCAGGAAGGTTTAAGCTTTGTAAATACAGATTTGGTTTCCAATGTCGATTTTTCTGCTGGTGGATTTCAAGCTAAATACGGAGATAAATTATCTTCCGTATTAGACATAACCTATCGTAACCCTGTGGCCTTTGGTGTACGTACCGATTTAAGTTTACTTGGTGGGAGTGTTGCTGCAGAGGCTGTATCAAAAAATGGTAAATTCTCTGGTATTGCTGGTGTGCGTTATAGAGATAATAGTTTAATCCTCAATAATCTTGAAACCGAAGGAAACGTAGAGCCTGTTTTTGCCGATGCACAAACGTATTTGACCTATCGTTTTTCCGATAAATTCCATTTAAATTTTCTTGGAAACATATCACTCAACCAATATAATTTTCAACCAGAAAATAGACAAACCAATTTTGGTACATTACAAGAACCCGTTGCACTATTGGTTTTTTATGATGGTAATGAAGAAGACGCATACCAAACATATTTTGGTGCCATAAAAGCAAACTACTATGTAAATAAAGATTTAACATTAAAATTTATTGGATCTGCCTATCATACGTTAGAGCAAGAGTATTTTGACATTTTTGCACAATACAGATTAGGTGAAGTAAACACAAACATAGGTGACGAAAATTTAGGCGAAGTAGAATTTAGCGAAGGTATTGGGTCGCAATTAACACATGCTCGTAACGATTTGGATGCCTTTATAGTGAATGCAGAGCATAGAGGTGATTATAATATTGATGAAGAATCTACAGTTGAATGGTCTGTAAAATACACGCACGAAGATATTAGAGATCGCTTGGTAGAATATGAAATTATTGACTCTGCTGGGTTTTCCATCCGTCCTCCTAATTTTAGCATTCCCAACCTTCAACCTTACGAGCCTTTTGAAGGCCCACTGACTGCATTTGAAGATATTAGAGCGCTAAATAGAGTTCAAATAGACCGAATTCAAGCCTTTGCGCAATATAGCAAACGCACAGAATGGGATAGTCATGAGGTATTCTACAACGCTGGTATACGAGTGCATAATTGGACAGTTAGTGGCGAAAACCTACAAAGCAATACGCAAACCGTATTTAGCCCAAGAGCTCAATTTGCCATAAAACCAAATTGGGAAAAAGACATGCTCTTTAGAGTTGCTGGCGGTCTCTATTACCAGCCTCCTTTTTATAGAGAGCTAAGAGACTCTTCAGGTGTTGTGCAACCTAATGTAAAAGCACAAAAGTCATTTCATGTTGTATTGGGCAATGAATATAGTTTTAAAATTTGGGACAGACCATTTAAACTTGTTACAGAAGCGTATTACAAAGGCCTATCAGATGTTAATGCCTACACGGTAGAAAATGTTAGGATAAGATACAGGGCAGAAAATAATGCTAAGGCTTATGCCTACGGATTAGATATGCGCCTAAATGGTGAGTTTGTTCCAGGCACAGAATCATGGTTTAGCTTTGGCTATCTTAAAACCGAAGAAAACATAAATAATCGAGGTTATATAGCAAGACCAACAGATCAACGCCTAAAGTTTGGTGCACTCTTTCAAGATTATGTACCAAACATGCCAAATCTAAAAATGTACCTTAATTTGGTATACAATACCGGAGTTCCTGGTGGTTCACCAAGTTACGCAGACCCATACGATTTTCAAATAAGACTTAGAGATTACAGACGTGCCGATTTAGGAATTCAGTTAGAATTGGTAAATCCTACCAAAACCTACAAAGCGAAATGGAAAAAGACATTTAGAGAACTTGCTTTGGGTTTTGAAATCTACAATATGTTTAATAATCAAAACTCAATTACCAACACTTGGGTAAGAGACGTATATACCAAACGACAGTTTGCCATCCCTAATTTTTTGACACCTCGTGTCTTCAACTTAAGATTATCGGCTAGGTTTTAGCTTTTTGTAAAATTCTTATTAAAATCTTCAAATTTTTAGCGAAACCGCATATATCCTCGTTGTAATGCACCGTTACATACAGCAAAATTTATAAATTTGTAATTGTCTAATTCACTTTAGGTTACCCTACTAAGCTACAGTTGTAAATCATAAAGCATGAAAAATACCTTCATTGCATGCGTAATGCTATGTATTGGTGCTGTTTCGGCACAAGCAGATTTATTTGTAAGTAACGGAAGTTACATCTACGTAGATGGTACTGGTTTTTCTAGCAGTCCAAATGTTGCACCAATCTTTGTTACTGACGATGTTAATCTAGAAACCAACTCACATATTTATTTACGTAATGATGCGCAGTTACTTCAAGGAAATAATATTGGTAATTCTGGTACTGGTGAATTAAGTGTTTATCAAAATTCTGAGGTAAACCAATTTGCTTATCATTATTGGTGCTCTCCCGTTGGTGGAATATCAGCTAGTACAGCAAATAACCCCTTTACAGTAAACCAAATTGACGACCCTCTCTACATTACCGCAACTCCAATAGATAGCGGTGACCCAACATTTCTAAATGTTTTAAACGGCACACCTAATATGACTTCCACTTCACCAGATTTGGTGATTTCAACCAAATGGTTATATACATTTGAAGTCTCCGACGAATACAGTGAATGGAATCCCTTAACAGAAACTAGTACAATTAACCCTGGACTTGGTTTTACCATGAAAGGTATGGGACCAAGTGGTGCTGCTGTAAATCAAATTTTTGATTTTAGAGGAAAACCTAACAATGGTAGCATTACAAATCCAATCGCTTCAGGGCAATTTACTTTAATTGGCAACCCTTACCCTTCTGCGCTTGATGCAGCAGATTTTTTATGGGATCCTCAGAACATTAACTTAGATGAAGTTAGCTCTCCACCTGCCGGTACAACTGGTGCTATTTATTATTGGGAACAAGACCCTGCAAATTCTAATTCTCACTTAATTGAAGATTATGTTGGTGGCTATGCCTCTTTTACGTGTACTGAGCCCGACGGTTCAGATAATGTAGTAATTTCAACTGTAGATGCACCTTATAACTTCCATTTATCAGACGGCTCTGTTGCTGCAACACCTCCTGCTGGTACAGGATCTAGACTAATGGGGCGTTATATACCTGTTGGGCAAGGATTTATGGTTGAAGGTGCCACTGGTATTCCGGGAGGTTCTTTAGTTTATCTAAAAAATAGTCATAGAAACTTTATAAAAGAGAGTTCAACAGAAAGTTATTTTTTTAGAGGAACAACAGAGAGCAGTTCAAACTCAGATCCTATATCTCAATATGATGAAAATGGCAATTTTATTGTACCTGATGATTATAAAAGATTTAGAGTAATAATTAGCTTTAATGAATTATACTCCAGAGAGTTATTAGCTAACTTTCACGATTCTGCAACTGAAGGTTTTGACTATGGTTTAGAAGCAAAACGACCT
This sequence comes from Winogradskyella sp. J14-2, assembly GCF_001971725.1. NCBI lineage: Bacteria > Pseudomonadati > Bacteroidota > Flavobacteriia > Flavobacteriales > Flavobacteriaceae > Winogradskyella > Winogradskyella sp. J14-2. The sequence goes on along the minus strand of NZ_CP019388.1, from coordinate 204,680 downwards.
AGCGAACTATTATCTGATGCATATTGGACTCAGGATGACGAAAGTTTTGTTATACAAGCGCACGCTTTTGACGCAGAACTTAGAATACCATTAGTTATTGATATTGAAGAACAACAACCACTTAGTTTTGGTATTTACGATATTCAAAACTTTGATGATAATCAAGGTATTTATATATACGACTCAAATTATGATGTATACCAAGACCTTAGAGCTCAGAATTACCATATTAATATAGAACCAGGCAACTACACTGACCGTTTTGAAATTGTATTTACGCCTGGCCAGGCTCTTAGTATTGATGACTTTGAAGTAAGTGATTTAACTATTCGTCAGGATAATAATATTCAACAATTATCTGTTGTTAACCCTAATGGTTTAGACGTAAAAGCTATCGAAGTTTTTGATGTGGCAGGAAAACGAATGCTTAATCAAGCTTATAATTCTGTTTCTAACCGTTATGAATTATCAACTGTAAATCTGAGTGATGGCGTTTATGTAGTTAATGTTACTTCAAATTCTAATACAGTAAAATCTGAAAAGATTATTATTAAACACTAATAATTTCTTTTAAAACATTTACGGTATAATCGATCTCTTCTTTTGTTGTAAAAGCGCTAAAAGAAAATCGCACAGAAGGATGTTTCAATTTATCTTCTTTTAAAATTTCTGATAGTACATGAGATTGTTGACCACTACCACTTTGGCAGGCGCTCCCTTTAGAGCAAGCGATACCTTTTAGATCTAATTGAAATTGAAACATAGATGCCTTTGATGGCTCTATTGGAAAACAAACATTAACTAATGTATAGGTACTTTTAGCTATATCCTCGCAACCTCCATTAAAACTCACCGAAGGTATTACTTGTTTTAGCTGATTAATAAAGTACGTTTTTATTGAAGTGATTTTTTCTCTTTCAATATCCATGGTATCGTGTGCTATTTTCAGAGCTTCGTCCATACCAACGATATTATGAATAGCCTCTGTACCTGCTCTATAACCTCTTTCCTGCTCACCACCAAAAATCAGTGGTTTTAACCCAGACTCTTTTCTAACAAAACAGAACCCTACACCTTTAGGACCATGAAACTTATGAGCACTAGCTGCAAAAAAGTCGATTGGTATGTCTTGCAAATCAAATTTAAAATGCCCTACCGACTGCACGCAATCAGAATGAAACAAAGCATTATATTCTTTGCATAATTTTGCTACAAGTTCAATATTAAGAATATTCCCTATTTCGTTATTAACATGCATCAAGCTCACCACAGATTTATTAGAATCTGTCAATAAACGCTTAAGATGCTCGTAGTTTACCGCTCCACATTCATCGAGCTCAACAAAATTTAGTTTAATACCATACTCTTTTTGTAGCTGTTGTGCTGTATGCAAAACAGCGTGATGCTCTATTTTTGAGGTAATAATTTCTGTTACTCCCAAATCTCTAACAGCACTACGCAAAGCTAAATTATCTGCCTCTGTACCACCTGAGGTAAAAACAATCTCAGAAGCCGACACCTTAAAATAATTAGCAATATTCTTACGACATTGCTCTAGTAATGCTTTAGATGAGCGTCCAAAACTATGGGTAGAAGAGGCATTGCCGTAAGTATTGGTAAGAACTTCTGCCATTCGATTTATAACCTCTGGTCGCAATGCTGTTGTAGCCGCATTGTCTAAATACACTTGCCTCATAGTGCAAAAATATTGCAAATAAAATTATTTAGATAATGCAACGTTATAATTTTACAAATCTATTATTTTTGTTCAAAACGTAAGCTTATGATGCGCCACCTTTATGTAATTTTTGCACTTCTACTTTTAACAGCGTGTGATGATGGTGATATTATTACTGTAGATTTAGAATTTGATAAAGAGCTAGACCTATGTACCAACAATACAGAGTCATTTCTTATTTACGACACGAGAGAAAACCCTAATGAGTCCTTATCATTGATTATTCCAAGAGGAAACAATGAAGAGTTTCCATTTACCGAAGCCACACCAGTAGGTGAGCCTATAGAATTTAATTTACAACAAATAGGCAATCGTTTTATTTATCGCACCTATAATAGAAGTATTGTCGATGGCGAATTATGCTCACCTATTCCACCTGCAAACCTTACTATTGTAGAGGATTACGAAGCTGATGCTGGCACTGCTTTCGCTACAGTTTCAATAGAGGACGACGACAATGATGGTATACCTAACACATTTGAATATGGTCCTGGAGGTATTGATAATCCTAGAAATTCTGATGATGATGAATTTCCGGATTATATAGATCAGGATGACGATAATGATAATGTCTTAACTATAAATGAGATTGAAACCGACGATATTGATGGTGATGGAGATCCTTCTAACAACCTAGATACTGATGGTGATGGCATTGCCGATTATTTAGATGAAGACGATGATGGTGATGGTGTAGATACTATATTAGAAGATGCTAACCAAAATAAAGACCCAAGAGATGACCGAAATCTTAACGCTGAAGGTGTTGAAGTACCAGATTATTTAAATGTTTTGGAAGCAACAGATCATGGCAACCCTGGACTTGCCGGTGGTAACATCTATACAAGAACTGTTACTGTTAATTTTTTAATTGAGGATTTTAATTTAGATATATTATCTGCTACAGAAATTGATTTTGGTACTTTAACTTACGACATCACTTTTATAGAAGAAGCTGATGATTAAGGCTCTATACTCTGAAAAATTCTAACTTCAGTAGCACCTATACCATATGTTTTGTAATCAGCATCGTAAAACTGAACATTATTGTAACGTCCTAAAAGCGTTTCGAGTTCCTGTCGTAAAACGCCTTCTCCTACTCCATGGATAAATACCATTTTTGGTATACGCTTTCTGATGGCAAATTCTAATTGTCTTCTGGCAGTATCTAACTGTAGATTCATCATGTCAAAATTAGTCATGCCTTTTGTAGAATCGGTAAGTTGATGTATGTGCAAGTCAACTTCAAATTTTGGTGCGTGACGCTCTTTTGGCTTAACTGTTGGTACAGTTTTTCGTTTTGAGGTCTCTTTTTCTTTCTTTACAGACTCTATATCTGCATCGTAAATGGCATTATCTAACGATGCGTTGGTGTGTACAAGCATTAATTCGCTTTCTTCAAACTGAAATTCAAAACCATCAGCATCTTCAATAGTAATAATTGTACCATAAACTTGTTTAACCGTTCCTCTAATGGCATCATCTATTGTTTCAACAATATCACCTTTTTTCATCATCTTCTATTGGTTCAGATTTTACAAAAGATTCGTCTTCTTGCTTTTCGTATTTACTAGGAATATTGCGCGATGTTCTGTAAACACCAAACATTAAAAGTATAATACCGCCCATTAAAAGATAAGTGTTCTGTTTCTCACCCGCTTGAGCATATATCGCTACTATACCACCAAAAACAACACAAACGGCATTAACAATTCTTGAAAAATTCATTAGCTTCAATAATTTAAAACAAAAATAATATTTAGCACAATTATTCTAATACTATTTAAAGTAAATGTAAATTATTAAATTAGCCTTATGGTTTTACTTTTAAAAACTTTGGAAGATTACATGCTGCCATGTATGAGCAAGACGCATTTTGGTTTAGATTGCATAGGTTGTGGTTTTCAGCGCTCTGCTGTACTTTTAATTAAAGGTGATTTTGTAGCCTCATTTTTTATGTACCCTGCGCTCTACCCTATGCTATTATTTTTTGCTTTTCTTATTTTTGACACTTTTAAAAAGATAAAACATAGCGAAAAACTAAAACTCACATTAGCGTGCTTAACTCTTATTGCTGCCGTAGGTAACTATACTTTAAAACTATTTTTAACTAACTAATTAACTTTATTTATGCAAAAACTCAACACAACTCTCGTTTATATTTTATCTATAATAGGCATAATATGCTGTTGTGCCTATGGTTTAGGTACAGTTACAGCTATAATAGCCATTGTCATTGCGAATCAAGAACTTAAAAAATTCAATGCCACTCCTGAAGTTTACAGCAACGGCTCCGCAATGAAAAGTGCAAGAACATTTGCCATCGTATCATTGTGTATTTCCTTTATAGGACTTGCATTTATAATATGGGTAATGGTTAATCCTTGTGCATTCTTTGATTGGTATATAGGAATGTTTGAAAATAATCCTAATGTACCTGCAGAGTCCATGGAACAAATTTATAAAGCCGCTGAAAATGCCGGATGTAGATAATACGCAAACAATAAAGCAAAAAAATACCACGACATTTTATCGTGGTATTTTTTTATTTAAACTTTAATACTTATTCAAACGTTTTTAAGGTTTTAGTTATAATAGAAACACAATCTAATAGCTGCTCTTCCGTCATTACTAATGGTGGCGCAAACCTAATAATATTGCCATGCGTTGGCTTTGCTAATAAACCATTATCGCGAAGCTTTAAACAAATGTTCCATGCTGTATCGCTATCTTCATCATCATTTATTACAATAGCATTAAGTAATCCTTTACCTCTAACAGAGCTCACAATAGTACTATCTTTAATATATTTATTCATCTCTGCTCTAAAAACCTTACCTAAATAATCTGCATTGTCAGCTAAATGTTCTTCTTTTACTACTTCTAAGGCAGCAATAGCCACCGCAGCAGCAATAGGGTTACCACCAAAAGTACTTCCGTGGTTACCTGGCTGAATAACATTCATAATATCATTATTAGCCATTACTGCAGATACAGGATACAAACCACCACTAAGGGCTTTACCCAGAACTAAAACATCAGGTTTTACATCTGGTGTGCCAGAGCAATCTTTATTTTCACAGGTACAATTACCACAAGTAGCTAATAATCTCCCTGTACGTGCAATTCCTGTTTGTACTTCATCTGCGATGAAAAGAACGTTATATTTTTCGCAAAGCGCTTTAGCTTCTATTAAGTAGTTTTCACTTGGTACGTAAACACCTGCTTCACCCTGTATGGGCTCAACCATAAAACCAGCTACGTTAGGGTTAGTACTTAGTACCTCTTCTAATTCTTTAAGGTTATCATATTCTACTTTTATAAATCCGTCTGTATACGGACCAAAGTTTTTACGCGCTACTGGATCGTTAGAAAATGATATAATAGTCGTTGTTCTTCCATGAAAATTATTTTTACAAACAACTATCTCTGCTTTGTTTAAATCTATTCCCTTTACCTCATAAGCCCACTTTCTACAAAGCTTTAAAGCTGTTTCTACAGCCTCTGCACCAGAGTTCATTGGTAGCATCTTATCAAACTTAAAATACTCAGTTGCATATTTTTCGTAGCGCCCTAGCATATCGTTATAAAACGCACGCGATGTTAAGGTTAATCGGTGTGCCTGCTCTACCATGGCGTTCACAATTTTTGGGTGACAATGTCCTTGGTTTAATGAAGAATATGCAGATAAAAAATCGTAGTATTTTTTTCCTTCTACATCCCAAACATAAACTCCTTCGCCCTTACTAAGAACTACTGGTAAGGGATGATAATTTTGTGCACCATACTTATTTTCTAGTGCCATCGCCTCTTGCGACGTAATGTGTTCTAAAACAGCCATTTTAATAAATTTTTAGTGTTGAAAAAATAACCATTCCTACTCTACCTTTATTCTTTTAGAGACTTTGCGCATCAATGTTTAGAAGTTATGGTGAAGCCCTAAAAAAGCAGCGTGGGAGAGAAATCATCCCTAGAAGTGTGCAAATTAATAAATATTTATCACATATTTTGATTAAAGTTGAGACCAAATTCTTGAAGGCAATTACTAAAATGCGACTATATTTGCAGCCTAATTTGCAGTTAATGCCAAGACGAGAACGAAATAAATTTGTAAAACGCGGAGAAACCTTAGATATCTTAATTGAAGATTACGCTTTTGGTGGTAAAGGAATTGGCCGTATACGTAATGAACATGGTGAATTTGTAGTTTTTGTACCTAATACACTTCCCGGTCAGCTGGTAAAAGCACAGGTGAAAAAGTCGAGTAAAAAATATGCAGAGTGCAAGCTTTTGGAGATTTTAAAACCTTCGGAAGATGAAGTAGAAATGCCTTACCAAGATATTCCTGGTGCGCCCTACATCAATTTACCAATTGAAAAACAGCATCAATACAAAAAGCAAAGTACCTTAGAGCTTTTTAAACGTATTGGTAAAGTAAAAAATATTGAAACCAAGTTTGATGCATTTGTTGCTTCTCCAAATACATTTCACTATCGTAATAAAATGGAGTATGGCTTTTCTGCTATTGGTTTTGATCGTGAAGTAAATACAGATGTGGATGAATTTACATTAGGCTTTAAGCGCAGAGGACTTTGGTGGTGTGGAGATAATCTAAATAGTGATTCTGGTCTTTTTGATGCGGACGTTGAAAACCACCTGAAAGATATTAGAGCATACTGTAAAAATACGGGTTTAGCACCATGGCATAGTCCAAAAAAAGAAGGGTTTTTCAGATATTTTGTAGTTAGGAAATCTTACAAGACAAATAAATTACTTTTTAACCTTGTAACCACTTCTTACGACTTAGACCAATTTGATTTACATGCCTTTGCCAATTATTTAGTTGAATTATTTGGCAACAGAGTTGCAGGTTTACTTCATACAATAAATGATGAGGTTGGAGACAGAACTATAGCTACTACAGGAAGCATTCAATTAGTTTATGGAGAAGACAAAATAATTGAAGAGTTATTAGAACTTAACTTTGAAATTAGTATGAAAAGCTTTTTTCAAACCAATCCTAAATGCGCCGAAAAACTATATTCTAAAGTAGTTGACTATGCTTTAGAAAATAAAGAAGCTATAGACAATACGGTAGTTTTAGATCTTTTCTGTGGAACAGGAACTATCGGACAAATTGTAGCAAGTAAAGCAAATAACACTAAAATTGTTGGTGTAGATATTGTAGCTTCGGCTATAGAAGATGCAAAAGAAAATGCTAAGCGAAACAATATAAAAGGCTTAGAATTCTATGCTGCTGATGTTGGTAAATTTTTATCGGAGCATCCAGAATATCAAAATAAGATACGTACCATAATTTTAGATCCTGCAAGAGCTGGTATTGCACCAAAAACCCTTAAAAAAATAATAAACCTTAATGCAGACCGTTTGGTTTATGTATCTTGTAATCCTGCTACCCAAGCTAGAGATACAGAGCAATTATTACTTGCAGGATATCAAATAAAAAAGTTAAGTTTGGTAGACCAGTTTCCGCATACTGCACATATTGAAACTGTAGTTTTGTTTGAACGTTTGTAAATCTGTTTATTTGTTGATTAGTTTATTTGAAAGTGAAAAAGTACTCGTTTGAAAGATTAGAGGTCTGGAAAGAATCAGTTGAACTAGTTAAATTTATATATGATGTAACGAATTCATTTCCATCAGAAGAAAAATTTGGATTAATTAATCAGCTACGACGAGCATCAATATCAATTTCTTCTGATTTAGCAGAAGGAACATCAAGAAAGACCCAAAAGGACAAAGCACACTTTACAACAATTTCATTCAGTTCTACCATGGAAGTTCTTAATCAATTACTAATTAGTAAAGAATTAGGCTTTTTGTCTGATAATGATTATATATTAGCAAGAAATAAAATTGAAAAAATAACCAATATGTTAAATGCGTTACGTAATTACCAACTAAACAAATAAACGCATAATCTATTTAATGAATTTTAAAACAAAAATAAAGACCATCGTTGTTTCGGTAATGTACTTTACTACTCTACTACTATTTCAAAATTGCGAACGCGACGATATCTGTGCAGAAAGCACACCAACCACACCAAGGCTTTTAGTAGAATTTAATGATGCTACAGAACCCGAAGACCTAAAACCCGTAACACGATTAACAATATACGGAGAAGGTTTAGCAAATAATCCAACTGATGATAATACGGAAGGCACATTGGTATATAATGCAAATGCTACTACAGCAGAACTACCACTACGCATTGACAATGAAGGTGAAACTACAATATCACGGTTTATCCTAGAAAAAGATACCAACTTAAGATTAGATGATAATGACAATACTAACTCTAATATAGATATCATAGAAATATCATACGAAACCGAATTTGTTTATGTTTCTCGAGCTTGTGGCTACAAAAGCATATTTAAAAATTTACAAGTCAGCTTTGAAGCATCAGACGGAACCACATGGATTAGTAGCATTGAAATAAATGACGCTATAGAGCAAGTAGAAAACGAAAACGTAGTACATGTACGCATTTTACATTAAAAGCAGTATTCTATTGCTATTGTTTTCTACAATGGCAATAGCTCAAGAGGAAAAGAAAACAGTAAAAGATACTTTAATTTATAAACAAAAGTACGGATTGCGTATAGGTGCCGATATAAGCAAACTTGCGCGTACTTTTTTTGATGATAACTACTCGGGTTTTGAAGTTATGGGAGACTACCGTCTTACTAAGCGTATCTATATAGCTGGTGAGATAGGAAACGAAGAATATACTCTAGAAAATGAAGTTCTCAACAACACCACTAAAGGTAGTTATTTTAAAGGTGGTATAGACCTTAACTTCTATAAGAACTGGCTAGATATGGAAAATATGATCTACATCGGGTTTAGAGGTGGAGCCAGTACATTTAGCCAAACCTTAAATAGCTATAACATTTATAATGTTAACAACCAATACTGGAACCAACAGTTTACTGTTGAAGAAGGTACAGAGTTTTCTGGTCTTACTGCAATTTGGGCAGAAATTATCATAGGAATAAAAGCAGAATTATTTAATAATTTCTATGCTGGTATTAATGCACAACTCAAAGGTTTAATTACCGAAACGGCACCAAATGATTATGAAAATCTTTATATACCTGGTTTTAATCGTACCTACGACAGTGGTCGCTTTGGAGCGGGTTTTGGTTTCAACTTATCCTACTTAGTACCTATCTTTAAGAAAGATAAAGTTGTAATACAAGAAACGGAAAAAGAGTAGTTTATAACTTCATAAACATTCAACAAAAATTCCTATCTTTTCTTTATCTAAAATTAACACTTATGGATAAAGAAGAAATCGCTAGCCTCGTCGATGCAAAGCATTCTGAACTAATAAATTGGTTAGAGCAACAACCTAATGAAACCTGGTTACAAGGTCCTACAGGAAAGTGGACACAAGGGCAACAAGCACTGCATCTATTACAGAGTATCATTCCACTCAATAATGCCTTAAGCCTTCCAAAATTCCTAATCCGCTATAAGTTTGGAAAAGCAAATAGACCTGTTAGAGATTACAACACTATTGTTAACCGATATCATGAGCGTTTAAAAGATGCTAAAGGAAAAACGTTTAAAGGTTCGCAGAATATGAAGATTCCTGAGATTGATGAAAAACAATATATTCTAAACCGATTACAAACCGAAAGTAAAAAACTGCAATACAAGACAAAAAGAATTAGTGATAAAAACTTGGATAAACTAGTTTTACCACATCCACTCATGGGCAAAATGCCAATACGCGAGATTATAATGTGGACAGCTTATCATGTAGAGCATCATACTATAACTTTGAAAGAAAAATATTAAGTTTTGTCATGCTGAATTTATTTCTGCATCTCACACAAGAGATTTGTTAGATTCTGAATCAAGTTCAGAATGACAGATAGTTATTCAAACTCATTCATTATGCAGTTTTACTTCTTCTATTTTTCTACAACAAAATACATTTAATACTTTAATTCAAAATTATATTTATGATTTATAGACTTTTTATACTTATTAGTATCCCAATTCTTTTAGTTTGTTGCAAAACAAATTCTAATATTAAAAACAAATCCAAATTAACTATATATGATAATGCTTTAAAGTATGTTTCCAAAGACTCTATTTTTATTAAAAAGATTAAAAACTATTATTCAGATTTAAGTAATTGTAAAAAACTTAACTTTCTAGTAAGTGATTATGTAGAACCTATTACGCATGAAGACTTCCCAATTACCTTATATATAATGACCAAAAGCATTGAAAAGTATGATAATATAAATGAATCTGAAAAAATTAAAGTCTTTGATTCAATTTATTCATTTTCTGGTTTTTTAATGAATTTTAATAACTCCATTATTAATTATGACAATGATGATTGTAATTTGAGGTTAAATTTCGCTAAAAGAGTAAATAACTTACTACCTATAAAAATTACAATTATTGATAAGCAAGTAGATCCAAATATCAATTATTCACCAAGAAAAATCCTATATGTTTTGGAATATGATGGTGAAAATAGAATTATTGATAGAGAATATTTAATTACAAGCCATTAATAGATTCTAAAACAACTCTTCGACAAGCTCAGTGTGACACATCTAAACAAATCCAAGAATAAACAACTAAGCTCTTTCCAAATAACCCAAAACATTAGCCTCTATCCTACTTTGAATATCAGACACATCTGCTTTTACAAAAGTTTCACCTGTAATGTTTTCGTATAGCTCAATATAACGCTCACTTACGGATTCTATATATGTATCACTCATAAATGGGACTTCCTGACCTTCCTTACCTTGAAAACCATTAGATATTAACCACTGACGTACAAACTCTTTAGATAGCTGCTTTTGAGCTTCACCTCTATCTTGACGTTCTTGGTAACCATCAGCGTAGAAATAACGAGAAGAATCTGGTGTATGGATTTCATCAATCAATACAATCTTTCCATCCTTGGTTTTTCCAAATTCGTATTTTGTGTCCACTAGAATTAAGCCTCGCTTCTCAGCAATTTCAGTTCCTCGCTGAAATAATTTTCTGGTGTAGTCTTCTAACACTACATAATCCTCTTCTGAGACTATGCCACGTTTTAAAATATCTTCACGGGAGATGTCCTCATCATGGTCTCCCATTTCTGCTTTAGTAGCTGGAGTTATAATTGGCTCAGGAAATTTATCATTTTCTTTCATACCTTCTGGCATTGGCACACCACAAAGTAATCGTTTACCTGCTTTATATTCTCTAGCTGAATGACCTGACATATAACCTCTAATCACCATTTCTACTTTAAATGGCTCGCAAAGGTGACCAACAGCCACATTGGGATCTGGTGTAGCCACCAACCAATTTGGCACCAAATCTTCGGTAGCTGCCATCATTTTGGTCGCAATCTGATTAAGAATTTGCCCTTTGTAAGGAATTCCTTTTGGCATCACCACATCAAAAGCACTTAGTCTATCCGTAGCAATCATTACCAATTGCTCATTGCCTATATTATAAACCTCTCTTACTTTGCCTTTATAAACACTTTTTTGATTCGGAAAATTAAAGTTTGTGTCTGTTATTGTGTTACTCATTTTATTTAGCTTTTAGCCTTTGGGTATTAGCTATTAGTTTGTTGTGCTTATTGCTTTTAGTTTGAGCCCTAGCCCAGATTGAAGCGCCATCCTTTTTATTTGGTGGCTGAGCGTAGTCGAAGTCAGCAAATAAAAAGATATAGCGGAAAGCTGGAAATAGCTCCTAAAAATTTAATCTCTGTTTTCTATACTTTTATAGGCTGCAATGACTTTCTTAACTAATTTATGACGAATGACGTCTTTGTCATCTAAATAAACCATGCCAATCCCTTCAACATTTTTAAGGACAAGTAGGGCTTCCTTTAAACCAGAAATAGTACGACGTGGTAAATCTACCTGACCAGGATCTCCTGTCAATAAAAACTTGGCATTTTTACCCATACGTGTTAAGAACATTTTCATTTGTGCATGTGTCGTATTTTGGCCTTCGTCTAGGATTACAAATGCATTATCTAATGTACGACCACGCATAAAAGCCAATGGTGCTATTTGTATTACGCCTTTTTCTATGTAGCTTTCTAACTTTTCATGCGGAATCATATCGCGTAAAGCGTCATATAAAGGCTGCATGTACGGATCTAATTTTTCTTTAAGATCACCTGGTAAAAACCCAAGATTCTCACCTGCCTCAACAGCTGGTCTGGTTAGTATAATGCGTTTTACTTCCTTACTCTTTAAAGCTTGTACGGCCAATGCTACACCTGTGTAAGTTTTACCTGTACCTGCCGGACCAATGGCAAAAACCATATCATTTTTACGTATGCTCTCTACCAGTTTTCGCTGATTAACGGTTTGTGCCTTTATTAATTTGCCTCCTACTCCGTGCACTATGACTTCGCCACTTGTTGCAGAGGTTGAATAATCTTCGCTACTATTGCTAGTTAAGATACGCTCAATGACATTTTCGTCTAGCTTGTTATACTTACCAAAATGCTTCATAAGCATCATCATTCGCGTATCAAATTCCTCAAGTAAATCTTCATCACCATAGGCTTTAATTTTATTACCACGTGCAACGATTTTTAGTTTAGGGAAGTATTTTTTTAATAGTTCAATATTGGCATTTTGGGCACCGAAGAATTCTTTTGGAGTAATTTCTTCTAATTCTAGAATAAGTTCGTTCAAAAGGCTAATTAATTTAGTGTGTTAATCTGTTTTCTTTTCTTAGTCTTCTTCTTTAAGAACAAAATTTTTTATCAAAAAAAGAACAAAATTTTGTTTTAATTCAGGAACCACTTCGTTAGTCCAAAAATTTATTTCATTTGGTTTTTAAGAATTTTCAAATGAAAAAATTCATGTACTTTTGTGTAACGATTGTGTACAAACAAATCTAACAATTTTACAACCTCAATTCTAAAAAAAATATCAACAATTAATCCATGGCAATTATTACTTTAACCACTGATTTTGGAGAAAAAGATCACTTTGCTGGTGCGATTAAAGGTGCTATTTATAGCGAATTACCTGAAGTTAGAATTGTTGATGTTTCACATTCTGTGTCTCCTTTCAACATTTCTGAAGCAGCATATATTATCTTAAATGCGTATAGCAGTTTTCCAAAAGGAACAATTCATATCATAGGAATTGATTCTGAGTTAAGCCCTGAAAATAAGCACATTGCAGTTAGTTTAGACGACCATTACTTTATATGTGCCAACAATGGTATAATGAGCATGATTTGTTCAGAAATTGCACCAGAGAAAATTGTTGAAATTAATATCCATGATAAAATTGAAACCAATTTTCCTGTTCTGGATGTGTTTGTAAAAGTAGCATGCCATATTGCAAGAGGAGGTACGCTTGAGGTGATAGGAAAAGTTATTAACACTATTAAGCCTATAAAAAATTTGAACCCATTTGTTAATGATGACAAAAATCAAATTATAGGTAGTGTTATATATATAGATAATTATGGTAATGTTGTTACCAACATTAAAAGGAAATTTTTTGAGGAAGTTCAAAAAACACGGCAATATGAAATCTCAGCTCGAAATCATAAGTTTAGAACAATTTACAACAGGTACAGCGACATTGTAAATTTTGAAATTGAAGAAGCTAAGCGAAATGATGAAGGTAAAGGTTTGGTTGTCTTTAATTCATCTGGTTATTTAGAAATTGCAGTCTATAAAAGTAATTGTAGTACTGTTGGTAGTGCCTCTACCCTTATGGGTTTAAAAACAATGGACACAGTGACGGTAAACTTCCTGCCCATCCTAAGTCCTTCCCAGTGGGAAGGAAGCCCAAGATGAAGCAAAAACCAAAAAAATAGTTTCACAAAAGTAAGAAAGTCCTTTCCTTTGGAAAGGATTTAGGAAAGGCTTTTAAAATTATGTTAGTAAGAATTGTAAAAATGAGTTTTGAATCATCCAAGATTGAAGAATTCTTGGCTAATTTTGAAGCGAATAAATCTAAAATTAGAGGGTTTGAAGGTTGTAATTTTTTAGAATTATATCGCGATCAGAACAATACCAACATCTTTTTTACGTATAGTTATTGGAACTCTGAAGATGATTTAAATAATTACAGACATTCTGATTTATTTAAAAGTGTTTGGGCTAAAACCAAACCCTTGTTTAATGCAAAACCTGAAGCTTGGAGTGTGAGTAAAGTCGCTTCGCTCAAGTAAACAGTTGGCAGTAACAGTAAACAGATTTACTGAGACTGAAAACTGAAACTGAAAACTAGAAAATATGCTAGCAATACTAAAAAAAGAAATAAACACCTTCTTTGCCTCTCCAATTGGTTATTTGGTTATTGGTGTGTTTTTATTATTAAACGGTCTTTTTCTTTGGGTATTTAAAGGCGATTTCAACATTTTTAATAATGGTATCGCAAGCTTATCGTCATTTTTTTTATTAGCACCTTGGATTCTTATCTTTTTAGTTCCTGCTGTAACTATGCGTAGTTTTAGTGATGAGAAAAAACAAGGTACTTTAGAGCTATTAGTTACCAAGCCTATTTCACATTTTCAGATTGTGTTGGGTAAATATTTTGGTGCTTTTATCCTTATTATCTTAGCCTTAATACCAACTCTACTATATGTTTATTCAGTTTATCAATTAGGTAGTCCAGAAGGTAATTTAGATATGGGAAGTACCATAGGATCTTACTTTGGTCTACTCTTCCTAGTTGCTGCTTACACTTCAATAGGAGTGTTTGCTTCTACCCTTTCAGATAACCAAATTGTTGCATTTATCATTGCAGTATTTATCTGCTTCTTTATGTATTTTGGTTTCGAAGGGCTTTCAAACTATAATGTATTTGGTGATTTAGTCTATATGGAAAATCTTGGGATGTCTGCGCATTATAACAGTATGAGTCGTGGAGTTATAGATACCAGAGATTTGGTCTATTTTATAAGTATAGCTTTAGCGTTTTTATTATTCACAAAACTTAGAATTCAGAAACAATGATTATAACACCCTTTTTAGTCATATTTATGATCGTAGTTTTTGTGCTACTTTTTTTGTTTTTGAATACGGTAGATAAACGCAAATGGTTAACAGGATTAATCAGTTTGGTTTTAACACCTTTTGTGTATTTCTATATGTTTTATCCATTTGTAAATATTATTAGCAATTACCATCATCAAAAGTATTTTGATAGTGAAGCATGGATTGAAAAACCAGCCTTACGTTACGAAATGATCGATAATACTATAGAATCGGATACACTGATTGGTGCTTCTAAAACCAAAATTACTTCCCTTTTAGGAAAATACGAATGGTTAACATGGAATGACAGTATAAAAGATCATGATAACAATAAATGGAATTACGGCTTAGGCATAGAACCAGGAGCCTTTAACGCCGAAAAAGAATGTGTAGAAATCATATTTAAGAATGATAAAGTCACAGCATTAAGACATTATCAAGAAGAAATTACATACGAGAGTAATGAAGAAGAATAAAAATCTAATATACATACTCATTGTATTGGCTGCACTGGTAATAGTAAACGCTATATCGAGTTCTATTTATGGTCGTTTTGATTTAACCAAAGACAAACGCTATACATTATCTGATGCCACTAATACCATCATAGATCATATAGATTCTCCGTTAATAATTGATGTCTTTTTAGAAGGTGAATTTCCTTCAGAATTTAGATTACTTCAAACCGAGACAAAACAAATCATTGAAGAATTTCAGCTTAAAACCAGTAATATTAGGGTTAATTACATCGACCCTATTGAAGATGAATCTACAAGAGAACAAATTATTGATGAACTTACGCGCTCTGGATTAGAGCCATATATCAATACAGATAACAGCACAGGGAAAGTTACTCAAGAAATAATTTTTCCGTGGGCCTTTGCGAGTTACAAAGATCAAACGGTTAAAATTCCACTATTGAAGCGAAGCATTACTCAAAATTTATCAGATCAAATCAATAACTCTGTACAAGGGCTGGAGTATGTGTTTGCTGACGCTTTTAATAAGCTGGTAAATTCAAAATCTAAAACTATAGCGGTTTTAAAAGGTAATGGTGAACTCGCTGATTTAAATATTGCAGATTTTCTACAAACAGCACAGTCTTACTATAAAATTGCACCTTTTACTTTAGATAGTGTTGCTACAAACCCACAAGGTACTTTAGATAAGCTAAAACAATACGATTTAATAGTTGTTGCTAAGCCAACCCAAGCGTTTTCAGAAGAAGAGAAACTGGTACTCGATCAGTATACCATGAGAGGAGGAAAAAGTCTTTGGCTTACTGAGTCTGTAGTAATGGATGAGGATAGCTTACGAAATGCTACAAACTCTAGCGTTTCCATTATGCGAGACCTCAACCTCAATGACTTCTTTTTCAAATACGGAGTTAGAGTTAATCCTAGTTTGGTAAAAGACCTCTACTCTGCACCAATTATGTTGGCAATTGGTGAAGGAAGCCAAGCACAATTACAACCTATACAATGGCAATATGCACCTTTGGCCGCGTCTAACCAAAAGCATCCTATCACCAAAAATTTAGAGCTTGTTAGATTTGATTTTGCAAGTCCTGTAGACACCTTAAAAAATAGTATAGACAAAACAATATTGCTTCAAAGTTCCCCCAAATCTAGATTAGAAGGAGTACCAACTAGTATATCTCTAAATGACGTTACCAAATCTCCTGATGAGCGTTTATATAATTCTGGCCCACAAAACTTGGCTGTTTTATTAGAGGGTGAATTTACTTCGGTTTACAACCAACGTGTTTTGCCTTTTAAGGTGAAAAATTTTCAATCTAAAAGTATACCAACCAAAATGGTAGTTATTTCTGATGGTGATGTTATAAAAAACGATGTTAGACAAAGAAGACCTTTAGAACTCGGTGTAGATTATAGAGGCTTTCTCTATGGCAACAAAGAATTTTTACTTAATACCATCAACTACCTCTTGGACGATACAGGACTTATAAACATTAGAGCCAAAGAAATTAGCGTTGCTTACCTTGATGAAGATAAAATAAAGGAAGAAAGCAGCACTTGGCAACTCTTAAACATTGCATTACCATTGGCACTACTTGGTCTTTTTGGTTTGGCTTTTAACTTCTTTAGAAAGAAGAAATACACCTAGAATTTGTTAATAAGTTTGTTTTACAAATCTATACGATTAAGATATATTTGTAGGATACGTTATAATTGATAAAATTTTAAATTATTAGCATGAAATTTATAGTTTCAAGTACATATTTACTCAAACAACTTCAGGTATTAGGAGGTGTTATAAATAACAGTAACACTCTTCCTATTTTAGATAATTTCTTATTTGAATTAAGCCAATCGAAACTTACGATTTCGGCTAGTGATTTAGAAACAACAATGTCTTCTACCATTGATGTAGAGAGTGATTCTGAAGGTAGTATTGCCTTACCAGCGCGTTTATTATTAGACACGTTAAAAACGTTTCCTGAGCAACCATTAACGTTTGTCGTAGAAGAAAACAATACTGTAGAAATCAGTTCTAATCATGGTAAATATGCTTTAGCTTATGCTGATGGTGCTGAATTTCCAAACGCTGTTTCTGTAGAAGATGCGAGTAAAACCACTATAATGGGAGACATTTTGGCTACCGCAATTAGCAAAACTATTTTTGCAGCAGGAAATGATGACCTTAGACCTGTAATGAGTGGTGTATTTTTTCAGTTCTCTCAAGACAATCTAACTTTTGTGGCAACGGACGCTCATAAATTGGTAAAATATACAAGAGATGACGTCAGCGCAACAGAATCTGCTGAATTTATTATGCCTAAAAAACCTTTAAACCTTTTAAAGGGAATTTTAGCCGGAAATGATGATGATGTGTTAGTAGAATACAACGAATCTAATGCTAAGTTTACTTTTGATAACTCCGTATTAATTTGCCGATTAATCGATGGTAAATACCCTAATTATGAAGCAGTAATTCCTAAAGAGAATCCCAATAAACTAGTTATTGCCAGAACACAATTCTTAAATTCTGTTCGTCGTGTTAGTATTTTCTCTAACAAAACAACACATCAAATCCGTTTAAAAATTGCTGGTGCAGAACTTAATATCTCTGCAGAAGATATTGACTACAGCAACAAAGCAGAAGAGCGTTTAACTTGTGACTACCAAGGTGACGATATGCAAATTGGCTTTAACTCTCGCTTTTTAACAGAAATGATAAACAACCTCAATTCTGACGACGTACAGTTAGAAATGAGCTTACCAAACAGAGCAGGTATTTTAACACCAGTGGATGGATTAGATGAAGGCGAAAATGTAACTATGCTTGTTATGCCAGTAATGCTTAACAACTAATAAAATATTTTATGACATAAAAAAAGCCTACTTGTTAAGTGGGCTTTTTTTAGTTTACACTAATACTATTAAAAAATAAGTGTTATTTTTAAAATATTAAATCCTTCCCCCTATCGAAATCCTATAGATTTTTATGAAATGCCATTATTTGGTTATTATTTTTTTATTGAACCTAATTTCTTATGCTCAAAAAAATGAAGAAAAACCATTTTCGGTAGATCTTAGTATGTTCTATGGCACTATCCTAGAGCATAATCCAGATATATCGCATCTTATTACAGATCACCCAACTGGAGTTATTATAAGTTATAACAGAAAAACTTACGGTTTTAACGAATGGGAACGTAGGTATAACTACCCTGATTGGGGATTTTCATTATCGTATCAAGATATGAAAAACGAATTTTTGGGCGAAAACATCGGGCTCTACGGTCATTTTAACTTCTATTTCTTAAAACGAAATTTGGTTTTTAGAGTTGGGCAAGGCATTACATACGCAACCAAACCTTACCACAGAAATAACAACTTTAAAAACAATGCCTATGGTTCTCATATTTTAAGTAGTACATATCTTAAGTTTGATTATATAAAAGAGAATTTATATAAAGGGCTTGGCGTTAGTGCTGGCTTTACGGTTATTCACTATTCTAATGCAAATATAAAGGCACCTAATAACAGTACAAATACCTTTGCTTTTTCTGCTGGCATTAATTATTTATTTAATAGAGACGATTTTCCTGAATACATACCAGAGGGAAAACGAACAAAATATTCAGAACCTTTAAAGTATAACCTTGTTTTTAGAAGTGGTATTAATGAAAGCGATATTAACGGAAGTGGTCAATTCCCGTTTTATGTTTTTACAGGTTTTGTAGATAAGCGTATCAACCATAAAAGTACCTTATTAGCTGGCACCGAATTATTTGTCTCCTTTTTTTTAAAAGAGTATATAAAACATCAATCTATCGCCTTTCCTGAAAACGGCATCGAAAAAGATACCGATTTTAAAAGGATTGGTGTATTTATTGGTCATGAATTACGCTTTAATAAAGTAGCTTTTATTACGCATTTAGGCTATTATTTATATTGGCCAGTAGAATTTGAAAATAGAGTGTATAATCGCTTGGGCCTTAAACGTTACTTTACCGAGTCTTTATTTGGAGTCGTTAACGTACACTCCCACGGTGCAAAAGCCGAAGCAGTTGAATTTGGAATTGGTATAAGATTATGAAAAACATAAGCATAGTATTAGTATTTTTCTTAGCATTTGCGTGTAATTCTGAAGATGCGTTTGATTGTTTTCAGAGCTCAGGAGATAGTATTATGGTAAACTACAATTTAGACGCATTTAACAAGATAACTGTAATGCCAAGGTGTAAACTCTTTGTTTCTGAGGGTGAATTTTCCGTAATACTTGAAACTGGCGAAAATTTAGTTAATGACATTAATATTAGAGTATCTAACAATCGCTTAATCATTGAAAACAACAACAGTTGTAATCTTGGACGCGACTACGGAATTACAAAAATATATGTTACCGCACCTAACCTTAATGAGATAAGAAACAGTTCTGGATTAACAATTACTAGCTTAAACA
Organism: Winogradskyella sp. J14-2; assembly: GCF_001971725.1. NCBI lineage: Bacteria > Pseudomonadati > Bacteroidota > Flavobacteriia > Flavobacteriales > Flavobacteriaceae > Winogradskyella > Winogradskyella sp. J14-2. The sequence goes on along the minus strand of NZ_CP019388.1, from coordinate 184,989 downwards.
CGCTATCCTATGACAATCTCACCTTATTATCGGAAGATTTAGAGGAAGAAGATAGTTTTTATACAAATGGTGACTTTGAGCTTGATTTAAATGTAGAGAATCTAACCATTACACAAAATAACCTGAGTAATTTCTTTCTATCTGGAAATGTTGAGCATCTCGATTTAAATTTTCTTTTTGGAGATGCACGCTTCGAAGGTAGAAACTTAATAGTACAAAACGCTGATGTGTTTCACAGAGGTACTAATGACATTATTATAAACCCACAGTTAGAGGTTAGAGGTAGCCTACTAAGTACCGGAAATATGATTATTATTAATACACCTCCAATTGTAAATGTTGAGGAGCTTTACACAGGCCGGGTAATATTTGAAGATTAAATTATTTTGTGTCGTTTAAACTCCAATTGTACTCCTTGTAATCAATAATTGCATTAGCTTCAATTTTTACGTCAGAGTACTGATTTATATAATCAATTATAGATTCAGATGTATTTAAGAAGTCTTTTTTGTACCACTTAAAAATTTTAGATAGTGTCGCTTTATTCGGAGTTATCTTATTCTTTTTAGAGTTTATAAACGTTTGCACTGCGGTGTTCATCAATTTTTCAACATTTTCGGCAGTGTAAGCGTCTCTCATAAGTTTTGGGCAAGAGTAAGAGGCACAATTAATGGCGAAATGAATTTTAGGCTCGTTCATTTTTTGTAAAAATCCCTTTTCTATATCTGCTAATGAGAATGTTTTATCATCAATTTTAATAAAGTTTTTTAAAAAAGGTGAGAAAGTGGCACTAATATCTTTTATACTCTTTACAGGATAATTTTCTACAACTAGTTTAATTGTATTTGCATTGTAGACATTGATAAAATACGCCAATTGTTCATTATAACTCCAACTATCTTCAGGTGAATGTTCTGATAAATAATCTGTATAGGCATAAAGCTTTTGTTTATCTTTTACAAAACCTTTGTAATCTACAAAGCCTTGGTCATCAACATACTTTTTTAAGAGTAGATCCCAATTGCTATGATCTAAAACTGATGTATCAATTTTGTTATTGTTTGCAGGTGGTTTCTTTTTAAAATCTATTCCTTTTGAAGATATACATGAAGTGATAAATAAAACACTAACTATAATTGAAATTAAAATATTCTTATTCATACAGAAATATAAACTATTACATTCAATTAAGTATACTAAGAATTAAAAAAAAGCAAAAAGCCCACTTTATTAGTGAGCTTTTTCTTTTTAAACTAAAATGAACCTGTTTAATTCTTAATGAACTTTTGATTAATAGTATTTTCTGATGTTTTTATCTTTATAAAATAAAGCCCATTTTGTAATTGAGAGACATCTAAACCGTTTATTATATTATTAAACTGCTTAACCAACTGACTTTTTATATTATAGATAGATACACTTTCAATTTGGTTTTTTGATTTAATAAATAACTTATCAGCTACAGGATTTGGATATAGCTTTACCGACGCTGTTTGTAAGTCTAAATCATTTGAAGTCAATGTTGAGTTGAATTCATAAGGCCCTATGTCTATAGTAGTATTAAAGATTCTTTGGTTAAAATTTAAATCAACCGTTGGATAAGTCGCCAAATAAAAACCAGTATCGCCAGAATCAATGATATTTATTGACAGAACAGTTGGTTTATAACTATCATTTTCATCTAATTGTGGGTTATCAGTATTAACATTTTGTGTTGTAAATGAACCTGAAGTTGGTGTAATAGTTAATGAAGATGGACTAACAATAGAACTTACTAAACTTAAATCTGTAAAATCACCTTCGGCAACTTTAGTATTATCAACAGCGTTTAAATTTAGATTGCCAGACTTACTGTTATCCCATACTATAGAATTAATTATAGCTAAACTACTAATTAAGGATTGCCCACTTATATTAAAATAACTGTCAGAAACCCCATTTACTTCGTTGCCAACAAAAGAAGAATTCAAAATAGCAACTTCATTTTTTGTTGCACTCCCGACGGTTCTAAACCATATTGCACCAAAATCTGAGTTTGTTCTATTTTTGTAAACATTAACATTTACAAATCTTGTAGTTAAATCGTCATTTTGAGTCTGTAATAACATTAAACCGTTATTAACATCATTATGATGAATAGCAGTATTATACATATTAAAATTATCTACATAATTTCTCCAGTCTAAAAATAACCCAGAACTTTTGTTCTCTTTTATTTCACAATTTTTTAAAGTAAAATTTGAAAGTTGCGTCGTAGGTGTATTTATAATAGCATTTCCTGAAGAATTTGCTCCTTTAAATACAAATCCATCTACAGTAACTCCGTCTGATGTTAAATCAAATAATTTATTAGCATTATCTGCTGTATTTCCAGTTAAAAAACCATCAACATAAGTATCATCACCATTTATATCTCCATCAATAATAGTTGCATTACTTGTAAAAATTAATGTTAGATCTCTATCAGCTTCAGAAGATTCGGTACCATCAAAACCTCCATAAATACTTATTGAGTTATCTGCAATTATATAAGGTCCGTTGTTGGCTAAATACGTACCAGCTCTAACGTATAAACTCGACCCTGGAGACAAACTTGGAGAACTTAACGCTGCATATAAAGATGTAAATGCATCTGCCCAAGATGTACCATCATTAGCTCCGGTAGCATTTTGATCTACAAAAAAAGCTCCAGGAGCTAGAGGTAAAGATAAACTTGCTATATCTCCCGGACCGTGTAACATTGCCACATTAGCGAATTGTATGGCTCCTAGGCCAATAACACTTAAATTTGAATAGTACCTTGGGTTATTAAAACAATCATTAATACCTACTTCACTGTTGTTGTAAGCTGCATTTGAAGGTGAACCATTTTGCCTAAACGCAGGAAGAGGTTCAAAATTACCTGTAGTAATATCAATAAATGGGCTTTCTGTTAAGACAATTGAGTTTGGAAGGTCGTAAGTAGGTGTTGCAAAATCTCTTGCATTAGTATTAGCAGCATTAATAAATGCCAAAGTAAAATTATTAGATAGAGCGTATTCACCTGTTCCTTGATTGTTATAATAGATGTTATTATACCAAAGCCCAACAATACCACCACCTGCAGCTCTTTGTAAGTAAATACAGCTTCCACCATCTGCTCCAAAAGATGCACCTTCTTGGTTAAGAGCGAGGGTATTACTAGCAAAATTTACAGTTATATTATTAGAACCGTTACTAATAAAACGTGCAACGCTTCCTGATGAATTTACATCTGTTACCGTATTAGCAATAAATAAATTATTAACTAAAGTTGTTTTAAGATAACCAGCTAAACCTCTAAACTCAAATGCATAACCAATAGAAGATACATTTTCATCTACAATACTATTAATCATTATAAAAGTTTCTAAAGGTGAAGTTGCAGGACTTCCTGGTTCGTTTGACCACACATCAAAAGCTGGTCTTGTAGTTGCGTAGTTGCGTGAAAAACGACAGTTTCTTAACTTTATTTGTCTTTGTGTGAAATTAGATCCTGTAGCTGGATGACTGAATAAAGCGCTACCTCCGTAAACGTTTACGAAATTAATCCTATCTATAATAATTTCTTCTAAAACATGATCTAGAGTTGTACCTCCTAAAGTTGTTGGTTCTATTTGTAGAATACGATTTGCATTGTCTGATTTATTTGTTGAAGTTGCGCTTGGTACTTCAACTAAATCGTCACCATTAATATCTCCTGATAGATAAACAGGATGTAACCATGGATCTAAAGTTCTTTCAAATTTTGCAGCTTCAGTTCCAACAAACCCACCATAAATGTGCAATCCATATTGATTTATAAATGGTGTTGATGCGCTAGTAGGTGTATAAGTTCCTTCTGCAATCCACACTTCTGCGCCTGCAATAGTTGTATTGTTTAATGCATCATGCAAGGAGTTGTAGGCATTTGCCCAACTTGTACCGTCGTTATTTCCTGTAGCATCAATATCTACATAAACTACGGTTTGTGATTGTGTTAATCCAAACACTAATAAACATAGCAATAGTAATTTTTTTCTCATTTTTATTTTTATTATTAATTTACTTACAAAAGAAAATTTTAAAAAACCATTATGAATGGGATTCTTTCTGAATCACCCTGTTTTTTTTCTAAAAAAAAGAGTTTACCATAAGTAAACTCTTTAATTTTTTTAATTATAAATTTCAGTATTTAATCTACACAACCAACGTAATTTCCATATGGCGCCTTAATTGTTGCTCTATTAATACCATTAAAATACGCTTTACCATAGTCACCACCACCTGTATAATCTTTTCTTAAAATAAATTCATATAGCATACATTGCCCATCCGAATTTTTTTGAACCACTGCACCCACAGCCCACTGATACAATGGTACGCCAGTATCTTTATGCTTAACCGTAGACCAGGTGTCTGAAGTTATATATTGGTGTGTATTAGACATACTGTATTTCTCGTAGTATTCATCCAAGCCTTTTATAGCAATAGACTTTAGAGCTTCATCTTTATCTAAGGCACCAGCGTCTGGCAACTTTATGTTATTTCTTCTTTCCAATTCTTCATCACTAATTTTTTTATCCTTTTTTTTAATTAGTGGTTTGTCTAATTTATCCTTTATTTTCTTTAAAAATTGTGCATGAGTGGGTTGAGAAAAACCAAGAAATAAAAAGGCTAAGAGTAATAATAATTTTTTCATTTTTAACTTAATAATGGATTTTAAATTTGCAATTGATATCTTTTTTTACTTCTGTAAAGTCGTTAGTTAGCATTCTCGCAATTCATTTTTTGTCCGTAAGGCATTTGTCCGTGGATAATACCACCAAACTCAGAGCCACTGTAACCACTACCATTATATTGTTGCTTTATTAAAAACCCTTGCAGGTAACAATCATTATTTTTGTTTTTTTCGGTAAAAGCACCTTTAATCCAACGGTACAAAATACGACCTGTGTATTTGTTTTTAACAATACTCCAATCGTTAGATTCTATATTTAAGTTTAAAAGCTTTGCACCATCTTTAGCTATTTTCGCTGCTACTTTTTCTTTCGCAAAATTGATTAATGAGGTATTGTTATTCATTGTACCTGCATTAGGCATTTTAATAGCATCTCTAGTTGCTTTTGCGGCTTCATCGTAATTTGCTTTTAAAGTGGCTTCAAACGCTTTTACGATTGGCTTTGCTTTATCTAACCAATCTAAATGAAATTGTTGTTCACCCTTTCCTATAATATTTAAAATTGTAATATCATTTTGGTGCATATAAGACGGCACATTAAATGCGTGACCTCCTTGATGAGAGCCTGCATAAATTACAAATACATCTTCTGCGATTAACATTCCTCTCACTAAAATTGGCATACCTGTTCCAAGCTCTAAAGTTTGTGATCTGTCTGCTCCTACTTTTGTTGTAAACATACCAGAAACTAACTCATAACCAATGTAACCTTCTGGTGACATCATTTCTAGTTCTGGTGTTGTTAAAAATCTCAACCAAGCGTAATCTGGGTCTGGGTATGGCAACAAATCTACGTTATCACCCATATCTGTCATTTGGCGTCTTAACTTTACGCGATCTACACCTACTGCACTCATTCCTTTTGTCATTGCAAATGGATAAGACATGTATAAGAATTCATCTCTTATTTTTGCAGCTGCTTTTGGTTTATTGGCTTCTGCTTCTTGTCGCTTTTTTTCTAGATATTTTTGATAGTATAGATCTTGCTTCGCTTGATCGTTTGGATATTTTTTGGCTAATTCTGCTTTAAATTCTTCATCCGTATATTCTGTTTTTGAAGAATCTTGGTGAGATGTTGAAGAACTACCAACCATGCCTGTAGATTTTTCAGGTTTTGAAGATGTACTTGTACCCTCTTTTTTATCTAACTTCTTCTCTACTGCTGCCTTGGCTTTCTTCTTAAGTATTTTACCGAATTGAGCTTGAGTTGTGCCATAACAGAATGTTAATGCAACAAACAGGATAACTTTTTTAATCATAGTATTTTTTGTTTTTTATCAAATAAAAAACGTAACACTAATAAATAAAGACTCTTTTTTCTGAAAAGTGGTATTTTTCTTCTAAATGAGTTTTACAGACTCTTTGCTAGGCTCTAAGTAAACCATTATTGTAAGGATGCTAGATTGTTCTGAAAAAATCACATAAAAGTTTCTTTTACAATTTCTAAAAACTGATTATGCTTTGACTTAGAAATTGGAATTCGTTTTTGATTACTCATCAATAGATAGTCACCATCATCTCTTACTAATTCTTCAACATATTTTAAATTAATAAAATATGAGCGGTGGCACTTAAAAAACATTGCGTTATCAGATAGTTGCACTACAAAATGCTTTAAAGGTTTACAAATTATTTTTTGTTTTCCCTCTGCCAATTGCACGTTGGTGTACATACCATTTGCTTCGAAATAAATAATATCACTATGTGAGGCAAAAAGAATACCCTTCGGAATTTCTAGAGCAATTTTATCCATAGATAGTTGCCTAAATGAATTGCGCAGTTTGTTTAACTGCCCACTTAAATTATGGGCTTCTATAGTTTCTTTTGCCTTTGTTATAGCCTCTTTAAGCTCGGTAATATCAACGGGCTTTAATAAATAATCAATTGCCGAAAGCTTAAAAGCTTCTATAGCATACTGGTTATATGCTGTTACAAAAATGATTTTAAAATCAACTTTTTCTGGAAAATATTCTAAAATATCTAAACCCGATTGATTTGGCATTTCTATGTCTAAAAACACTATATCTGGATGCTCCGTTTTAATTACATCTACACCTAGTTTTAAATCAGATGCTTCATAGACCTCTTCTATGCTAGGGCAATGTTCTGCTATTAGGTTAGACAATAGATGTCTTGAGCGCTTTTCGTCATCTATAATAAGAGTTTTCATGCGTTATTGTATTGGCATTGATATTACTACTTTTGTACCAGTGGGCTGGTCTTTGGGATTATATAAATCTATAATTTCTATATTTATATTTCGCTTTAAATTATTTTTGTAAAGCCTTGTACGTTCTTCATTGGCTTTGGTAGCAAAAGGTTTATGTTGTTGGTTTGGCCGTTTTATTTTTCTGGATTGTGCACGACCAATACCATTGTCTTCAATAGTTATTTGCAATTTGTTTTGCTTAGTTATTTTGGCCTCAATATGCAATTGTCGGTCGTTTAACTTATGTAATAATCCGTGTTTTAGAGCATTTTCTACATACGGTTGAATGAATAATGACGGCACTTTTATCTGTTGCATTTTCAACTGATTACCAATACTAACCTTGTACTCTAATTCGTCCTCAAAACGGACTTTCTCTAGTTCTAAATACAGTTTTAAAGCGTTTAGTTCTTCTTCTAAAGTGATTTCATTTTGCTGACTATAATCTAAATACATACGGATTAGTCGACTAAACTTTACTAAATACGAACTTGCCAATTCTTTTTCATTCGAAATAATATAATCTTGAATGGAATTTAAAGCATTGAAGATAAAATGCGGATTCATTTGAGAGCGCAGATTTTCTAACCTTAAATTAGTGATCTTCTTATCCATTAAAATTTTATCAATTTCAGCAATACGCTGTGCTTCTTTTTGTTGCAATCGCCATCTAAAATACAACCATATCAACCCAAAAATTGTGAGTAAAACCAATGCGTAAAACCAATAAGTTTCCCAAAATGGCTTGGCTATAACAAAGGTTATTGGTGAACTGAAAACAGCTTGTTTTGCACTTAAATTTTTAGCTTTTAACTCAAACGTGTACGTACCACTAGCCAATCTATTATAGGTAACAAAATGTGTGTTTAGAGGTATAGTTTGCCAACTTGTATCTATTTGTTTAACGCGGTATTGATAACTTACGTGTTGATTAGATTGAAATCCATTTGAGTTGAACGAAATATCAACTTTATTTAAATCGTAAGGTAGTGTGTACCTGTCTGTAACCAAAGTATCGCGATCATTAATTTTTACGGCTTCTACCCTCACCTTGGCAGTATTAAATGCTTTAAACAATGTATCCGACTTTGGTAGCGCATAAAATGCTTTAGGCAAGGTTACAATAATTTGATTTTGAAGAATTAAAAAATCATTTACTGCGGTATTTAAACCATCTTGCGCACTTAAAGATTTAAGCTGATTTGCTTTTGTATGATATTGAAACAAACCAGCATCTGTTGAAATCCATAACGCTAAACCATCGGCACCAATAGCATTAATTTGAATATTTTCAGGAAGTTTTATTCCTGAAGGTTTTAGAATATTATTCTCGTACTTTAATAACCCGTTGTGTTGGGTTGCAATCCAAACCGTCCCGTTGGTTTTTGTTAAGGCATTAACTAGCAAACTATTAGCGTTGAACGTGATTTCTTCTGCACTAAATGTTTGCATATCGTACTTGTAAAGTCCGTCGATATACGATACAAATAAGTGCTTATTAGAAACCACAGAAGCTGTTACACGACTTTCTTTGAGAATATTTTTTTCAGGATTACTAAATGGATTTTTATATACTATACCTTGACGGTAATTACCATAAAACATGGTATTATCATCAATTTTTGAAAATGTTTTAGCAACGGAAAATCGGTTGTTTACATCGGTAATCTTATAGGTGTTTAAATTGACAACAAACGACTCCGAAGCATTAATACTAATGATTAATTGCTCAGTTTTTTTATCAAAATAAAGTTCCCCAATAATTTTTTTTCCTGGTAATTGCAATGTTTTTATTAGCTGATTGTGATTGTAAAACAGTAATTTACCATCATTGGTTCCTAAAACAAATTGATTGTTTTGTAAAGCAACAGAAGCTGTGACTTTAGAGTCTATATTTGATAATTCTACACGACGAATATTTAAATTTGGCGACACAAACACACCATTATCTAAAGTTGTAAACCAATAGTTATTATTAAAATCTACTTGAACATCGGTAATAGATTCTGTTTTAAAAAGCTGTTCTTTAAAGGTAAATCTCTCATTTTCAAAACCATAAACAAAAACACCAGAACTGGTTAAAAACCAATAAACATTATTAACTTTTAGAAGGTTATAAATAGTTTCATGCTGTACCTGTAATGGTGTTTTAAGTTTGGTTACAGCATTATTTTCATTATTTATAGCATATATTATATTACCCTCTATACTCTTATGTGTAAAAAATATAAGATTTTGAAATGCGAATAATTTTGGAGATTGTATTCTCTTTAAACTTGTTATTTCAAATATACTTTCGGACTCATTGCTATTAAATTTATAAATACGATGACGTTTCAAATAGCCTTCAAAATTTATAGCAAACGTGTAATTAGTAGTATTTATATTGGCATTACTTATGCACATGCCATCAAAAATTTTGGTGATTTTTTTTGTGCTAATATCAATATCATAAATACCTGTCACTGTAAATATCCTAATGCAGGTATCTAAGACTTGGTAAGATGCTAATTGCCCTTTTACCAATTCACTGGCATCATAAAATAGTTTGAGACTATCATTTTCTACATAAAATAACTGTCCGTAAATATTGTTACACCAAAGTTTGTTATCTGAATCGAAATTTAATTGAAAAAGTGAATTTGCTTTTTGTTTAGGATGGCTAAACCGTTTGTAATGTTTTCCGTCGTAGCGATAAAGGCCTTTGTTAGCCGCTAACCAAATGTAATTTTGGTGGTCTTCTATAATATCATAAAATACTACATCTGGTAGCTTAGATACATTAGACATATTAACAGAAACCGGATTCTGTGCCCTTAGTAAAAAGCCACAACAAAACACGATTATGAATTTAAAAAAATACCGCATTACAAACTATTAACAAACTTACTATTTATGTAATTATTCTTTTATCTATTTTTCTGTAAGTGGTATTTTTTTTTCTAAAAAAAACAAAAACGCTCACATTGCTGTAAGCGTTTTTATACTATCTCCTTGACTCTGAATTATTTCAGAAATGTTAACTAACTAATAAAATTAAGAGATAATGGGTAGCTAGATAATTCTCCATTACTAGCTTTTATTGCATTTATTATAGGCATTACAAATGCTAAAATTCCTATTAATATTAAAAGTAAAATTCCTAAACCAAACAGGAAGATTAAAGGTATACTTAGTAAACAATATATTATAATACTCAATTGAAAATTAACTATAGCCTTGCCATGATCATCCATACCTTCTACTTTATCTTTTTGCGTTGCCCAGAGGATTAATGGTACTATTAAACCACCAAAACCTGTAATATAAGTTAACATCTGTGTAAGATGCGTAATAACTAACAACTGATTGTCTGTACGTTTCAATGTGTGATAATTAGATTCCATGATTTTATTTGTTTACCACTATATGACGCAAACAATACTTACATGTTACAAATTTTAACTAACTTTTCACACCTAACTTCTCTAATATAGTGTCCATTAAACACCATTTGGTTAAAGACGACTGTAATAAATTAGCACCTACAAAAGCAGTAAACCATAACCAGTTTTGATGGACGTATATAGCCAACAACAAACTGATTAAAATAAATGTTCCTGCGATACCTCTAACTATTCTGTTTTTCATATTATTTATATTTTTTACGTTCTATCATATAGTATACTAATGGCACTACCAATAATGTTAAGAACGTTGACACAATAGTTCCTCCCATTAATGAAATAGCCAAACCTTGGAAAATTGGATCGAAAAGAATAACAAATGCACCTATAACAACTGTACCTGCTGTTAACAAAATTGGTGTTGTTCTTACTGCTCCCGCTTCAATCACAGCTTGCTTTAATGGAATACCTTCTGCCAATCTTAAATTCACAAAATCAATGAGCAATACCGAATTACGCACCATAATTCCGGCTAAAGCAATCATACCAATAAAAGACGTTGCCGTAAAGAAAGCTCCCAATATCCAGTGACCTAAAACAATACCTATCAGTGATAATGGAATAGCGACCATCATAACTACTGGTGCTTTAAAATTTTGGAACCATCCTACAATTAATATATAGATGATAATAATTACTCCCAAAAAGGCAATTCCTAAATCCCGAAAAACTTCTAGAGTAATTTGCCATTCTCCATCCCATTTCACAGTATAATCATCTTCATATTCTGGTTGGTTTATGTACAGCTCATCCATGCTGTAACCTTTTGGCAAGTTGATTTCCTGAAGTTTATCAGACATACCTAAAATAGCATAAACCGGACTTTCTAATTCGCCTGCCATATCCGCCATAACATATACTACACGTTTTTGATTTTTGCGGTAAATACGCTTTGGTTTTGTTCCTTCTTCTATAGTTACCAAATCTATTATTGGCACCAAATTACCATGTTGAGATTTTACTTTTAAATTGGCAATATCTTGTAGTGTAGACTTTTCGTTTTCATCCAAAGCTAGTATCAACCCAATTTGATTTGAAGCATCTTCATCATATAAAGTCGTTACAGGTCTGTTAGACAAAGCCATATTCATGGTGTAAGCAATTTGCTGTGGTGCCACACCATTTAGCATCGCTTTTTCTTTGTTTATAATAAAATTGAATTCTTTTTGATCTGCCTCAACCATCCAATCGATATCAACAACGTCGGTTGTACGCTTTAAAATAGACTGAACCGAATCTGCAACACGAATTTGCTCGTCGTAATCTGGTCCATAAACTTCCGCAACTATCGTAGATAATACTGGTGGTCCTGGTGGAACCTCAACCAATTTTACATTGGCATTATATTTTGAAGCAATCTGTTGAATATCTGGACGCAATAATTTAGCGATATCATGGCTCTGTGCAGATCTATCGTGCTTATCTGTTAGATTTACTTGGATATCTGCCATATTACTACCACCACGTAAATCGTAATGACGTACTAATCCGTTAAATGTTATTGGTGCAGAAGTACCAACATAACTCTGGTAATTTACCACTTCTGGTCTCGTAGCCAGGTACTGCCCTATTTCTTTGGCAACTAAAGCTGTACGCTCTAAGGTTGTACCTTCTGGCATATCAATGACCACCTGAAATTCATTCTTATTATCAAATGGTAACATTTTTACAGCAACTGTTTTTGTAAAAAATAATCCAACAGAACCAATCAATAAGAAAAATGTTATACCTAAAAATGCCCAACGTTTGGTTTTATTTTCAATAAGTGGTGTTTCAAATTTTGAATAGATTTTAAATATTTTTGAATCCGAAATTCCTGAAGTTTCATCTTCAACCGAAGCATCTGCTTTTTTATTCTTTTCTCTCAAGAAAATATAACCCAAATATGGCGTAATTGTCAACGCGACAAATAAGGATAATAACATGGCAATTGATGCACCAATAGGCATAGGACTCATATATGGTTCCATTAAACCAGATACAAAAGCCATTGGTAAAACCGATGCTATTACCGTAAAGGTGGCTAAAATGGTTGGATTACCAACTTCATTAATCGCGTATAAAGCGGCTTGTTTAAACGGCAAACGTTTCATCTTAAAATGCCTATGCATATTTTCAGCAATAATAATGGAATCATCTACCACAATACCAGTAACAAAAACTAAAGCAAAAAGCGTTATACGATTTAATGTATAATCGAGTAAGTAATAACTCAACAAGGTTAAAGCAAATGTAATTGGTACCGATAAGAATACCACCAATCCACCACGCCAGCCCATAGCTAGCATTACCACAATCGTTACTGCGATTATTGCTCCAATGAGGTGCATTAATAATTCAGATACTTTTTGTGAGGCTGTTTCTCCATAATTACGTGTTATTTCTACATGAACATCACCTGGAATTAAAGTCGCTCTCAGGTGCTCCACCTTGTCTATAATAACATCGGAAATTTTCATTGCATCAGCACCTTTTCGCTTTGCGACAGAAATGGTAACTGCAGGATATTCCGACTTGTAATCTTTAATCTTTTCACTGGCAGAACCAAATCCAAGACTCACATAATTAACAGGTACTTGTGGTCCATCTAATACTTTTGCCACTTGACTTAAATAAATAGGCTGATTTTGAAAAACGCCAATAACCAAATTTTCTACATCTTCTTTGGTTTGTAGAAATTCTCCTGTTTTTACAAGGAATTCGGTATCATTTCTATCAAAACTACCAGAGCTTAGTTGCTGATTGTTAGCTTTAATCATTTCGGCAACAGATAAAAAATCTAAGCCACTAGACGCTAGTTTATTCTTATCTAAAACTACGCGTAACTCGCGATTTCTTCCACCGATTTTTTGTGTTGCCGACACATCGTTAACCTTTTCAATTTCGTCTGTTAACTCTTGTGCAATTTGTTTTAACTGATAATCGTCATAATTCTCACTCCATAAGGTTAATCCCAGCATTGGTACGTCGTCAATAGCACGTGTTTTTACCAAAGGAAACGTTACACCTTGTGGCATTTGGTCCATATGCTTGTTGATTTCGTTGTATAATTTTACAAACGAGCGCTCAATATCTTCTCCCACATAAAACTGAACAATGACCATACCTTGCTCTTGCATGGATGTAGAATACACATATTCTACACCTTTAATATTAGAGATAAGCTTTTCTAATGGTTTTATAACTCTAGACTCAACTTCTGTAGGACTTGCGCCAGGATAACCCACAAAAATATCTGCCATTGGCACATCAATCTGCGGCTCTTCCTCTCGAGGAATTAAAAACGAACTGTACACTCCAATGACCATAAAAACAATCATTAAAAGCACTGTAAGTTTAGAACTTATAAAGCCTTTGGCAATTTTTCCTGCTAAACCTTCTTTCATGTTTTATATTTTTTGGCGTTTTAACGGGCTATGCGCTGTATCTTTTTACTAGTTCTCGATACAAATTTGTTTCATTTTCCACTGCGCTCAATGTTCACAAATTCACTCGAACTGACATAAAAAGGATGTCGCTTCTATCCCTAACGCACATTCTTTACATTATTAAATACTGTTTACTATCAACTGTCTACTGAATACTTAAAGGTGCTCCATTATAAAGTTTCTCTTCTGAAGACAATATGTACGATTCATCTGCCGACAAGCCAGATAACACTTCTACTTTATCACCAAAAGTTTTCCCTAATCTTAACCAACGTAATACCGCTGTGTTTTGCTGACTTACGGTATAAATTCCAGATAGTTGACCATTAGTAATTATAGCGTCCTTTGGAATCATGATTGTTGTAGTAGAATTTGATGTTTGATATTTTAAATTCGGAAATTGTACTGTAGCAAACATACCTGAACGTACCTTATCGTTTTTTGAATCTAAACTTACCTTTACCAAATACTGTCCTCCAGAATTTGCCGAAGACGTACTCACTTCTGAAACTTTTCCTTTTAGTTCAGCATCAATGGAAGACACCACAACATTAACAGCTTCACCTTCTTTAATGTTTGATATGATGGCTTCTGGAACTCTGGCAATCACTTCAAAATTTTGTGGTGATTCTACAGCCAATAACGGGATCCCAGGGTTTGCTAAAGCGCCTTCATCTATAAATTTTCCTGTAACAACACCACTAAAAGGTGCTTTTACATTGGTATAAGCAAATTGCGCATTGATTTCATTCTTCATCTGTTGCGCAGCCTCTAATCTTGCTTTTGCCATATTATAATGTGCTGTCATATCATCTAATTCTTTTTGTGAAGCAGAATTTTGATCAAAAAGGTTTTTGTAACGGTTATAATCCTTTTCAGCGATGGTGAAAGCTGCTTTGGCTTCAGAAATTCCAGCGTTTACCTGAGCGCTTTTAGCTTGCAAATCGGAATTATTTATAACAACTAAAGTCTGACCTTTAGATGCTTTATCGCCTACTTTTACATTAATCCGTTCTACATAACCCATAAGACGCGTACTTAAGTTTGCGCTATTTACAGCTTCAATAGTACCACTAACCACTAATGGAGAATTATCGTCATTGGCCGTTACTTTTGCCACAACAACTGAAACAGGATTTGACGTGTTTTTTACACCTTCTTTTTCGTCTTGTCCGCAACTTAGAAATGCGAATAAAGTAACGATGGCAAATAATTTATGTATAGATAATGTCTTCATTTTAGTTTACGGTTAAAAATTTTAAATAGGCTTTAGTACTATTATATTCAAAAATGGTTTGATAATATTCGAGTTCTTTTTGTGCAAATTGTGTTTCTGCCATAAGCAAATCTGTTGTTTTTTCTAAGCCTTCTTTAAATCGATTAGTTCTAATTCTTAAAGCCTCTTTAGATTGTTCCATTGCTAATTTTGACAATTGTAATTTGCTTTCCATATCTTGAATAAGGCGTTTGGTTTTATTGAGTTCTAATTGACTTTTAGAAACATATTGCTCATACTCTAATTTTGACTTTTCTAGAGTTGCCTTAGATTTTTTTGCTTTACCAAATCGCTTAGTACCTTGAAGAATGTTCCATTTTAATTCGGCACCAATTAAATAACCATCAGCACCAAACTGAAATAAACTATCGTCATACAATTGGTAGCTACCAAAGGCATTTAAGGTTGGTAGAAATGTCATTTTATCGGACTTGTACATAGTCTCTCTGGCATTGGCAGCTAATTGCATTGCTTTTATGTCTGCACGTTCTTCACTAAGCTTTTCATCAGTTTCTAAAACGGTAGTTTCCAACTGAAGAGAATCCTGAGGTTTTAAAACCACATCTGAAACATCGTTCATTAAAAATGATAAATAGTTTGAAGCATTTTTCACATTACTCCTTGCCGTTTGCAATTGGTTTTTTACCTCTGTAACTCTTACTTTAACCAAGAGCACATCAGATTGTTGTAAATAGCCTTGATCGTAACTATTTTGTGCCAGTTGTAAATTTGCCTCAGTTGCCTCCAACGCTTTTTCTAAAACAGTAACCGCTTTATATGCTAATTGCAATTGCATATAGGCGTTTTCGACTTCAAAATTCACATAATCCTTAACTCTGTCTGTTTGCAAAGCCATAGCTTCCATTTTATACTTTGCAGCTTTACGTTGGTAAAACCCATCCATATTGATTAATGGTTGCTGAAACTCAAAAACCGTAGCATAGTTTTCAATCTGACTTGGATCATTTAATGCATCTGGATTAAAATCTGCTTGAGTTACAATCTCTTGATTTAGCTTAGATCCAAAAGCCATTAATGGGTTCGTTGTAGTCATTGCAGTGTGAGACACACTAATATTTGGTAAAAACACAGCATTGGTTTGTCTGTAATCTGCTTTGGCCTCATTAAAAGCTTCAACCGAAATCTTTATTTGCTGATTAAATTCAGAAACCTTACTTAATACTTCATCTTTTGAAATAGATCTCATGTCTTGAGCATAAATACCAGATATGAAACCTATTAAAGTGAATGTGATAAGATATTTTAGTTTATACATGTCGTATTTAATTTGATTCAAAATTAAGCTGCGTTCAACTTTTACTTAGTAACAAAGGTTACTAAAGCAAGAAGCACCTTTAAAAAAAGATGCTTCTTAACACTAACCAAAAAAACCTAATTAACTGCACTAGTTAATCCTTAATGCGTCATTCTATCTATCTTTAAAATAATCGTTGTTTATACCCTGATTTTTAATAGTTAAAAAAAAAGAGGCTCGATCAATGAATCGAGCCTCTTTTTTTTAGCCCAAAATTCAAGAAGAATTTTAAAAAATTACACTGTTAAAAAAACCATGTATGATAGTTGGTTGATTTAGTTTGCTTCGTTGTTGTCTTTCTTTTTTCCGCTTGTCATAAAATTAATAAGTACGCCTACTAAAATTACGCAGACTAAAGCAAACACTGCAATCATTATTACTCCATTGCTATGGTCATATACTAGTAAAGAGTTGTTCATTTTTTAGCCGATTTATCATTTACAAATGCTAAGTTAGCTGTAATCATTTGTAATAAAAATGACATTTGTCAGTAAATGAAAAAGTACCTAAAAATAATTCTTTAAGATGTGCTTTAGTTGTTTTTAAAGTATATCTCAATTACCTAATCATTGTTGGCAATAAGATTAATTAAATCATCTTTTTGAAGCACTCCAGACTGTCTCCAAATTTGTTTACCCTGTTTAAACAATAGTAATGTTGGTACACCTCTTACCTGATATTTTGCAGCTAAAGCTTGATTTTTATCAACATCAATTTTTATGATGGCTACTCTATCGCCTAGATTGTCTTTTACTTCTTTTAAAATCGGAGACATCATTTTACAAGGACCGCACCACTCTGCAAAAAAATCGACAAGGACTAATTTGTCTTTATTGATTAATTCTGAAAACTTGCTCATAACTAATTTTAATTCTTTTTAAAAGAGACATTCCAAATACCTCTTACCTGATTTTCGGAATAGCGTATAGCTTTATCTTTGGGATATAATGAAGATAATGATTTTAAAACATCGGGTTTTATATCAGATTTTGGCTTGCCATGACATTGAAGACACATTGTATTTGTTACAATCGGATAATACACATGGACATTGTCTTCAGATTCTTTTACTATTGGACTAACTTCTTTTTCGCCAGCAACCAAAGTTTTAAAAGTATTGATGTACTCTAACTCTTCTGAATTGGCTTTGTTTTTTGGGTTTCTAGGTTTGTCGCTTACCCGTTTTATGCTTGCATTATGAACTACTGCCATGCTATCGGTTAATGGATAGGCTTTAACATTACAAAACTCTAAGGCTTCTAATGTTCCTTTTTTTTGAATTGTACCCATAAGGTTTTTACCCAACACAGCTTTTGTGGTTAAAGCATACTTTAGACCTCTTTCACCATAAGGTAAATCTTGGTAGTTGGTTTGTGCTTGTTGCTGATGTTTTCCTTTACCTTGTCCCATACCTTTACCATTTCCGTTATGTTTTCCTTTTTCTTCATTAAAATGATCTTCAAACCATTCTGGCTGATCGATCTCAAAATCATACATATAATCTGCAATTTTCTCAATGGTTTCTTCTGGAAAAACTTGTTTTGGCATAACTCCAAAGCGTCTTACAGCACCACGCATTCTTGCATCAGCTTCGTTAGGATTTTTTATCCAAGCTTGCATGTCTGCAATAAATTGCTCTTTGGTAGTTGCATCATCAATATAATGTCTTTTTATGGCTACCATGGGTGGCCCAATTCTATCGTCGTGGCTAGCTGTTGGACTATGGCAAACGTAACAATTGGTTTCCATCAATTTTTTACCTGGATGACTATTAGCCAACTTAGACTTTTCAAATGCCGATAATTCTTTTTTATCAGAGTTATTACAACTTAAAATAAAAACAGATGCCAAAAGTACTATAGTATATTTCATAAGTGACTCATTAATAATTGATTATTCCTCCTTTTAAATCATAAATTTCAGTAAATCCCATAGCTTCCAGCTTTTTAGATGTTTGTCTACTTCTACTTCCACTTCGGCAGTAAACATAGACTGCTTTATCCTTATTCAATTTATTAAACTCAACATTAAACTTACCGGAGAAAAAATCTATGTTTTTTGCACCTTTTATATGTCCACCTTTAAACTCAGCTGGTGTTCTAACATCTATCAATTGCACATTTTTGTTTTCAACCTGCACTTTAAATTCTTTTGGTGATAATAGCTTTATAACATCGCTTTGTGATGTTTTAGAACCAAATAATGAAGCGAAAAATGACATAAGAAGAATTTTTAGAATTGAATTATAAAACATGATAAAAATAGTCGTTAAACTTTTGGCAAAGCGTAACCTATGTTACACAAAAAAAGCAGTCTCAAAACCGAAAACACCGTCATTCTGAAATCGAAGATTCGACGTAGTCAATTTATTTCAGAATCTTATTGACCTGATTTTAATTATTTTAAGAATCTGAAACCAATTAAGATTGACAAAAAATATAGGTTTTGAGACAACCTCTAATAATTTTGACTTTGGAATTTATTTTAGAGTTGAAGGGCAGACATAATCCGTTCTTGGGATGTCTGTTTTTTTAATGGCGCCATAACCGCCTGCTATATCCACCAAATTATGAATTCCTCTACTTTTTAATATTGAAGCGGCAATTACTGAACGATACCCACCAGCACAATGCACATAGAAGGTTTTATCTTCTGGGAATTCGCTTAGGTAATTATTTAAATAATCTAGTTGAGTATTTTTAGCTCCATCTACATGCTCAGCAATATACTCACCTTCTCTTCTAACGTCGAAAACAACATCTTTTTTATCTTCAAAATCTTTTGCAAATTCTTCTGCAGAAATTGAAGTTATAGTGTCGATTTCCATATTAGCATCTTTCCAAGCTTCGAAACCTCCATCTAAGTAGCCTACAACATTATCAAATCCAACTCTAGATAATCTGGTAATCACCTCTTCTTCTCTGCCCTTTGGTGCCACTAATAATATGGGCTGGGTAACATCTACGATTAATGCTCCTACCCATGGTGCAAAATTACCATCGATACCAATGAAAACAGAACCTGGAATATGTCCTTTAATAAACTCTGATTGATGGCGAACATCTAATACCACAGCTTCAGTTTCGATTGCAGCAGCTTCAAAAGCTTTTGGTGATAACGGATTTTGAGCCTTATCCATAACTTTATCAAAACTCTCGTAACCTTTAATATTCATTAGTACATTTTGAGGAAAGTATCCTGGCGGCTCAGTTAAACCATCTAAAAGTTCTTCTATAAACTCTTCTCTGGTCATGTCTGCTCTAAGTGCGTAATTAGTTTTCTTCTGGTTACCAAGAGTATCTGTTGTTTCTTTACTCATGTTTTTACCACAAGCAGAACCTGCACCGTGATTGGGATACACAATTAAATCATCACTCAATGGCATTATTTTGTTACGCAAGGAATCGTATAAATGAGAGGCTAATTTTTCTTGTGTAAGTTTTGCATCAACTTTTTGTGCTAAGTCTGGTCTGCCCACGTCACCTATAAATAAAGTATCTCCTGTAATAATACCATGCTCTTTGCCGTTTTCATCTATGAGTAAGTAAGTCGTACTTTCCATAGTGTGACCTGGTGTGTGGATAACCTTCACCTTGTAATTACCTACCTCAAAAATCTGATTGTCTTCTGCAACTATAGCTTCATAATTAGGCTTTGCTGTTGGACCAAATACAATTTTAGCACCTGTTTTTTCTTTAAGATCTAAGTGACCTGAAACAAAATCTGCATGAAAATGCGTCTCAAAAATGTATTTGATTTTTGCATCAGCCATTTTGGCTCTATTAATGTACGGCTGAACTTCTCGTAATGGATCAAAAATTGCAGCTTCACCATTACTTTCAATGTAATATGCTGCATGAGCTAAGCATCCTGTATAAATCTGTTCTATTTTCATAATTATTTTGGTTAATGTGAATAAATTTCACTTAAATTACGGACATTAAAAAAATTGAGTTGTAACAAAAGTTACAATGTTAATTCCTTGTAAATGATGTAAATACCCATAATTAACACAAACCAACCAAAACCTTTTTTAAGCTTTTTGCCTTCAATGTAATTGGAGAGGTAAACTCCTAAAAATATGCCAACTACAGAGATGGATGTAAATATTAAAAGAAATGACCAATCTATGTCTAAATTTTCAACATCACCTATAAAACCTATTAAGGATTTTATAGCAATAATGAGTAATGACGTGGCTACGGCTTTTTTCATCGGTAGTTTGGCCAACAACACTAATGCTGGTATAATTAAAAATCCACCTCCAGCACCTACGATTCCTGTTATAACACCAACGATTACACCTTCAGCAACAACTAATGGATAGTTGAAATTTACTTCGGTATCAGAAACTGCTTTAACCTTTTTATTCTTTATCATGGATACAGAGGCAACAAGCATAACAAAGGCAAAAAATATCATTATACCTATATGCTTTGTTACTAAAAAATCACCAACACTAAATAGTTCTTCTGGCATTGCTGGCACCAAATACTTTCTGGTAATATATACTGCAATAAAAGCTGGTACTGAAAAAACAATGGCTGTTCTAAAATCCACTAAGCCTTTTTGAATATTTCTAATAGCACCTACTAAAGACGAAACACCTACTACAAAGAGAGAATAAGCTGTTGCCGTAACTGGATTTACATAAAACAAATAAACTAAGATTGGAACAGTTAGAATGGAGCCTCCTCCGCCAATGAGCCCAAGAACAATACCTATAAACAAAGCTCCGATATAACCTAAAATCTGAGTCAAATCCATATTAAGATTGTAATTTTGATATCAAAGCTAGTTTTTATACTTAGTTAAGTAAGCAACTAATGTTACAATTATATTTTTAAAAACAAGGTATTACTTCCCGATACAAAAGTTAGCAAAGATATTACCCAATAAATCATCGGTTGTAATCTCACCTGTAATTTCACCAAAATGATATAAAGCTTGTCTAATGTCTATAGCTAACAAATCACCTGATAAACCAGTTTCTAAACCATGTTGCACTTTTTGAATTTCTTCAACAGCTTTTAAAAGCGCATCATAATGGCGTGTATTTGTAACTATGGTTTCATTATTGCGTAAAGCACCTGTATTGATTAATTTTAATAACGAGTTGGTTAACTGTTCTACACCAAAACCCGTTTTAGCTGAAAGTAAAAGTACATCGGCAATGGTGGTGTTTATTTTAGCTAACTGTATATCATTTAACCTATCAATTTTATTAGCAATAACCAACAAAGGTTTTTGAGGGTATTTATTTCTAATCTTCTCTATTTCTATTCTTACCTCTTCTAGTGTATCTATGGTTTTACTAGCATCAAACAGATAAATTGTTACTTGAGATTGTTCTATTTTTTCAAAGGTCTTTTTAATACCGATACTTTCAACAATATCCTCTGTTTCTCGTATACCAGCCGTATCAATGAATCGAAAACCTATACCTCCTATAGATATTTCATCTTCAATAGTATCTCTGGTAGTACCTGCGATTTCTGAAACAATTGCACGTTCTTCATTTAAAAGTGCATTTAACAATGTAGATTTGCCAACATTTGGTTCGCCTACAATCGCCACAGGAATACCATTTTTTATGACGTTACCAACCGCAAAAGAATCTATTAATCGTTTTAATACAAAAATAATGCGGTTAATAAGGTCCTTAAATTGTGTCCTGTCTGCAAATTCTACATCCTCTTCGGCAAAGTCTAATTCTAATTCTATTAACGACGCAAAGTTTAAAAGTTCTTCTCGCAGTTTTGCAATTTCAGAAGAAAAACCACCACGCATCTGCTGCATAGCAATTTGATGCGATGCTGCATTATCACTGCTTATTAAATCTGCTACAGCTTCTGCCTGACTTAAATCTAATTTTCCATTTAAAAAGGCGCGTAATGTAAACTCGCCAGCATTGGCCATTCTACAACCTTTTCTAAGAAATAATTGTATAATTTCTTGTTGAATATAGGGAGAGCCATGGCAAGAGACCTCTATAACATCTTCACCTGTATACGAGTTTGGATTTTTAAATACTGAAACTAAAACTTCGTCAAGAGTTTTATCACCATCAATAATATGACCTAAATGAATCGTATGCGTAGCTTGTGCTTTTAGATTTTTATTTTTAATAGATTTAAAAGCAGATGCTGCAATATTTATGGCTTCACTACCAGATAGCCGTATAACAGCTATAGCTCCGCTTCCTGAGGGTGTTGCCAAGGCCACAATTGTATCGTTATGCATAATGGATCTTTACTTAATACAAAAATATTGTAAAATGTGGGATTGTTAAAAGGTTAACGGTTGTATTTAAGATTATATTCACATCTAAAGCTTAGATTAGTTAGCCTATGTTGTTATATTTGCTACCTCATAATAAGAAAATCATATACATGAAAAAAATACTTGTTTTATTAATTTTAACGGTGGCGTTTGTAAGTTGCAACCAACAAAAAAACGCAGAATTCGTTATTAACGGAAATGCAAAAGGCGTTGCAAATGGTGTACGAGTGCAGCTTGCCGAGATAGATGCTAAAGGTCAGCAAATCATTAAAGACTCTGCTGTAGTGAAAGATGAAAAATTTATAATAAAGGGCGCTGTAGATGAGCCTAGTATTTATTTTTTATCGGCTGACAGCAGTCCTGGCAACGTTGTTTTTATGTTAGAAAATAGCGATATAGCTATAAATTTTAATAAAGACATTCCTATGGAATCTGAAGTTACTGGGTCTGAGTCTAACAAAAGTTACGAGAATTTTCAGAATGGTATGATGGCATTTAAAGAAGAAGGTGAAGCTATTATGGCTAAATTTAGAGAACTTGGCCAACAACCAGCTCCAGAAACAAGAGATTCTATTGGTAGGGCAATGGAAGCCTTGAGAGATAGACAAAGAGCCTACCCTTTGCAATTTGTGCAAGAAAATAACAATAGCTTTTTTAGTTTAAACCTTATTCAACTAGAATCTAGTAGAGCTGGCTTTGATATTTTAAAATATAAAGAGGCATTTGAGCGTTTCCCGGAAGAGTTAAAAGCATCAAAAAGAGGACAGTTAGTAAAGCAAAAATTAGATGAACTCTATAAGGAATATGAAAAAACAGCTTACCTAGAAATTGGTAAAATAGCACCTAACTTTGAGTCTCAAACACCTAGTGGTGAGCGTGTAAGCCTTAATGACCTAAAAGGAAAAGTCACCATTATTGATTTTTGGGCAGCATGGTGTGGTCCATGTAGAAGAGAAAACCCAAACGTTGTTAAAATCTATGAGCAATACCACGACAAAGGTTTAGAAATTATTGGTGTATCTCTAGATGGTGCTCCAAACCAAAAGGATCCTAAAAAAGCATGGTTAGATGCTATTGAAAAGGATGGGTTAAAGTGGAACCATGTATCTAGCTTAATGTACTTTAATGATCCCGTTGCAAAGCAGTATAATATAACATCTATACCTGCTACTTATATACTAGATGAAGAAGGTAAGATTGTAGCAAAAAATTTAAGAGGTTTTGCTCTGGAGCGTAAGTTGAGACAATTGTTTGATAACAATAACTAAAAAACCAACATAGTATAAAAGGCCTGCTAACTAAAGCGGGCTTTTTTATTGGAGTTTTCCCACTTTATATAGGATAAAAAGAATGATAATAGGGATAGTCAATAAACCTATATGACCTAGGTCTGTTTTAAACAAACTGGGCATTAAAATTAAAGTTATTGCATAACCTCCTACCGCACCACCAAAGTGAGCATCATGGCCAATATTTCCTACCCTATTTTTCATACCGTAGATAGAATATAACAAATAGCCTATACCAAATAAATATCCAGGTATGGGAATTGGTATAAAAAACATGTACAAGCTCATACTAGGATCTAGTAATATTGCCGAATATAACACTCCAGTAACAGCGCCACTGGCACCAACAGCATTATACCAGAATTCTTCTTTATGAAAATACAAGGATAATAGATTACCAAAAAGAAGACTTGCAAAATAGAGGATTAAAAAATTATAAGTTCCTAAAGAGTCTACAACATAACTTGCAAAAAAATAAAGGGTAATCATATTAAACAGCAAATGCGTCGTATCTACGTGCAAAAAGCCAGAACTAAACATTCTTATTTGCTCGCCACGTCTTATACTACCTACATTAAACTTGTATTTTTCAAAAAATAAACGGTCATTAAAACCCTTTAATGATAGCAAAACATTAGCCGCGATAATTACAATGGTAACAGGATCTAAATTGTGCATAAAAATATCTATTGATTCAAATATAATATATTTGCGCTTTAGAACGAACTCGCTTTTATGCAACTTATAGCCTACATTATTATTTATCCCTTTTTATGGTTGATATCTATTTTACCATTTAGATTACTATATGGTCTCTCTGATGTATTATATATTTTTCTTTATAAAATTTTCGGCTATAGAAAGTCTACTGTAAAAGAAAATCTTCGCCTTGTATTTCCTGATAAATCCGAAAAGGAGATAGCAATGATTACTAGTCAATTTTACCATCATTTATGCGATATGATTGTAGAGTCTATTAAGTCCATGACAATATCAGAATCTGAAATGAAAAAACGCTACAAGTTTAGTAATGTAGAATTGATAAATGATTTAGGAAGCAAACAAAGAAGTATTGTGCTTATGTGTGCTCATTATGGCAGTTGGGAGTGGGTTTTTATACTTCAAACATACATACAACATAAAGGATATGCCGTATATAAACGCCTAAGAAACAAATACTTCGACAAACTTATAAAGCGTATTAGAGCCAAATACAACTCACACTTAATTACAACCAAAGACACATTTACAGTTTTAGCCGAATCAAAGAAAAAAGGCGAACTTACCATTAACGGATTTGCTTCAGATCAATCCCCAAAAGCAAATAAAGCCTTTCACTGGAGTGAATTTATGGGTATAAAAGTACCGATGCATACAGGCGCAGAAATGCTTGCTAAAAGGCTTGATATGGCCGTAGTATTCTTTAGCGTAAAACGATTAAAACGCGGTTTTTACGAAACGACGTTCACCACAATTACAGAAAACCCTAAAGATTATAAAGACTACGAAATCACAGATATCTTCTTTAAACTCGTTGAACAACAAATTAATGAAGCTCCGCAATATTATTTATGGACGCACAAACGCTGGAAACATCGCAATAAAGTCCCAGAAACATTTAAGGATTAAAAAATTGTTCAATCTAAATTAAACCAACCTTCTACATTAGTAGCATTACATGGCTTGTCGATTAAAGACTTATGAATAAATTCATTATTACAACGAGAGTATTCATAATCTTTAGCCCATTCTTGGTGATTTTTGGCTAAGTCAACAATACTATTACAAACATATGCAATCTCTTCATTAGTAGTAGTTGGGTGAATAGACATACGAATCCAGCCTGGTTTACGTACCAGATCTCCAATAGAAATCTCGTCGGTAAGTTCTTTAGAGGTTTGCTGGTCTACGTGCAATAAAAAATGTCCATACGTACCAGCACAACTGCATCCTCCACGAGTTTGTATACCAAATCTATCGTTCAGTAATTTTACACCAAGGTTGTAATGCAAATCATCGATATAAAACGAAATAACTCCCAAGCGGTCTTTATGCTGTCCTGCTAGTATGTTTATGTTTGAAATCGGTTGAAGCTTATCAAAAATAATATCTATAAGCTCATGCTCGCGCTCAAGGATATTACTAACTCCCATTTGTTCTTTCAGCTTAATAGATAAGGCTGTTTTTATAGTTTGAAGAAATCCTGGTGTACCACCATCTTCTCTGTCTTCAATATTATCGATGTATTTATGTTCTCCCCAAGGATTTGTCCAACTCACAGTACCTCCTCCCGGACAATCTGGTACCATATTATGGTATAATTTCTTATTAAAAACCAACACACCAGAAGTTCCTGGTCCTCCTAAAAATTTATGTGGTGAGAAAAATATAGCATCAAGCTGTTCGTCTTCATCCTCTGGATGCATATTGATGTCTACATAAGGTGCAGAACATGCAAAATCAACAAAACATACACCTCCGTGCTGATGCATAAGCTTAGCTGCTTTGTGATATGGTGTTTGTATGCCTGTAACATTAGACCCACCAACAATAGAACAAATTTTTAATGTTCTGTCTTTGTACTGTTCTAGCAATGCTTCAAGATTTTTCAAACAGAATAAACCGTTATCGTCTGGTGGCACTACTTCTACCTTGGCAATCGTTTCTAACCATGAGGTTTGATTAGAATGGTGTTCCATATGTGAGATAAAAACAACAGGTCGCATTTCATCTGGCACAGTTGTATAATCTCTTAGGTTTTCAGGGATTTTTAGTCCCAAAATACGTTGAAATTTATTAACCACACCTGTCATTCCATTACCAGTAACAATCAACACATCGTCTTCGTTGGCATTAACATGGTCTTTTATAATATGCTTAGCTTTGTGGTACGCTTTTGTCATGGCAGTGCCTGATACCGTAGTTTCAGTATGCGTATTAGCCACAAAAGGCCCAAACTCATTGAGTAACTTTTCTTCAATTGGTCTATACAAACGTCCTGAAGCTGTCCAATCTGTATAAATTATTTTTTGTTCACCAAAAGGAGACATAAATGTCTGATCTTGACCAACAATGTGTTTTCTAAATTGCTCAAAATAAGCTTCAAGCGTTGATGTGTTATGCGTCGTTGCTTCAGAAATCATAACCTAAAGATACTAAATATTAGCGATAGCTTTTATTTCAGCAATAAAACGATCTGCTAAATCATCTGCAGCCTCTTGTGACTGCGCTTCAGTATAAATACGAATTATTGGTTCGGTATTACTCTTTCTGAGGTGTACCCAACTATCGGCAAAATCAATCTTCACACCATCTATGGTTGTTAATGTTTCATGACTGTAATTGGTTTCCATAGTCTTCAAAATGGCATCAACATCTAATTGTGGTGTCAATTGAATTTTCTTCTTACTCATATAGTAATTCGGATACGTGGCGCGCAATGCACTTACAGACATTTTCTTTTCTGCTAAAAGGCTTAAAAATAAAGCCACACCTACTAGAGCATCTCTACCGTAATGCAATTCTGGGTAAATAATACCACCATTACCTTCACCACCAATCACTACGTTGTTTTTTTTCATTAATTCTACCACATTTACCTCACCAACTGCACTGGCTTCATAGGTTCCACCATGCTTTTCGGTAACATCACGTAAGGCACGTGTAGAACTCATATTACTTACGGTGTTTCCAGAATTTTTACTCAATACGTAGTCTGCACAAGCGACTAAAGTATACTCTTCACCAAACATTTCGCCTTTTTCATCCATAAACGCCAAACGATCTACATCTGGATCGACCACGATACCAAAATCGGCATGCTCCTTAACTACAGCTTTTGCTAAATCACCTAAATGCTCCTTTAAAGGTTCTGGATTATGCGGAAATTGACCAGTTGGCTCACAATATAACTTTACAGGCTCAACACCTAAACGCTCTAATAATAATGGAATCGCAATACCACCAGTAGAATGTACACCATCAACTACAACCTTAAAATTTGCAGCTTCAATTGCCTTTTTATTTACTAATGGAAGGTTTAAAACCTCATCGATATGTAAATCGATGTAAGCATCATTTTTGGTAATCTTACCAAGATCATCAACCTCAGCAAAAGTCATATCATTAGAAGCAGCAATATCTAGAATCTTCTTGCCCTCTACTCCATTTAAAAATTCACCTTTATGATTCAATAATTTCAAGGCATTCCATTGTTTTGGGTTATGGCTTGCGGTTAAAATAATACCGCCATCTGCATGTTCCATTGGTACAGCCACCTCAACAGTTGGTGTAGTTGATAAGCCTAAATCTATAACATGAATTCCCATACCAACTAAGGTATGCATTACTAAACTCTGAATCATTTCGCCAGAAATACGTGCATCTCTACCAACCACAACTCTGTAGTTGTCTTTATTGCGTTGTTGCTTTAACCAAGTACCATAAGCTGCTGCAAATTTTACAGCATCAATTGGCGTTAAATTGTCCTCAACAGCACCTCCAATAGTTCCACGAATTCCTGAAATTGATTTAATTAAAGTCATAGAGTTTTGATTTTGAGCAAATATAATATCTTAATCCTATTTTGTTATTACGAATTTGTAAATTCGGACCTATGAATTTTCTAGCCCACATTTATCTATCAGGAGACGACGAACTTTTAACCATCGGAAATTTTGTTGCCGACGGCATTAGAGGTAATAAATACAAATTGTATCCAGAAAAGATTCAGGCTGGGATTTTATTGCACAGAGCTATTGATACCTTTACAGATGCACATCCAATCTTTAGGCAAAGCACCAAGCGATTACACAAAAATTATGGGCATTACAGTGGAGTTATCGTCGATATTTTCTACGATCACTTCTTAGCAAAAAACTGGAAGCACTACTCCAACATACCACTAGCAAAATACATAGACCATTTTTATCAAAGTCTTAATGACAATTTTGAAATTTTACCAGATCGCTTTAAACATTTAGCACCATTAATGATAGAAGGCAATTGGCTTTTGAGTTATGCTAAAATTGAAGGGATTCAACAAGTTCTAAACGGTATGAACAGACGCACAAAAGGCAAATCTAAAATGAATGAAGCTACTAAGGAGCTAAAAGAATACTACTCAGAATTTGAACATGAGTTTACCCTGTTTTTTGAAGAACTAAGAGCCTACAGCAACTCAAAACTAATTGAACTAAAAAAGCAATTCGAGCCATGAAAAACCGCTTTACCTTATTATTAATTCTATTTAACTTAATTGCTTGTAAAGATGCAGCAAGACAACAAAAAACAGAGGTTAATACGCGTGGTACTATTGCAGAAAAGGCAATGGTTGTTAGTGCCAGAAAAGAGGCTTCTGAGATTGGTGTACAAATTCTAAAACTTGGTGGCAATGCTTTTGATGCTATGATGGCAACCGAAATGGCTTTGGCTGTTACTTACCCTTATGCTGGTAACCTTGGAGGTGGTGGTTTTTTGGTCTTTAGATTAGCAGATGGTACAAAAGGTGCACTAGATTACAGAGAAAAAGCTCCACTGGCTTCAACAAAGGATATGTATCTCGATGACAATGGTAATGTGATTAAAAACCTAAGCACTGTTGGCAGCATGGCCATTGGTGTACCAGGAACAATTGCTGGTATTTTTGAAGCCCAACAAAAATACGGTAAGCTCGATGTAAAAACTGTATTAAAACCAGTCATAGAACTAGCAAACAATGGCTTCGTTGTTACCCAAAAACAAGCAAAGCGATTCGCTGCTTACGATAGCATTTTCACTCAAGTAAACAAAAAACAAATACTATTCAACAAATCTATTAAAGCCGGAGATACAATAAGAAATAAAGCTTTAGCGCAAACACTTCAGCGCATTTCTGATCATGGAAGAAATGAATTTTACTTAGGAAAAACTTCAGAAATACTCGTATCATTTCTTCAATCTGAAGGCAGTATCATTACGCTTGAAGATTTAAAGAAATATGAAGCCAAATGGCGAAATCCTGTAACTTTTGAGTATGATGATTTAACCATGACGTCCATGTCGCCGCCATCATCTGGTGGTATTTGCTTAGGGCAAATCATGAAAATGATTGAACCCTTCGATTTAAACGATTATGGTCACAACGCTTTAAAAACCATTCAAGTTATCGTGGAAGCCGAAAAGCGTGCCTATGCAGATCGAAGTTACTATTTAGGAGATCCAGATTTTGTAGACATCCCAACAGAAACTTTATTGAGTGATGTCTATCTTCAAGATAGAATGAATAATTTCTCATTTGAAAAACCGACTCCATCTGACTCTTTATCGCATGGTAATATTGTCGGTTATGAAAGTGATGAAACCACGCACTACTCTATCGTAGATCAATTTGGTAATGCCATTGCTGTAACCACAACACTAAATGGTGCCTATGGTTCTAAATTGTATGCCGAAGAATTAGGGTTTTTTCTTAATAACGAAATGGACGACTTTAGCAGTAAGCCTGGCGAACCAAACTACTTTGGCCTTATTGGTGCAGAAGCTAACAGCATTGCACCAGAAAAACGAATGTTGAGTTCCATGACTCCAACTATTGTAGAAAAGGAAGGAGAACTTTACATGACGGTGGGCACACCTGGCGGATCTACAATTATTACCTCTGTATTACAAACCATTCTGAATGTGCACGAATTTGGATTTACAATGCAAAATGCAGTTGATGCTCCACGTTTTCATCATCAATGGTTACCTGATGAAATACGAATGGAACCAAATGGGTTTGACAACAAACGCATTAAAGAATTAGAAGCCTTGGGCTATAACGTTAACTTAAAGCGCTCCCCTGTTATCGGTAAAGTGGACGGTATTTTAGTTTTGGATGATGGCACATTAGAAGGTGGTGCAGATCATAGAGGCGACGATACTGCAGTTGGTTTTTAACATTGTTTTAAAATTTTCAATTTAAGGATGTCGTATCTTTAGCTACATCAAGCAACTAATAACCACCATTAAAACTAACCAGATATGAAAAATCACATTGCAGTTGTAGCGCTATGCGCTTCTATTTTCTCGTTTTCTCAAGGCACACAATTATTAAGACAACCAACACTTCATGGAGATGATGTGGTCTTTGTATATGCTAACGATCTTTGGAAATCATCCTTAAACGGTGGTACAGCAATACGATTAACCAGTGATGAAGGCTATGAATCCAACCCTCATTTTTCTAACGATGGAAAACTAATTGCCTTTACAGCGCAATACGACGGCAATGTCGATGTATTTGTGATGCCTGCTGAAGGTGGAGAACCAAAACGCCTTACCTATCATCCTGGTGGTGATTTTGTGCAAGGATGGACACCAGACGGCAAAGTGTTATTTCGTTCAGGGAGAGAAGCGCAACCAACCATGACCAATAAATTTTTCACAGTTTCTACAGATGGTGGTATGCCAGAAGCGTTAGATATTCCGAGAGCAGCTTATGGAGAAATGTCACCAGATGGCAACCATCTCGCCTATACTCCTATTACAGGTTGGGATGCCGAGTGGAGAAACTATCGTGGCGGACAAGCAATGCCTATTTGGGTTGTAGATTTAAAAACAAAAGACCTAGTAAGAACATCGCAACCAACAAAGGAGCGTCATTTAGATCCTGTTTGGTTAAACGGACTGGTGTATTTTATGTCCGAACGTGATTACACAATGAACATCTGGTCTTTTAATCCTTCAACTAAAGAAGAAAAACAAGTCACGTTTCATAAAAAGTTTGATGTAAAAAGTTTAGACGCGAGTAACGATAAATTAATTTACGAACAAGGTGGTTATCTTCATGTTTACAATCCTTCAACAAACAAAACAAAGCAATTAAATATTGATGTTAAAGCAGATCTCAATTTCTACAGAACAAAATGGGATAATGTTTCTGCCAGACAATTAATAAATCCTAATGTTTCGCCAACGGGAAAGCGTGCTATTTTTGAACATCGTGGTGAAATCTTTACCGTACCAAAAGAAAACGGTACGTGGAAAAATATTACCAACTCACCAGGTGTTGCTGATCGTAATCCTATATGGTCACCAAATGGTGATAAAATTGCGTGGTTTTCTGATAAAAGTGGCGAATACCAATTAATGTTAGCAGATCAAAATGGTGACAATACTGAAGCGATTTCGTTGCCAAATCCAACATTCTACTTTCAACCAGATTGGTCACCAGATGGTAAGCACATCGCCTATACAGACACACATTATAACGTTTGGATTATAAATCTTGAAACTAAAAAGACGAAAAAGATTGATACAGATCGATATGCACACCCTAACCGTTCTATGAATCCTGTTTGGTCACCAGATAGCAAGTGGATAGCATATGCAAAACAACAAGACAACCATTTTAAAGCCATTTTTGTTTACAACATAGACTCTAAAAAAGTGATTCAGATTACAGATCCTATAGCGGATGCCATCACACCAGTATGGGACAAGTCCGGAAAGTACCTTTACACGCTAGCAAGTACCAATTACGGATTGCAAAGTGGTTGGTTAGACATGAGTAATTACGATCCTTCAGCCAATCTTACCAGAAGTTTATACGCCATTGTTTTAAGTAAAGATGACAAGGCACCTAACCTTCCTAAAAGTGATATGGAGGAAGCAAAGAAGGAAAATGATGATAAGAAAGAGGATAAAAAGGATGATAAAAAAGAGGATAAAAAATCATCTGATGGTGTTACGGTAACAATTGATGAAGATGGCATTTTCGATAGAGCTGTAGCATTAAGCTTACCTGATAGAAACTATATAGCATTGCTTAAAGGGCCTGAAAACAAGGTTTTTATTGCTGAGGCTATTCCAAATGCTAGAGGACTAAAAGTACATGAGTATGATGTTGAAAAAGAAAAAGCCTCGGACTTTGCTGATAGCGTGTCTCAAATGGTAGCCTCTAACGACAGAAAATCTATTTTGCTTTCTCAGAATGGTAATTGGGTATTAACAAGTACATCTGCACCACCAAAACCTGGAAAAGACAATTTAAAGATTGATATCAAAATAAAGTTAGATCCTAAAGCTGAAGCACATCAAATTTTTAAAGAAGGCTGGCGCTATATGAGAGACTTCCTATATGTAGATAATGTGCATGGTGCGCCATGGGACGATGTTTACGAATGGTACGCACCATGGATAGACCATGTACGACATAGAACAGATTTAAACTACGTTGTGGATATAATGAGTGGTGAAGTTGCTGTTGGACATTCTTATGTTTCTGGTGGTGATTTCCCTGACGTAGACCGTGTAGCAGTTGGATTGTTGGGTTGTGATTTTGAAAAAACAAATGGCAACTTCAAGATTTCTAAAATATATACAGGTGAACGTTGGAATCCTAATATTGATGCGCCTTTGGCTAAACCAGGCATTGCTATTAAAGAAGGGGATTACATATTAGCAATTAATGGAAAAACACTAGACAGCAAAACAAATCCTTACGCCTTACTAGAGCAAACTGCAGGTCGAGAAATTACTATAATGGTAAATTCAGAACCAACATTGACCAATGCTCGTAGCGTACTTGTAAAACCTGTAAGTAATGAACGCGGCTTAAGAAGTATAGATTGGATTGAAGGCAACCGTCGTAAAGTGGATGAACTATCTAATGGTAAACTCGCTTACGTCTATGTACCAAACACTGGTGGCGGAGGTTTTACAGCGTTCAACAGATACTACTTCGCTCAGCAAGATAAAAAAGGGGTGGTTATAGACGAACGAAACAATGGTGGTGGTTCTGCTGCAGATTATATGATGGACATTATGTCTAGAGAAATATACGGTTACTTTAATAGTAAAGCTGGTGATAAACGCCCATGGACCACACCTATTGCAGGTATTTGGGGACCAAAAGTAATGCTAATTAACGAGCGCGCTGGTTCTGGTGGTGATTTATTACCATACATGTTTAAAATGAAAAACTTAGGACCATTAATTGGCACAAGAACTTGGGGAGGCCTTGTTGGTACTTGGGATACACCACCATTCATTGATGGTGGACGCATGGTGGCTCCTCGTGGAGGTTTCTATGATGTAAATGGCAAATGGGCTGTTGAAGGTGAAGGGGTGGCACCAGATATTGAAGTGATTCAACACCCTAAAGAAACGTCCAAAGGAAATGACCCACAATTAGAACGCGCAGTACAAGAAGCATTAAAACTTTTAAAAGGTAATGAGTTTCAACTACAACCAGAACCAAAAGCGCCTGTACGCTGGAAACGACCTAATGGTTACAAATCTGACAATTAATAGTACAACACATTACGGGTAATTCCGTTTTTTTCAAAACACACTACTTTGAAAAACCAATTACTCGCAGTGCTAAAAACCTTAAAATGCCAAAATCCTCAAAGACCAAACGTATCTTTAAAATTATAGGAGGACTCATAGTGTTCTTTACATTACCTACCCTACTTTTCTTTGGGTTTATGTACCTCAAATACAACGAAGATCTGCCTCAAGGACAACAAGGGACTAAAGCAGATCAATTAGCAACAACAATGCTCAATGCGTTAAATGAGGAAGCTTACCTTAATACGGATTATTTAGAATGGACTTTTAAGGGAGGGCACCATTATAAATGGTACAAAACAGATAATACCTGTGAAGTATCATGGGATGCCATTACGGTAATTCTAGATTTTAATGATTCAGATAACTCAAAAGTCTTTGCTGGCCAACAAGAGTACAACGGTGTAGAAAAACAAGATTACATCAATAAAGCTACAGACTATTTTAATAACGATTCCTTTTGGTTGGTGGCACCATACAAAGTCTTTGACAAAGGTACTGAACGTAGATTGGTAATATCCGAAGAAGGCAAACCATCCTTACTGGTTACCTATACCAAAGGTGGCTCGACTCCTGGTGATTCATATCTCTGGCATTTGGATGACAACGGACGGCCTAAAAGCTTTCAAATGTGGGTAGATATTCTGCCTATCGATGGTCTTGAAGCGTCTTGGGACCAATGGACTACAACAGAAAGTGGTGCCAAGTTACCAACAACACACAAGTTCTTGGTCTTTGACCTTGATATGGGAGACGTTAAAGGATTAAAGTTTTAATGAATTAATTAGTACTGTTAGATAGAAGTATCAAATTACAGAGACTGCCTACTAACTACTAACTACTCAATACTCAATACTCAATACTAACTACTAACCACTACTTAGACCGCTGCCCTACAAACTGTTGGCTTTTCAGTTTAAACAACACATTAAAGCTCGTTAAACTTCCGTAGCTTCTGGTAATGTATTGCTGCAAATCAATTTTCTCTTGTTCATCTAAGCTACTAGAATTGATTTTCTGTTCCATCACGCGTAAACGATCACGTACCATGGTAATCTTATGAAAAAAAGTATCTATTGGCAGTTCTTTGCCTTGTAGATTAGTGTCACCAGGTTCAAGAATGAGCTTTCCACCTTTCCATTTATCGGCAATAGAAACCACCTCAGAGACGTCAGACCATTTCTTCAAAATAGACTTTAGGCTTTTTTCAACCTCGTAAAAACTTACGGTATCTACATCATCTTCCGCAGCTTCAATAACTTCAAAGTCGTCATCGAGCTCCAAGGTTTCTAATCCTTTATCTATAAACGTCACCCAATAGTGTTTTGAGGTCACATTGGTTACGACTCCTTTGCCATGTTCTGCATGATTAATACGCGATCCTATTCCTAATAATTTCATAGTCAACTTTATTTTTTTCCGTTGTTTATTTTGATAAAACTCGTCAATTCGAGTGGATTTTACGATTGATAGAGCGTAAAATCTGTATCCAGAATAGAGTGTTTCACTTTAAAATGGTTCTCGATACAATTTTTAGTGGCTCAGAATTACGCGAACTGACATTTGATTATAGTTTTGAAATCAAATGTAACGGATTCATTATATGATTTTGCACAACAAGTATACTAAATCTCTGTTACATTTCCACCGTGTATCACTGAATCTTAAGTTACAATATCCATTTTGTTTTTAGTCCAAAATCCACTACTTTTAAACATCCGCTATAACCAACTAATTATTAGCCGTATCCCACAACAACAACTGATATGGACTACCACATTACATTCTGGAATTTAGAAAACCTCTTTGATATTGAACACACGCCTAGGCGCACCGAAAAACTGCAACGTGCCATTGGCAGTGATGTTAAAGGTTGGGGACCAACCCAACTGAATCAAAAGTTAGAACAACTCAATCGTATTATTATACAATTAAATGATGGCAACGGTCCTGATATTCTTGGAGTCTGTGAAGTTGAAAATGCCCACGTACTTCATATGTTGATTCAGAAAATGGGTATGTTGAATCGAAATTATGCCTTAGTGCATGCCGACTCGGATGATCGCCGTGGTATCGATGTGGCCTTTATCTATGATGCAGATCTCTTTAGCGTGGAAGAAGAAAACGGTGAGCCTAAAGTTTTTGACCATTTTGTGCTACGCCGAACAGCCACCAGAGATATTCTTCAGGTAAACTTTTTAACCCGTCATAGCCAAAGCCAACAGCGCTTGGTATTGATAGCCAACCACTGGCCTTCTCGTAGTGGAGGGCAGTACGAATCTGAAGGGTATCGACAGATTGCTGGTGAAACGCTGAGTTATTTCCATCAGCGTATAAGAGAAATTCATGGTGACGATACGCCTGTAATGGCTATGGGCGACTTTAACGACGAGCCTTTTAATGAATCGCTCACACGTTTTGCAATTGCCTTACGCAGTAGAGCACGTGTGGTGCGTGGTCGTATTCCTTATTTCTTAAACCTTATGTGGTCGTTGATGGACTATGGTACTGCCAGTTTTTATTTTGGAAATAAGCCTAACATGCTCGATCAATTTCTGGCCAATGAGAACATGCTAAAGAGTAATAGCAAAATTAAAGTAGTATCTAACTCGGTAGGTATAGAACGGTTTCCAGAAATGGTAAAGCCTGGTGCCTATGGTGTCCCTGTTAACTTTGGTGGTATGGGCAAAAAAATAAATAGTAATGGGTTTAGTGACCACTATCCTATTTCGGTAAAGCTCAGAGAATCGTAGTCTTGCTCTAGTTGTATACTAGATAAACATAAAGGCATCATCGTCCTTAACGGTCTTGTTGGCGTCTTTGGCTTTAGGTGATAATTCCACCTTTGGCTCTGGCAGGGTGCTGGTCCGTGTTCCTGTCTTTAGTAATCGTAATCTTAGTTTTTGTAGTGTGTTCATAGCAAGACTTTTTTCTGTTACTAAAGATACGTTGAAACGTACACTTTTGGATGTCTTAAACCATTATATATTAAACATTTAGCGTTTTGTTAACATTAGAGTATTTCACAATTACCGATGAGTTATTGTACGCATTTATTTTATGGCAAAAACTAAACTACTTCTCAATACATTCAAACGTTTGTAGTCGGAATACCTGTCTGCACGCAAACAGGGACGGATAGCGCAGTAACTAGCGTCACTTCGAGTGATTTGCGAAACTACCAAAACCAAAATATAGTTTTAATAATGATACCTTACAACGCAAACCGAAGTGTCATTGCGAGAAGCGTAGCGACTTGGCAATCTTCATATTAATAACCAAAACCACCCCTAGCGTCACTTCGAGTGATTTGCGAAACATGAGCAAATCGTATCGAGAAGCGCGTCATTAGCAAAACTACCAAAACCAAAATATAGTTTTAATAATGATACCTTACAACGCAAACCGAAGTGTCATTGCGAGAAGCGCAGCGACGTGGCAATCTGCTTATTAACACCCTAACCACCCCAAGCGTCACTTCGAGTGATTTGCGAAACATGAGCAAATCGTATCGAGAAGCAAGTGATTTACGAAACTACCAAAACCAAAATATAGTTTTAATGATAACACCCTAACCACCCCTAACGTCACTTCGAGTGATTTGTGAGGCGACGAGCAAATTGTATCGAGAAGCGAGTAAGGAACGAACATGGCAATCTGTTTTATTATTAAATCAATTACGCTTTTGTCATTCCGTGCTGTCCCACTGAGCGCAGTCGAAGTGTCATTGCGAGAAGCGTAGCGACGCGGCAATCTGCTCATTAATACCCTAAACACCCCTAACGTCACTTCGAGTGATTTGCGAAACATGAGCAAATCGTATCGAGAAGCAAGTGATTTACGAAACTACCAAAACCAAAATATAGTTTTAATGATAACACCTTAAACACCCCTAACGTCACTTCGAGTGATTTGCGAAACATGAGCAAATCGTATCGAGAAGCGAATGATAGGCGAAACTACCAAAATCAAAATATAGTTTTAATGATAACACCTTACAACGCAAACCGAAGTGTCATTGCGAGTGATTTGCGAATCATGAGTAAATCGTATCGAGAAGCAAGTCATTGGCGAAACTATCAAAAT
The DNA here is from genome assembly GCF_001971725.1 of Winogradskyella sp. J14-2. Classification (NCBI taxonomy): domain Bacteria; kingdom Pseudomonadati; phylum Bacteroidota; class Flavobacteriia; order Flavobacteriales; family Flavobacteriaceae; genus Winogradskyella; species Winogradskyella sp. J14-2. The sequence goes on along the minus strand of NZ_CP019388.1, from coordinate 146,606 downwards.
ACATTTCAAATAATGAAACCTCACAACGCAAACCGAAGTGTCATAGCGAGAAGCGCAGCGACGCGGCAATCTGTTTTTTTATTAAATCAATTACGCTTTTGTCATTCCGTGCTGTCCCACTGAGCGCAGTCGAAGTGTCATTGCGAGAAGCGTAGCGACGCGGCAATCTGCTCATTAATACCCTAAACACCCCTAACGTCACTTCGAGTGATTTGCGAAGCATGAGCAAATTGTATCGAGAAGCGAGTGATTTGCGAAACTATCGAAATCAAAATACATTTTGATTGAAGATACCTAAGCGAAGCTTAAGCAAATTGTATCGAGAAGCGAGTCATAAGTCCTCGGAATGACGGTTACATTACATTCTTATAATACTAGTAATGTGATACTTAACCCTGTTTTTTGTAAGAATCATCATTTTTACGAAATTTTTAATTGGTTCTCGGGTATCGTTGAACATTTTCTAAAACAAACCTCGATATCAAGACCTTTATTACAAAATCATCGATGAAATACATTTTTTACCGATAATATGATATCTTTAATCGGTAACTGGTTAAAAAATAATTTTATATGTTTGAAGCACAGCAGTTTAGCCAACGTATATGTGCTAACTATAAAATCCGGATTTGTAGATTGCTGTATCTCCCCTAAATACCTTACAAAGTCCCAGAACGAGTCTGGGAAATTTAACCAGATGTACCTAGCGCATTATGCCATTGCTAGGTGATGTCCTAAATCAACAATATTATGGCACGTAATAATTCATTTATTAAATTAGAAGGAACCTTAGACGGTTTAACCTTCTACAACAAGGATGGTAATAACCTTGTAAAAACAAAGAACCAAGTAAGCCGTAATCGTATAATGAACGATCCTGCTTACAAACGTACACGCGAAAACATGCAAGAGTTCGGAGGTGCTGCACGCTGTAGTAAAGCACTTAGAGAAAGCTTCGCTTCCATCGTACGTCTAGTCGCCGATACGTACCTCAGCGCACGTATTACTGGTAAAGTTAGAAGTGTAGTACCTAACGGTGCTGGTTTACGTGGCGAGCGTAACATTAACCTTGTAGATAACCTAGAACCCTTTATAGGATTTCAGTTCAACCTATCAAAACCTTTTGACAGCCAGTTTAATGCTCCTTCAACAGGACCTGTAATTGATGCGTCTCGCGATAAGGTAAGTTGGAGCATTCCAGACTTTAATACCGATACCTATATTAAAAAACCAGAGGGGGCTACGCATTGCAAGCTTGCACTAGCAGCTGGCTATGTTAGCAATTATGAGTGGGATCCTGCGCTTAAGTCGTACGAGCCCGTTGAGGACACCCCAAATGGTGCTGGTGAAATTGTCTATAGCGATGCCATTGCCCTTGGTGCTATGGTCGGTACAGATACGGATTTAACTCTAAACCTTACCACATACGGCCCAATACCAGTAACAACAGCATTGTTTGCCGGTACTGCTATTGTGTTTTTTCAGATGGTCAATGGTGAGCTCTACGAGTTGGCGCAAGGCCATAGTATGAAGATTGCGACTGCAGGCTAATAGCTAAACGGCCATCGGCCAAAAGCTAATAACAAATATCCCGTATGGTGTTGCTGTACGGGATTTTTTTGTCTCCGTCATTGCGAGAAATGAAATGACGAAGCAAGCGCACCATGATACTGTCATTGCGAGCGAGGGACGAGCGTGGCAATCTGTTTATTATCTTCATCACCATTTACAAGACTACTTCGTACCTAGCAGTGACAACTAAAGTATAAAACAGCACTGTCATTGCGAGGAATGAAATGACGAAGCAAGCGCACCATGATACTGTCATTGCGAGCGAGGGACGAGCGTGGCAATCTGTTTATTATCATAATCACCATTTACAAGACTACTTCGTACCTAGCAGTGACAACTAAAGTATAAAACAGCACTGTCATTGCGAGGAATGAAATGACGAAGCAAGCGCACCATGATACTGTCATTGCGAGCGAGGGACGAGCGTGGCAATCTACTTATTGATACCTATACCTTTCATAAGATTCCTTCGCTATACTCGGAATGACATTATCTAATTGGTAATTTTACCAAGGGTCGTTAGTCCATTTAGTTTGATACGTTAATATAGGGTTTGCCATGCTAGTACGACCATTTGATTTTTTACCAGTCTTATGACAGTAGTTCTCTGGAAAATCATAGTCTTTATATTGGTTCCATACCTTCCAAGCTTCTAAACTCATTGGTTGTTCTGGGTTGTATGGTATTCTCTCGCCTGTTCTTATACAGTAGCCCAAATTTTCATTTGTAAGTTTTTTATTTCTTTTAATCGTTTTAGAAGTATTAGAATCTAGATTTCTTGTTGGTTTTGTATCAAACTTCTTCTGTATTATAGTTTCTGTTTCAATATCAAAATCATCAAAACACTTTTTCTCATAGTTATTAGAGTAGTTAAAAAAATTTGATGTTACATCAAAAATCACTCTAGAGCCCATGTTATCCTTTTTTAAGCCAAATAGTGCTTTAGAAAATTGTGGTTTTTTTAAGAATACAACATCGCTTAGCTTATGGACTAACTGATGCGTATAATTATAAGTTTCTTCATATAGCCTATCTATAGGATTAAGTGGTGTTTTTGCAAAGTACACGCCATATTCTATATTGTTTACCATAGAATAACCATACAGATTTAAAGATGTTATTAAACCTTCACTCTCATTAGCATAATGTTTGGCATGTAGGTTTTTATTGTAAAGGATTACTATATTCTTAAATTCTTTAAAATAATTAAAGTCTTCTTCTTTAAAGCTATTATATTTTGATTCTTCGTTTTTTCCAAAAACAATATATAGTGCAATTTTTGGTGTATGCTTTATCTTGTCTAAAATCGCTTTTGTATGTTCATCTAACTTTATAAAAGGTGATACTATAACTACATATTTTTTAGCCTCCCAAATGATATCAGTTAGTTTGCTTTCTAAGGCTTCTCCTGTTAAAAATGTACTCATTGTAGGTTATAAGTTTTATTAGTTTATTGAGTTAATATTATGCACTCCAATCACTAAACTGCCCTTCGGCCTGTTCCATGATTTCGGCTAGGATGTCGTTTAGTTTTGCAATGGATACTTTGCCTCTTAGTTCTTTTTTCACCGCTAGTCTTATAGCCGCTTTGGCATTTTCCTTTTTTGTCCAATCGAGTTGCAAATTGGATTTTACAGCCTTAACTACACCGTGCACAATATCTTGCATTGGTCCTTTTTCTTTGATGATATCTTGCTTTGCTGCCAGAATATCGTAAAAGGCCAGTTCTTCTTCTGATAAACCTAACTCTTCTGTACGTTTATCGTCTTTTTGGAGCTCTTGTGCGCGTTCTACCAATTCCACGATGGTAGCATAACTATCTAAGGCGTTGTTATGGTATTTATCAATAACCTTTTCTAATTCCTCTTTTAGGGATGTGTATTTTTTGATGTTTTTATGTAAACGCAGTTTGATTTCATTTTTAAGAATATTCTTGATGATTTCAATTTTTAAAGCGTTGCCATCTTTTTCTTTTTTGGCTCCTAGCAAAAAGGTCTCATCCAATATGGAAATATCTGGCTTTTCTATACCTGCCATAGCAAATACATCTACAATATTTTCGGATTCGATGCTCTGACTTATTAACTCCCTTATCATGTCTTTTTCGCCACCTCTTGGTGACGTTACCGTTGTTGCATTTCGAACGGCTTTGGAAACGTGTTGTGCAAATATGACCTCTACTGCAAACTCCTGAATGGCTGGCTGACTCTTTACTATAGATAACAAGCCTGATAGCTTTTTCTCTTCTTTCATAAAGCCTTTAGCCTCATCCTCATCTTTTACTAAATGATTTACCGCATTTTTAACTAACAATACTTTATCTGCTTCACGCAAAGCCTTCCAATTACTATAATCTACTGTTTCTGGTAACATGGCCTTACAGACCTCAACCTGATTAAAAAACAATTCTAAAGCCTGCTCCATATCAATGGTTGGTCTGCCCTTGCCTCCACCTCCTGTATATTTATCGGTTGCTGTTTTTAAGTTGTCGCCAATACCAATATAATCTACAATAACACCGTTTTCTTTGTCCTTAAATACACGATTGGTACGTGTAATGGCTTGCATTAGGTTATGCCCTTTCATAATCTTATCGACGTACATGGTATGTACACAAGGAGCATCAAAACCTGTGAGCCACATATCGCGCACGATGACAATTTTTAAAGGGTCGTCTAGGTTTCTAAAGCGTTTTTTTAAGGCTTCAGTCGCATCTTTGGTACGGATATGCTCGTTCCATTCTATTGGGTCTTTTGAGATATTACCTGTCATGACTACCGCCACTTCTGGACAATCCTCTAAAGCCGTTAAGGCATTGTACATTTTTACGCAATTGCGGCGACTCATACAAACGACCATGGCTTTTCCGTCTAAGGTTGCTATACGTTTGGTAAAATGTTGTAAAATGTCTTTGGCAATTTTATTGACACGGTCTTCGCTACCTGCTGCATCTTCAATCGCTGCCCATTTAAGATTGCCTGTATCTTCTTGTTCCCATAATATATTATCCGCATCCTTGTCTATATCCTCATTCCAAAGGTGCAGTTTTGCTAAACGTGGTTCGTAATAAATATTTACGGTGGCTTTATCTTCAACCGCTTGTTTGATATCGTAGGTATGTATCACATTTCCGAAGACCTCTTCTGTATCGGCATCCTTACTATCTACAGGTGTACCTGTAAAGCCAATAAAGGATGCTTTTGGCAAGGCTTTTCTGAGGTTAGACGCAAAGCCATCTAATAAACCGTATTGGGTTCTGTGGGCTTCGTCTGCCATGACGATAATGTTTTCACGCTCTGATAAGACAGGATGCTCCAATTCGCCCAAAGCGTCGTCTGTGGTTTGTTTGAGGCGGAACTTTTCAATGGTGGTAAAAATCACACCACCAGCACCAGCCGATAACAATTGTCTTAAATCGTTGGTACTTTCGGCATGTTGTACCTCACCTACCAAATCTTTAGCCAATACAAAATTCTCGTAGAGTTGCATGTCTAAATCGCTACGGTCCACCTGCACTACAATGGTTGGATTCTTTAATTCTGGTAAACTCCTAAGAATCCCAGTATAAATGGCCATTGAAATACTTTTACCAGACCCTTGGGTATGCCATATAACACCGATACGACCATCGCCAAAGGGACGAACCGATTGCTTTGCAGCTTCTACGGCAAAGTTAACTCCAAAAAACTGATGGTATTTGGCGCCTTTTTTTATGAGCGAGCCGTTATGGTCTTCGTGAAAGATGAAGTTTTTGATGTAGTTGAGCAATCGTTCTTTAGGAAACAAACCAAACAACAAGGTGTGCATTTGGAAATCGTCTTCTTGAACCGTCTCTTTGCCATTGATACTTTTCCAAGGGGCGAACCACTCCATACCACTACTAAACATGCCATGTTGAGCTTCGTTACCATCGCTAATAATGGTGAGTGCGTTGTACTCAAACAACTGCGGAATGTCTTTTATGTAATGCTCTATTTGGTTGTGTGCTTCTTTAAGATTGGTGTTTTGGTCGTACCAATTTTTGAGCTCAAATACAATTAAGGGCAAGCCATTGATGTAAATGATAATGTCTGGTCTGCGTTTGTTTTTGCCTGTAATGGTGAACTGATTGACTGCCCAAAAGCTATTGTTTTCTGGGTGCTCAAAATCTATAGGATAGATATGTACCGCTTTTTCATTGCCTTGAGCATCTTCATAATCTAAATCGATGCCTTTGGTGCATTTAAGGTGAAAGCTACGGTTGCGATGCTCTAGGTCTGCACCCACATTATTGGTAAACTCACCAACGGCAAGTGTTTGTAACTCTGGTGATAATTGTGGGTAGGTTTTTTGTATAAATGCCAAAAGCACATCTTTTAGCACAACGTCTTTAGGATGGTGTGCTATAGCTGTACCGTCTTTATGCGTATAGCCTAGGTCTTCTAACCAGTCTATGGTGGCTTGTTCTATAGTGGCTTCTGTTGTCATAATTATACGGTCATTGCGAGACCTTGTTTATGTCATTGCGAGCGTAGCACGGCAATCTGTTTGTTGTTACTGTCATTGCGAGCGTAGCGCGGCAATCTGTTTGTTGTTACTGTCATTGCGAGCGTAGCGCGGCAATCGGTTTGTTGCTTTGTTCTTCACATCATGAAATTACTTCGTCCTACGTCCGCATAATGACGTTTTACGGTTTCGGTTAAATCATCCCAATTAGGATTTATACTTTCTATTAATTTTATTTTCTTTGCTCTACTTCCTGCTTTTATTTGCTTTTCTCTTGCTATGGCGTCACCAATCATTTGAAAGGATTCGTAATACACTAATTTATTTAAATTGTATTTAGCGGCAAACGATTTTTTGTCAGTTTTATCTTTATGCTGTTTAAGACGTTGCACAAGGTTAGCCGTGACACCAGTATAAAGCGTCGTATTATTTTTATTGGTTAGTATGTAGACAAATCCTGGTTTCATTTTTATGTCATTGCGATATTGACGTTTGCAGTCAACAGTGGCAATCTGTTTATCGTCCCCGTCATTGCGAGCGTAGCGTGGCAATCTGTTTGTTTTTTGTCCTTCACTTAATGAGATTGCTTCACTGCGTTCGCAATGACGTTTTATTATGTCTTTATCATGGCTTGCATATGGTAATTGCTAATACCGTCTGTTCTGGCATAAGACACACCTCCTTGAGGTAGCCAACCCTTTTTAATATCAGAATTGACAGCCTCCACCAACCCAGATACTTCTATATAACATAATACTTTATATTCCATAGTTATTATTATTTGTTCTTCATGTCATAATTTTGCTGTCATTGCGACCAAAGCGCGGCAATCTGTTTGTTGTTACTGTCATTGCGACCAAAGCGCGGCAATCTGTTTGTTGTTACTGTCATTGCGAGCGTAGCGCGGCAATCTGTTTGTTTATTCTATACTTCATAAGATTGCGTCGTTCCTTCCTCACTCGCAATGACGGATTCTACTTGTTCTTTAAATTCCTTTAAACGCACCTCACCACTAATAAGCTTTGGTAATAGTGTGTCGCGAAGTTGAGTTAAGGATTGGTTTTCTTTTGTGTTATTAAATATTTGTTCGTCTAAATAGCTCATGTTTTTTTCAAATGAGTTCAATACTGTACTTGTCGGCATAATAACTTCAATTTCTTCAAAACGTGACTTATTAATTATTGGCATTGTAGTACCTGCACCTGCTAGCATTTTTAGCATTGAATAATTGTAAACAAAAAAACAATACATATACAGAAAGTGGTTTGTCTTTAAAGAATTAATTTGTTGGTTAGTCAAACAATTTGTTTTGCAAAGTGCAACTTTCCCCATATCTGAACCAATACAAGTGACCACTACTGAATTTTTTGGAATTATTTTTTTAGTGTACTTTTCAATCCCAGAGTTTGACAAACCACGATTGGCATTAAGAATGTGCTTTCCATAGTTTTTGAAATCGGTCGGTGTGACAAACGGTACTTCATTACCATAATGTTCTGGATATTTCTTTGATGGTGTATTACCAGTAACAACCTCACCTAAATCCTTAACTTTTCTCACTTCCCAACCTTTAGGAATTGGTCCTAGTTCGCTGTCGGTGAATTCGCCACCAGCGGATTTGTAGCCTATTGGTTGAGACCCAGAAACGAGTTCAGGGTTTCGATTTTCCTGTGATACAGGAAATTCGAAATCTACAAACCAATGTTTGTAGAGCGCCATGGCCATGTCTTCTAAGGTTTTGTTGATGGCTAGGTTGTTTTCTATTTTGTCGTCTATGGCTGAGAGGATGTTGGCTATGGCTTTTTGTTCTGGTAGTGGTGGTAGGTTGAGTTCATGTTCTCTCATGGATTTAAGAGATACATTTTTTATTACAGAACCTGTCGCGTTGTTTTCTAAAAACCTTCTAAAATCTGACGTTGAAACATAGTGTTTAATAAATTCTTTATGGACATCTTCCTTTACATTGAAATAACAAGCGCTTTTACCAAGGACGACTTTTTCACTATTGTATGTTGCTACATTACCCAACGTCCCATTAATAGAAACAAAAATTGTTCTATCATTTAAAGGCTTTTGATATTTTATAAATTGGTCTCTATTTACTCGTTTAGTATTTTGTTTAATCTCAATTTTACCATCAGTTAAATTATTCCCATTTATAAAATAATATTCTCCATCAGGCGAATATTTCGGTGTGCCATGTAAGCCATCACCCAACTTAGTTGTGAGTTCTTCAAGTTTATATGTTTTCCAGTTGTTTGGCATTAGTTACAATTGTGTTGATTGTGCACTTTGCAATGAAATGAGCTGTAAAGTCACTTCATCAGTTAGTTTAATTAATTCTTTATCTACTATTTTTCTTCTCCATGGTCTAAAATTTTTATTATTAATAGTAAACATATTACTCGCAATAGCCTCAAGGGCTTTTAAAATTTCAATGGCAAAATTTAATCTAAATTTTTTGTCGTGATTAATGAATAAATAATGAAATTCGCCTGAGCTAAAAGAAGCAAAACGCATTGATGGGAAATTTTCAGTAGAAATATTCACCTTGTACGTTGTGCTCAATAGCAAGTTGTCATTAGCGTTTTGTCTTTTCCTTATTTCAATTAGCTCTTCTATCAATTCTTTGCTATTAGTTTTAAATACCAATTGTGTAATGTTGGCATCTTCATCATAACTGCCTCTTCCAGGTATTTCTACTTTATTTTTAATTTTATCTAGCATTAATCTAGAATTCTTGAAATTGTACACTATTGGTACAACATAACCTGTTATAGCATGTAATTCGTATAACTCTAAAAATTCTTTGGTTGCTCTAGAAGGATTTTTTGAATGATTTTTTACAAACTCATGATATTTACGGATACTGCCAAAAATTTCAGATACCGTATTAGATATTTGAAATGATGATAACGAAAAAGCCGGTGTATCTGTACTTTGAGCACATAACAATTCAATATTATTTTTAGACCAAAACGTTCTAATTTCTTTATTCAGAGCCTCTTTTAAACCATCTATATGCTTTAAAAGGTGATAATACTTATAAAATGAAAAATCAGTTACCGACCAAAGTTGATTATGGTGCTTGGATAAATACTTTTTAAATAATTCTAGCGTCTTTTTAGATATATACTCCTCGGTAAGATGCCACAAGTTATTGTCTTCCTTTGCTTCCCATAATTCTCCTAAAATGTTTAACTTATTTTCAGTAGAAAGTAAATTACCCTCAAAAATATCTGCCTTCATCCAATTAACCTGCTCTTGATTTACTTTGTCATTATCTTGTATGAGACGCTCAACATATACTGCTATTCTATTGAGTAGTTGTTGGTCTGTAATATTATAATCTGTTCTTTTTTCATATAGTCTAAATAGTACTAAAGTTATCTGAGAAAGAATTAGATGTTTGTCGGTATTGTAGTAATCCAATCTATCCAATAACTGAAGAAATTTATTTTGGGTGTGAAGATTTTCTAATATCTCATGTCGCTTTTCTATGTCACCTTCGTGTATAACTAAATTGAATTCGCGCTCCGTTAGTACATTTTCAAAAACTCTTTGCTGCATTAACATTTTGAAGTTCTGAGCCTCTTTAATCGAGTTAAATGTTTCTTTTTTATTCTGGTCTCCAAATAAATAGGCTAAGGTTTTCGAAAGCAATAAAGCATCATCGCAATCTATACCCAAAAGTTTTTTAAGGCAATCCTCTTCTTGGGATAATAACTCTGAAACGGCATACTTGTCAAGAAAGCTATAATCATTATACTCCGTATTACCAAGTAGAACAATGTTATCTAAAGTGGGTACATATTTTTTTTCACTCTTCTCATCATTTTTAGGTGGTTTTTCTTTTAATTTGTATTGTCCGTTTTCTAATTTCAAGAAGTCTAATCGATTGTGATTTAATAGTTCCATAAACTTTGGAAACTTTAACTTAAAATATGTAAAGTTCATAAAATCCTTGAAGTTTATTTCTTCTCTTAAAAAGTTATAATCAAAAATTATTTGGTTAACCAGACGTTTTGCGTCTCGTAAATTCTTGATATAATCTTCAAATAAATTGTCCTTATGATTAATACCTCTTTCTAGCTTCGATTTAAAATCGGATGTTGAGTTTAAAACGGATTGATTTAATTTTTCATAAACAAACTTTCTAAGAATGTTCTTATCTATTTCTGGTAAATAAATCTCTAACTGAAAAAACTTATCTATAAAACGCGTGCTAGAAATATTGTTCTCTGCCTTTAATCGCTTAACGACATAATCCTTATCCATAGCTACAACAAAAATAGTATTTCGAAAATCTGCAGTATTTCTTATCAGTTTTAAAATTTGTATAATTTCCTTTCCACTTAATCTATCCAAATCATCTACAAAGACAATTATCTTTTTATCAATTTCTTTTAACCGTTTATTGATGTTATCATAAAGCTCTTTTGCAGATGATTGATCAATGGTTGTGACATGTTTTTCGAACAAATTAAATGCATTACCGCCTTTGTAAACATCTGTTAACTTTTTGGCATAATCAAGTATTTGACTAGATAGTTTACCATTAAATTTCGATATCTGATTACTCAATGCAATGAAAAATTCATTGATTATATCTTCTTCCTTATGGTTTAAGTAAGGCAGAAAATGTATGACTACTCTATCATGATATGACTCAATAGTTTTCAATTGCTTTTGCGACATTTCAATAACACTGGATTTACCATTTCCCCATGGTCCAACTAATCCTATTGCAATTGACTTTTCAAAATTCTCGTTTAATAAGATATTTGTTAAGCTCTTAATTTTTGGACCATAACTCAATAAATCCTTTTTTTCATCAAGAACAGGATCATCACTTAGATATGTATTATCACCTTTATTGAAATTAAATCGACTGGTTGGAAATAGGTACTCCAGTTTTTGAAAAAAATTGATTACCAGAAAAAAATATACTACTACTGATAGCGATATGAATACATATTGAATGTATTCTATATTAAAAAAAGAGTCTTTCAAATAATCCCAAGGTAAATTCTCTCTATTCTGTTGAAAATAAACTATTAGGAATATGGCAGTTGCAACAGTTAACTTTTGAGAAAATGATGGTTTGTAATTATAAGCAATTAATTTATACAGTGTATAAACTGTCCAAATGAAAACTACAACCATTATAATAACATCTAGATAACTATTAGAAAAGTTATTATTTATAGTTAAATACTTTTCAATAAAGCTTATGATCGCGTATTGGAAATAAAAAAAAGAAACAAATAAAATCGCACTAAAAAGCATCTTCTTATTGAATATACTTGAAGCAACTTTATTTATTGATTTCTTTAATTTCATTTAAAACTTCTTAAAATTCTCTAAAATCTGTTGTTGTAGCTCGTTACCTTTAGCAAACTGGGTTTGCAATTGGGCCTTTAAGGTTTCCATTTTATCTTCAAATGGGATGCCGTCGTCTTCAACCGCTTCGGTGCCTACGTAGATGCCTGGTGTAAGTTTGTAGTCTTGCTTGGCGATTTCTTCTATGGTGGCGCTGTAGCAGAAGCCATCGATGTTTTCGTATAATTGGGACGCTGTGGTATCATTTGCTTCTCGATACAATTCACGCGTTCCTCGAGAATCACTCGAAGTGACGTTCGTTGTGTTATTACTATTGCGCCAAGCATGGTAGGTGTCTGTAGCTTTTTGTAGGTCGGCTTCGTCAAAAACACGTAGTTTACGGCTTTCCATACGCCCTAGTTTAGACATATCTATAAACAGGACTTCGTTTAACCGCTCTCGGTGTTCGCCATCTTTACCGTCTCTGTTTTTACTTAAAATAAAAATACAGGCTGGAATGCCTGTGGTTAAAAAGAGTTTGTCTGGTAGGCGCACAATACAATCTACCATACCATTATCTACCATAAACTGGCGGACGTTTTTTTCGCCTTTGTTATTGGAAGTCATCGCGCCATTTGCCATAACGACGGCTGCTGTACCTCTATCACTTAAGTGACTCCAAAAGGTTTGCATCCACATAAAGTTAGCGTTGCCATCTGTGGTGAATTCTTCTTTGGGCCCAAATAGTCGCGGGTCGTTTTCAGGTAAATCTTCTGGGTGCCATTGGCTGACGTTGAATGGTGGGTTTACGATAATATAATCGGCTTTTAGGTCTGGGAACTTGTCTTGTAATAAGGAATCGCCTAGTCTGACATCGAACGATAAGTCGCGTAGGGCGAGGTTCATTTTACAGAGTCGTAAAGTGCCATCGTAGCGCTCTTGTCCATAGATGGAAATGTTCTTTTTATCTCCTCCATGGGCTTGCAAAAACTTTAACGATTGCACAAACATGCCACCAGAGCCGCAGGCATTATCAAATATTTTACCTTGGTAAGGTTCAATCATTTCTACCATAAGGCGCACGATGCTGCTTGGTGTAAAGAATTGCCCTGCACCAGAGCCTTCGGCAATGGCGAACTTGCCAATGTAATATTCGTAAACTCGACCAAGTATATCGCTACCTGGATTTTCGTTTTCGGAAAGCTTAGGATTTGCCAATAAGTTGATTAAACCAGCCACTTGCTTTGGCGTGAGTTGGCTTTTAACAAAGATGCGTGGTAGGATTCCTTTAAGATCTGGTCTGTATTGTGCTAAGGTATCGTCTAGCATATCAAACGCATCATCTACCAAGACTTTAATGTTATCTTGCTCAGCATTATCCTGTAGGAATTGCCATGTGGCTTCATTTGGGATGATATAAGTGTTTTTAGAGAGGTACTCGTCTGGGTCTTCTAGAATGTATTGTCTTTCGTCTGGGTCTTGTGTGTAATAGTCGGAACTCTCATCGTTAAATGCTTCTATAAGCTCGTCCTTGCGGGCTTGATACCGTTCTGACAGATGTTTTAAAAATATAAGCGGTAAGACGTAGTCTTTATATTGGTTTTCGGCTACGGCACCGCGCAACTCGTTGGCTGCTTTCCACAGTTCTTGCTCGAAATTGATGTCGGCTTTGGTTTTTAATTTTGACATGTATCAGTTTTATAAAACAAATAAAGCGGCTCGTATTTGAGTCGCTATTAATTAAGGGAGCCTAAATATAAAAAATTGTACCGATATGCATAACAATCTATACATGGTTATTTTGTAACTTGCCATAAAGCTAAAGTGTAGTACCTAACGGACTGCATCCGTTAAGGCAATGGCTTTAGCATAACCCAATGGTTTTTGGCTGGGGCAGGCGGCGTACATTGTATAAACCTGCAGATCCCAGCCTTTTTTTAGAACAATAAACTAAACTTGGAATATTAAGGTAAATACACACCATTATAAACCTAACGCAATAGAAAAATTATTCTTTGTACCGGCTATGGTTTCTTGGAAGTAATGTTGATATCCAATCTTAAGATTAAACTTGCTGCCTTCAGCAATGTTAAACGAAAAATAGGATTGAAATGACGTTACAAAATCCTTATCAGTATTAAACAGTTTCTGAATGACATCCGCGTCACCGACCGCACCCTGTAGCATGGCAGACACCAACCATTCCCCTTTTTCGTAATCGCCCTGTTTATTGTAAATACCGGCTTCACCATGTCCTGTTAAGGTAAAGCCAATACCACCAGAGCCTACAACTTCGAGATCATAATCATTAGTTTCAGTATTTTGCACGTTAATGCCTCTGGCATCTGCATAAATCCCGAACAATAATTCTTCCTTGTATTTTTTATTACCACTGATTTTAAAAGATGGCATGATACGCAAAGTCACAGGCGCCGCTTCATAATCTAAAACATCAATAGCACTTGCGCCAGAAATAGAATCATAACTTGTAGACAGTTTAGAAATAATCATCACAGGGAGATTGTAGCGCCAGTTAGACGCAATTGAATCAACAGGAGTCATAAAATTGATTTTATAAAATAAAACTTGTGCATTTATAGAAGCCCTACTATCGGCGTTGTTTAAAACGTTCAACGCTAAAGAACTGCTTTTAAAAAACCCAACTTCATTAGTATCTTCCGTAGGTTCTATGTCTGCGTCATCCATAATTTGTTCTTTAAAATCTGTCATACTAAAAGAACTAAGCGTGCCCTTGTCTTTTTCTGCTTTTATTAACTTAACAATATCAACACGTTCATAGCGTTTTTCAGAGTCATCAGAGCCGGTACGCGTCGCTTTTACATAGGTTGGCTCCATAGCAAGTGTTGTAAAAGGTGCTTGCGCTTGAGCTGCAAAAGAGAACATTACTAAAATTGAATACATAAAACGTTTCATAATCTTTTGGGTTTAATTGGTTAATACTCAAAATTATAAAGGCACACCAAAGCAAACCATACCCAGTAATAGGTATATTGAGTTACGGTGCAGTCAACAACTAAGGGAATAACGTATTGCCGCTATATAAAAAAGAAACAAAAGGGATTACTAAAAGATAAACATTAGGGTAACACCTTGATATTAAACCAGATAAATAACAAAAATAGTCTTTAAGAAGTAAGAGACTTTACAGAAAATAACGACATTATCGGTGCCTGTAACTCATTCGCTTACGGATGCCACCACTAGCACGGTGGATAATAACATCGGCATTATAGCGCTTGGCAAGGGTTTTGGCTTTACGGATTGCAGTGCCCTGCTTACGATGCTTAGACGTAACACGTTGGTTGCCCTCACGACGCACAGCCCAACCATCCTCATACGGCACCACATGCTGATGCCAAGTACGCTTTGGAGCCGCATTATAACCTAAAGCATTCAGAATAGCTGTAATCAATTGCTGAACAGCATCAGCCAACGTATTTTGTTTGGGCATTGTTGGTATTTAAGAGTCGTAAATATAATAAAACAAACCACATCTAGCACGTCATTGCGAGAAGCGCAGCGACGTGGCAATCTGTTTTTTTATTAAATCAATTACGCTTTTGTCATTCCGTGCTGTCCCACTGAGCGCAGTCGAAGTGTCATTGCGAGAAGCGCAGCGACATGGCAATCTGCTCATTAATAACCAAACCACCTCTAACGTCACTTCGAGTGATTTGCGAAACATGAGCAAATCGTATCGAGAAGCAAGTGATTTACGAAACTACCAAAACCAAAATATAGTTTTAATGATAACACCCTAACCACCCCTAGCGTCACTTCGAGTGATTTGCGAAACTATCGAAATCAAAATACATTTTGATTGAAGATACCTAAGCGAAGCTTAAGCAAATAGTATCGAGAAGCAAGTCATTGGCAAAACTACCAAAACCAAAATACATTTTAAATAATGATACCTTACAACGTAAACTGAAGTGTCATTACGAGAAGCGCAGCGACGTGGCAATCTTCATATTAATAACCAAAACCACACCTAGCGTCACTTCGAGTGATTTGCGAAACATGAGCAAATAGTATCGAGAAGCGCGTCATTAGCAAAACTACCAAAACCAAAATATAGTTTTAATAATGATACCTCACAACGCAAACCATAGTGTCATTGCGAGAAGCGCAGCGACATGGCAATCTGCTCATTAATAACCAAACCACCTCTAACGTCACTTCGAGTGATTTGCGAAACATGAGCAAATCGTATCGAGAAGCAAGTGATTTGCGAAACTACCAAAACCAAAATATAGTTTTAATGATAACACCCTAACCACCCCTAACGTCACTTCGAGTGATTTGTGAAGCGACGAGCAAATCGTATCGAGAAGCAAGTGATTTGCGAAACTACCAAAACCAAAATATAGTTTTAATGATAACACCCTAACCACCCCTAACGTCACTTCGAGTGATTTGCGAAACATGAGCAAATTGTATCGAGAAGCAAGTGATTTACGAAACCACCAAAACCAAAATATAGTTTTAATAATGATACCTTACAACGCAAACCGAAGTGTCATTGCGAGTGATTTGCGAAACATGAGCAAATTGTATCGAGAAGCGAGTGATATTCGAAACTACCAAAATCAAAATATAGTTTTAATGATAACACCCTAACCACCCCTAGCGTCACTTCGAGTGATTTGCGAAGCATGAGCAAATTGTATCGAGAAGCGAGTGATTTGCGAAACATGAGCAAATTGTATCGAGAAGCGAGTGATTTGCGAAACTATCGAAATCAAAATACATTTTGATTGAAGATACCTAAGCGAAGCTTAAGCAAATTGTATCGAGAAGCGAGTGATTTGCGAAACTTAAACAAATAGTATCGAGAAGCAAGTGATTTGCGAAACTATCAAAACCAAAATATAGTTTTAATGATAACACCCTAAACACCCCAAGCGTCACTTCGAGTGATTTGCGAAGCATGAGCAAATAGTATCGAGAAGCGCGTCATTAGCAAAACTACCAAAATCAAAATATAGTTTTAATAATGATACCTTACAACGCAAACCGAAGTGTCATTGCGAGAAGCGTAGCGACGTGGCAATCTGTTTTTTTATTAAATCAATTACACTTTTGTCATTCCGTGCTGTCCCACTGAGCGCAGTCGAAGTGTGACACGGAATCTAGCATTGAATTTATAGCTTTGGCCTCTATGTCGTTACGTTCATTTTTGAAGCACCAAAAATGAACCAAAAAGTGCTTCGCTGTAAGAGGAAATCACTGCGTGCCACTCGCTCTAGTGCTTGTAAGACTTAGAGTTAATTATAACTTTAACTTTCAATCCTTGATATTGCTTACAAATTTAGTTTTACAGCTCGTTATTTCTGCTTTCAGCGGTTTCCGACCTAGTCGGAAGTTCAAGTGCGATGAGGTGTTGATTATATATTTATGAAATGTAATTGCGAGCAAGGAACAAACGCAGCAATCTGTATATTAATAATCAAACCCTAACTACCAACTACTAACTACTAACTACTAACTACTAACTACTAACTACTAACTTCTAACTTCTAACTTCTAACTTCCAACTACTAACTTCTAACTTCTAACTTCTAACTTCTAACTACTTCTTCCGACTACGATCCGTATTACAACGTCTACAACGCGACAAATAGGTCATAGACAGCTCATACACCCCATCAGTACGACCAATATTTGAGGTATTCTTATCATAAGAAAAACCAAAACGAAAAGTTTGATACTCAAAGCCTACAAAGGCATTAACCGAAGTCAATAAATGAGCATTACCATCATTACGCGCAGGATTCGTTGCTGCCGTGAGGCCTAACAATATAGCATCAAGCTGAAATATAGTACCAACATCCAATCGGTTATAAGGCCCTTGCACCATAAGGTTAGTCGTCATCATAATAGTATTATCATGTAAAAACGGAAAACGAACATTACCATGAAACGAATAGAAAATATCAAGCGGTAACTTTTCACCTTCAACAATGGATATATTAGGACGATTAAGATGGCGTACCGAACCTCCAATCCAATAGCTGATATCATTAAAAGTTTGGCGTTCAACAATAAAACCTGCATTAATATCTAAAAAGTAAATACTATTCAATCGGCTTGCTAGTGGATCAACCGACACAGGATTGATAAACCCTGAATTAATATTAATCTGATCGGCTAAAGTTAAATTCCTAAAACGATTACTCTTATTCCCTACTCCCACCTCTATAGCTGGTCTAAAATACCAGCCATTATTAAGATTAATACGATGGGCATAGTTAAGGTTAACCTGGGCGTAATTATAATTATTAAACGATTCGTATTGCCAAACGGCATTGATACCAACACCAAAGCCAAGACTTGGACCATAATCATACGACTTATTCACATAAGCATACTGTGTGTGAATTTGCAAATCGAGATTAGGCCATTGCACACGACTCAAAATACCAGCCGCAATACGGTCGTTATCCTCAAAACCAGAAAAGGCAGGATTTAACGTTTCTTGTATATAGTTAGACTGTGTAAAAACCGGATCTTGAGCGCTAACGGTCCAACAGCATATAAGTATAATAAAGGTAAATATGGGTCTTAAAGTCATAAGGATTATTTTATAAATACAAAGGCGCCTTGGGCTGTGATGGTTTTACCATAAAAGGTTTTGGCACTAAAGGTGTAATAGTAATTGCCGTTTTCAGCAACCTCATCATTAATCTTCCCGTCCCAACCCGTAAAATTAGCATTGTCTTCAGTATAGATAAGACTGCCCCATGTATCGTAAATATGTAATTCTAAACTATTGAGACCCTCGTACACAGGCCCAAAGAAATCATTAATGCCATCCTCGTTTGGTGTAAAGGCATCTGGCATAATTAGTTTATAACCTTGCTCTACATACAAAGTAATGACGCGCTCATACACACAACCAAAAGGATACGTTACGGTTTGTGTAACCACATACGAACCTACAGCACTGTAGGTATGGGTTGGATTTTCCTCTCCTGAAAAACTACCATCACCAAAGTCCCACAAAACACTGAGATAATCACCTGTAGCCAAATTGGTAAAGCTAATAGGATCTGAAATTGAATACACACCAAAATTGCTAAACCCAAAAGAAGACAGCTCAAAATCTGGATCACCAAGCACAGGAATATCCACATTAAGACTATAATTGGTGGTACAACCTTGTGCGTCGGTGACTTCAAGCAGTACCAAACCATCAACATCGGTTGTCATAAGTTCATTATTAGCACCACTCACAGTACCACTAGACCAGTTATAGGTAAATGGTGGTACGCCACCACTGGCCATAGCCACAAAGGTTTGGTTTACGGTTTTGGTATCACAATCCACTTCAGATTGGGTATCCACATCCAAAGTCAAAGGTTCAAAACGGTTAACATTCCAACTGCCTTCGATGCTACAAGCATTAGCATCTGTGACCGTAACTACATAGGTGTTTGGTGGAATGGCTATTAAATCTTCCGTAGTCGCTCCATTAGACCAAGATACCGAGAATGGTGGTGTACCGCCTTGTATTAATAGGTTGATAGCACCACTATTGGGATCATCACAATCTAAAGCATCGGTAACATTGGCAGACAATTGTAAAGGTAAGACGTTAAAAATGGTAAAACTTTCCTGAATCACACAAGGAGTACCATCCGTAATAGTAACACTATAGGTACCTGGCGCTAAGTTATTACGCTCTACTCCTGCTGATGCGTCATCGTCCCAAACCACTGTAATAGGATCTAAGCCGCCTTGAAAATTAAGTACAATACTGGCATCATCTTCACCAGCGCAGGATATCTGTGTGACTACAGGGTCAATAAGAAAAATTGGCGCTTCATCTATAACAATGGGAAACGCACGCACGCAATCCTCAGCATCGGTAATGGTAATAGTATAGGTACCTGCGGAAAGGTTGGTCTGACTCATGCCTGTACCAAAATTACTCCAAGCCACATCATAAGGCGCTACACCTCCTGAAATATTATTAATGGTTATAGACGCATCATTATCTCCATAACACTCTATTTCAGTGGTGGTGACATCGATAGTGATTTGATCATTCTGAATAATTGTAACACTTAACGTATCTGTACAGTCAGAACTATCGGTTACCGTTAATGCATACGTACCTGCTAACAAGTTAGCGATATTAGCTGTGGTGCTTGTAAATCCATTAGGCCCTGTCCAACTATACGTATAATCTGGTCGACCACCAACAGTTGAAACTTCAATGGCTCCTGTAGCATTACCAAAACAAATAACATTGGTCTGACTTTGTAAAGTCACATCCAATAATGGTGGTTCTTCAATTACAAAAGTTGAACTGATAGGCCCACAAGTATTGGCATCGGTTACTGTAATAGCATAAGTGCCAGGTTCTAAACCGCTTAAATCTTCATCACTAGAAAACGGATTACCATTACGTGTCCAGTTATAGATATAAGGTTCTGTACCTCCACTGACGTCAATACTAATCTCGCCATCATTGGCGCCAAAACAAGATATGGTTTCTGGATCGAAATTAACGGCACTAAAAACAAGTTCATCAGGTTCGGTAATTATAAAGCTTTCATTATAGGGACAACCACCATCATCAAGAATATCTAAAGTATATGTTCCTGCTTCTAGGTTTGAAATGTTTGTCGCACTACTAACAAAACCGTTAGGACCAGTCCAACTCACTTGATAGGGATTCCCTGATATAAAAGGTACTCCACCCGTAATCGTAATACCAATAGAGGCATCATCCGAATTGAAACAACTGTTATTAACCACGGTTGAAGCCACCAAAATGGAAGGATTAACTGTTACTACAACTTCAAAATCAGCACCAATACAACCATTGGCATCTGGTGTAACCGTATACGTCACTGTTGCCGGATTAACCGTTGTATTTTCTAAAAATTGAGAAATAGTAGCACTTGCTGTGGGTTGTGCTGATGCACCTGTAATACTACCCGCAGGATTCACAACAGGATTAGACCAAGTGTACGTCGTCCCTACCGGAACCACATTAGTAGTAATAGTTTCTGGCAAAAATTCAAACGTATTGCCACTACATATTAAGACAGATCCATCAGCAATACTTGGAGTATTGTTAACAATGATTTCAGAAACATTTGATATAATTTCAGAACAACCACCTGTGTTAAACGTGATGATAACATAGTAATAGGTTGTACCTACAGTATCTACTATAGGCTGATATGTATCTGTTGTTGCACCAGCAATAGCAGTACCTGTGGTTGTATCATTCACGGTATTAGCATACCATTGGTAACTCGGTGTACCTGTGCCATTAGTATAAGCCACACTCAACGCTGCTGTGGTATCTCCTAAACACAACTCATCAGAAAGTGGTTGTGTTGTAAATTGGGCAGCTGCAGTGACCTCAACTGTGGCGACCGAACTCGTCACCTCACAACCAGATACATCTTGGGTTACAATACAGTAATAATAAAATGTACCCACCACATCCGAAGGTGGTGTATACGTCGCTGCTGTCGCACCTGCAATTGGTGTTCCAGTCGTTGTATCATTAACAGTGTTAACATACCATTGGTAAGAAATAGTCCCTAAGCCACCAGACACCTTAACATCTAAAGGATTAACATTGGTATTCTGACAAACACTTTGCATACCAAAATCAGGACTTGTAATCTCTGGATCGTCTACCACAGCAACTTCGGCGACTGCACTCACTAAGCCCGAACAACCACTACCTGTAAAACTCACCTCAACATAATAATAAAATGACCCTGAAGTCGTAAAAACAGGCGGAGTATAACTTGCTGATGTTGCACCTGCAATAGCAGTACCTCCTGTATTAGTATTTGCAGTATTACTGTACCATTGGTAAGTTACTGTTCCTGCTCCTCCAATAAGATTAACCGTAAGCGCTTCTGATGTTCCACCTACACAAATAGACTGTGTTGGTATTGGCTCTGTATCGATTTGCGCAACAGCTTCTACTGTAATTTCAGCAGTATCGGAAATAATTTCATTACAATCTCCTGTTGTAAACGTAATTACCACATAATAATATAGTGTACCAACACTATCAGTTGGTGGTGTATATGTTGGTCCATTAGCTCCTGCTATGACCGTACCACTTGTATTGTCATCAACCGTATTTACATACCATTGGTAACTTGGAGTACCTGTACCTTGATAGCTTACTGATAAATCATTTGGTGTACCATTAAGACATATGTCTTCGGCTTGCGGTTGCATATCTATGAAAGGTGCTGGCTCTACAGTGATGGTAAAATTCACGGATGGCCCAACACAACCATTGATATCGGGCGTTACAGTGTATATGAGATCTATTGGAGTACCCAAAGTATTGATAAGTGTTTGTGCCGGAATAGTATCTCCTGTGCCATTTGGAATAAAGCCTGTAAGGCCTGCAGGATTGTTAGACGTCCATGTATAAGTCGTATTCACATTATCTGACGTAAGCACTATGGCATTACTATCATTACCAGAACACAACGTTTGATCAAAATCGGTATTGGTTAGCGTTGGGCTTTCATTGACTGAAAAGTCTTCAGTAACCGTAGCAGTACCACAAGCATTAGTAACACTAAACGTCACGGTATAGTCGCCTGGTGTGGTGTAGCTAATAGTTCCTGGATCTAAGAGATTAGATGTAGCTGGTGTACCTCCAGGAAAAGACCAACTATAGGTTATGGTATCGGTAGTTGGCGCACAGGTAGTCACCATAGCTGTTGGATTAAAACTAGCCGCACCACAGGCATCAGCGATAGGATCAATACTAGCAACTGGAGGACGCTTTACATTAATCTGCTGAGTGGTTATAAAATCACCACACGAGTTGGTAATCGTCATGCTTATAATATAAATACCTGCATTTAAAAATTGAAACGATGGGTTTTCAGAGGTCTCATCTGTATTATCAGTAAAACCCCAAGATGCTGATGTACCACAAAAGTCAGAAGCATAAGTAACCTCCCACAAATACGTTTCACCACCACAAGACTGTGATAAGTCGGTAGTATTAGTCGCTGAAACATCAAGAGGAATACAACCGTCATTATTGTCTAAAGAAAAGTCTGCAACCAAATCTGGCTCTATGCAAATAGTCTTAACGACAGGTTCTGATATACCACAAAAGTTTTCTTCTGTTAAAGTCACTGTGTAAGTACCTGGTGTTGTATATGTATGTATTGGGTTTTCTAGATTTGAGGTAGTTCCATCACCAAAATCCCAATTATGTGCGGCTTGTGTAACGCAATTGGGTCCAAAACCTCCTTCGGTAAGGTTGGTAAATTGTACAGGTGTATTGACACAACTCGGACTCTCAAATTCAAAATCCACCTCAGGCTGCGTCAAAATAATAATAGGTCCTGCTGTTAATACGGTTTCTCCACAAGAGGTAGCAATAATTAAGGTGATGGTATAATTAGGATTTGGACAGTTAGATTCGGTGTATTCATGTGGAATTGGGAAAGGATCCGCCAATGCCGGATTATCAGGATCGTAATTAGCTACAGCGGCTATTAAATCATCTTGTGTGTACGTCGCCTGTGTACCATCTCCATAATCTACAAAATAAGTCGTATCGGGCGGATTAGGTCCCCAGGAACCGATAGCAAATGCAAGTTCATTGGCGGGCAAACATAAATTCACCGTATTTCCTGGGCTGATAATAGCACCTATGGGGTTACTTGAGTTTTTTACTAAAATGGTTTCTGTAGCATTACAACCACTATCTCCATAACCTGTAATTACCATATTAAACGACCCCAAATTGGCATAAGTATGCGATAGAGGAAAGGTAACATTAGTTTCCGATGTGCCATCTCCCCAATCAATATCATAAGAGGTAATACAGGCTGTAGATGTTGAAGTATTACCAACATTTACAGTGTACGCAGGATCCACAGTATTATTACCACAATTATCAAAAGGTGGAGTAAACTGTGCATCTAAATCTTCAAAACTTAAATCTGGACGCTGTTCAATATTCACGGTTTCTGAAACTAAAGCAGTACAACCATTGGCATCAGTAACCTCTAATGTTGCTGTGTAGTTTGAAAAACCACAGCCAAAAGCATCATAGATATGTAAAGGGTCTTCAGCGGTTGAAGTATTACCATCACCAAAAGACCAACTATAAGTGAAAGGCCCATTACCTAATGCTGTGGCATTAAAATTGACACCATCTGCAGAACAATCTCCATTATTAAAAGTAAAACTCACTGTTGGTGGGTTAGTAACAGTAACAGTTGCGGTATCATTGATAGCTTCCGTATCGTTATTAGCGTCTGTTACAGAAATTAATTCATAGGTATATGTACCTGCTACATTTGTATTTACAGGTAAGGTCGCAGAATCATTTGTGCCTGTTGTAGTAATCGTCTGATTAGCACCACCATTTACAGTATAGGTAAATGTGTAAGGCACATCACCATCAGAACCGGTAAAGGTAATTACAGGTTGCGGTGTCGCATTTAGGCAAACTGTGGTCGTGCCAGAAATACTAGCCGAAGGAGGTAATACTATTTTAGATTTGGGCTGATCCGTTCTAAATACATTTGATATATTATAAGCGGCAGCGATACCTATACATAAATAAAAAAGTAATGCAAAGGCATGGCGTTTATGATATTTCATAATTGATTAATAGCTAATTATCAAGGGTTAAAATAGAAAAAAATATATAGCATGAAATATCTAAACTGTTATTTTTCGTTTAGATTACTATAATTCCTTTAAACAGTAACACTCTAATGCTAAATTAGTTATAGCTTCAGTGTAAAACCATACCCAATAAAGGGGATATCTAAATTTAAAATTGCATTTAGTATTGCCGATGGGGCCATACAAATGTAATTTAGGAAGATCTTATACCAAAGTCAGGTCTATCTCGGGTCTAATTCGGGTCATAAGCGGGTCATATTCGGGTCAAGGGGTGTTTTTTCCTACATGAAAATAAAAAGGACAGTAAGCCAATAAAAGATGAAGCCTAACTAAAAACTAACAGCTTTAAGGACAAAACCTTCACACTAAATTAACATCTAAATATTGTACCTTTGCAACTTTGCTAGAAATAAAGAAGAAGCGATACCACCTATGAGCCATTTCAACGAGTCCATTGAAGTACAAGGAGCACGAGTTCACAACCTAAAAAACATCGACATTACCATACCCAGAGAGAAATTGGTAGTGATTACAGGACTATCTGGTAGTGGAAAGTCGTCGTTGGCTTTCGATACCATTTATGCCGAAGGGCAACGTCGTTACATCGAAACCTTTTCGGCTTACGCACGTCAGTTCTTGGGCAGTCTAGAACGGCCAGATGTCGATAAGATCGATGGCCTCTCTCCTGTTATTGCCATAGAGCAAAAAACCACAAGCAAATCACCACGCTCTACAGTAGGTACCATTACCGAAATTTACGACTTCTTAAGACTATTGTTCGCCAGAGCTGCAGATGCCTACAGTTACCAAACTGGTGAAAAAATGGTAAGCTATAGCGACGAGCAGATTAAAGACCTCATTCTAGAAGCGTATAAGGGTAAACGCATCAACATCTTATCGCCTGTTATTCGTTCTCGTAAAGGCCACTATCGCGAATTGTTTGAGCAAATTGCTAAGCAAGGGTTTGTAAAAGTACGCACCGATGGAGAGATTGTAGACCTTGAAAAAGGCATGAAGCTCGACCGCTATAAAACCCATGACATTGAGATTGTTATAGATCGTCTAAAGATTGATGATACGCAGGACAATGAAAAACGTCTTACGGAGTCCATTAATACAGCCATGTATCATGGAGACGATGTCCTCATGGTCATAGACCAAGACACCAATCAACCACGTTATTTTAGCCGTAATTTAATGTGTCCATCTTCAGGAATTTCATACCCTAACCCAGAGCCTAATAACTTCTCTTTTAATTCACCTAAAGGAGCTTGTCCTAATTGCAATGGTATAGGCGAACTGTATGTAGTCAATGAAAAAAAATTGGTACCAGACGAGACCTTATCTATTAAAAATGGAGCTTTGGCACCACATGGTCCTGAGAAAAAAAGCTGGATTTTTAAACAATTTCATACCATAGCACAACGTTTCGACTTTACTCTAAATACACCATGGAAAGACATTCCCAACGATGCCAAACACATGATTCTCTATGGTGGTAAGGACAAATTTGCTGTAGAAAGCAAACTGCTTGGGGTGACCAGAGATTACAACATAGATTTTGAAGGTGTTGCTAATTTTATAGAAAATCAATACAAATCAGATTCTACATCCTTAGTGCGTTGGGCAAAAGAATATATGGATAAAGTAGAGTGTGATGTTTGCCAAGGGTCTCGCTTACGCAAAGAATCCCTGTACTTTAAAGTAGATGGCAAAAGTATTGCTGATATTGTAAAAATGGATGTTGTTGAATTAGCTGAATGGTTAAAAGGCTTAGAAAACAGACTTTCTGAAACACAACGTAAAATTTCTGAAGAAATTATTAAAGAAATAAAAGCGCGTACGCAGTTTTTATTAGATGTAGGCTTAACATATTTAAGTCTTAACCGGAGTTCTAAATCGCTTTCTGGTGGCGAAGCGCAGCGCATACGTTTGGCTACGCAAATAGGATCGCAACTTGTTGGTGTACTCTATATTTTAGACGAACCTAGCATAGGGCTTCACCAACGCGACAACGAAAAACTGATTAACTCACTAGCGTCACTGAGAGACGTCGGAAACTCTGTAATTGTCGTCGAACACGACAAAGACATGATAGAACGCGCAGATTACGTTATCGATATTGGGCCGTTTGCAGGGAAGCATGGTGGTGAGATTATTAGTGAAGGAACTCCAAATGAGTTATTATCTCATAACACCTTAACCGCAGACTACCTAAGCGGAAAAAAAGAAATTGAAATCCCAAAAGAACGGCGCAAAGGCAACGGAAAAAAGCTGGTACTTAAGGGCTGTACGGGTAATAATCTAAAGCACGTTGATGTAGAATTTCCATTAGGAAAAATGATTGGTGTTACAGGCGTTTCGGGAAGTGGAAAATCTACACTCATTAACGAAACCCTATACCCTATTTTAAACGCACACTTCTTCAATGGTGTAAAAAAACCAATGCCATATAAAAGCATTAAAGGTTTAGAGCACATAGACAAGGTTATTGATATAAATCAATCACCTATAGGCAGAACACCGAGAAGTAATCCTGCTACGTATACCAAAACCTTTGACGAAATACGTAAACTATTTGCACAGATACCCGAAGCTATGATTCGTGGTTACAAACCAGGACGTTTTAGTTTTAACGTAGCTGGTGGACGTTGCGAAACCTGCCAAGGTGGTGGATTGCGTGTTATAGAAATGAACTTTTTACCAGACGTCTATGTAGAGTGCGAAACTTGCCAAGGCAAGCGTTTTAACAGGGAAACGCTAGAAATTAGATACAAAGGAAAATCCATAAGCGATGTATTAAATATGACGATTGAAGAAGCGGTAGACTTCTTTGAGCATATTCCTAAGATTTACCGCAAACTCAAAACCATAAAGGATGTTGGTTTGGGTTATATTACCTTAGGACAACAAAGCACAACGCTTTCTGGTGGTGAAGCACAGCGTATTAAACTGGCTACAGAACTCAGTAAACGCGATACTGGCAATACCTTTTACATCTTAGATGAGCCAACAACAGGCCTTCATTTTGAAGATATTAGAGTTTTAATGAAAGTTCTTAACAAATTGGTTGACCAAGGCAATACTGTATTAATAATAGAGCATAATTTAGATGTTATTAAGACCGTAGATTACATTATAGATATTGGCTACGAAGGCGGAAAAGGAGGTGGTAATGTCGTTGCCAAAGGCACACCAGAACAAGTGGCAAAAGACAAAAAAAGTTATACAGCAAAGTTTTTGAAAAAGGAGTTGAAATAACACTATATTGCACACTAAGAAACGAATAAAAGATATTAAGATATAACATGAGAAAAGAAAGCAAACACAAAGGATGGAATGAAATAAAGACCAATGACTCATGGGCCATTTTTAAAATCATGGGAGAGTTTGTTAATGGTTATGAAAAGCTGAGTAAAATAGGACCTTGTGTCTCTATATTTGGCTCTGCGCGTACCAAACCAGACCACAAATATTATCAGCTAGCTGTTGATGTGGCTCAAAAAATTGTTGAACATGGCTATGGAGTTATAACTGGAGGTGGACCAGGTATTATGGAAGCTGGTAATAAAGGGGCTCATATTGCAGGTGGTACTTCCGTTGGTTTAAATATTGAATTACCTTTTGAGCAGCACGATAACCCATATATAGATAATGATAAAAGTCTAGATTTCGATTATTTCTTTGTACGTAAAGTGATGTTTGTAAAGTATTCTCAAGGATTTGTTGTTATGCCAGGAGGTTTCGGTACGCTAGACGAACTTTTTGAAGCCATAACACTAATACAAACCCATAAAATTGAAACATTCCCTATTATCTTAGTTGGAAAAGAATTTTGGACAGGGCTATTTGATTGGGTAAAAACCACGTTACTAGAAGCAGGTAACATAAGCCCAAAGGATTTAGACCTAATACATGTTGTAGATACGGCAGATGAGGTAATAGATATTCTAAACAAATTCTATGAAGAATACAGATTAAGTCCTAACTTTTAATTTTCTTATTTTTATATTCTATGAAAAGGAAAATACTGAGTTTTATTATTCTCGGATTTATCAATATAATCTGTGTTTCTGCACAAGAAACATTTAAGGTGATGTTTTATAATCTCCTTAATTACCCTCTAGAAGATGCTGTACCCAATCGTGAAGATGACTTAGCATTTATCTTAGCAGATTACCAGCCCGATTTATTTCTTGTTTGTGAGCTTAACAATATCACTGGCGCCAATAACGTTTTAAACATTACAAGATCTGCCGTAAATGCAAATTTTGAAATGGCTACTTATGTTTCTAATACATCCGACGATAGCTTTGGAAACCAAAACGACCTTCAGAATTTATTGTATTACAACAGTTCAAAATTCAGTATTGAAGAAGAAATTATTGTCCCTACAGATCTGAGAGATTTTAATGTTTATAAAGTTAGGCTAAAAACAATAGACCAAGAGACAAACCCTGTTGAAGTTTACATCATTGTATGCCATCTAAAGGCCTCTAGTGGTCCCCAAAATGCACAAAGACGTTTTGAAATGGTATTAGAGTTAGATGCTTATTTAGAAACACTTCCCGCGGACTCCAATGTCCTTTTAGGTGGTGATCTTAATGTATACACAGCTACCGAGTCTGCATTTCAAGAACTTTTAGACTCTAGTGACACTATTACATTCGCCGATCCTGCCAACAGAATTGGTAGCTGGAATAACAACCCAAACTTTGTAGATGTTTTTACACAATCTACGAGAACACAAACCGGTTTAGGCGGAACAACTGGTGGTTTTGATGACCGTTTTGATTTTATTTTAACATCTGAAAACATGCTTAGCAGTGCCAATATTACCTATGTACCAAACTCATATAAGGTTTATGGAAATAATGGTCTAACCTCTTGTTATAATAGCGCTATAAACTCGTCTAACTGTGGTACTATTAGTTCAGAATTTTCGTTTGAAATTAGAGACGCATTACATAACTTTAGTGACCATTTACCTGTAACACTTTTGTTAGAAGCTGATGTTACCCTCTCGAGCAATAACAATTTTGAATTGGACAAAGCTATAGTTTTAAGTAAAAATTTAGTTGACACAGAATTAGACATTTACATTAACTCATCTAAATATTTAAATCAACCATTATATATTTATAATCAGCTAGGACAATTGGTAAAAACACATCTTGTTAACCACAACACAAAACAAATCCTAAATACCAGTAGTCTCGCTAATGGTTTGTACTTTATTAAATTTTACGAGTCTAATACAAAAGCTTTAAAATTTGTTGTTTCGCATTGACTAAACGATTTTTCATATGGTATGTAATTATTCATTTTTGCACGTCAATGTATGGGCAAAATTACATAGACATTAACGCCAATGTAGATGTAGGATCTAAGACCATTGCCATAAAACAAACCATCGTTTATAAAAACAACACCAAGGACAGTTTAAGTACAATCTATCTGCACGACTGGAACAACAGCTATTCAACAAAATCTACACCACTAGCTAAACGATTTGAAGAAGAGTTTAGCACAAAATTTCATTTGGCAAAAAGTGAACAGCGAGGATTTACACTAATTACAGACATTAGAGATAACGAAGGTAATACTAATCTTAACTTTCAGTATTTAGATGAACATCCAGATGTATTAAAGGTGAATTTAAACACACATATTTTACCTGGAGAAGTATACAACATTAAACTCAGCTACATTTTGGTATTACCAGATGCCACTTTTACAGATTACGGATTTACTAAGAATAAAGATTTTGAACTTAAATACTGGTACATAACACCTGCAGTCTACGATGGTAAGTGGCATTATTACAGCAACAAAAATCTCGACGACTTGTTTATTCCTAAGTCCGATATAAAAATCACCATAGAGCATCCTTTAAATTATAGACCAACTTCAGAGCTAGATCTTATATCTGCGCAACCAAATTTAGACACCAGAACACAAACTACTATTTACTTTGGCAAGGACAGAATAGATACGTATCTCGCGCTTCAAAAATTTCCATTGTTTCGCAGCGTTCAAACAGATGATTTAATTTTAGTCTCTAATATTAACGAGAGAGGTCTGCCAGGCCCAGACAAAGCAATACTTACTGATAAAATCGCTAGATTTCTAAGAGATAATTTGGGCCAATATCCGCATAATCGCCTATTAGTATCGCGAATAGACTATAATAAAAACCCTTTGTATGGTCTCAACCAATTACCTGATTTTTTAAGGCCTTTTCCAGATCAATTTCAATATGAATTAAAGCTATTAAAAACAGCTCTAAAAAAATATATTGACAATATCCTACTACTTAACCCTAGAAAAGAGCATTGGCTTTCCGAAGGGCTTCAAATTTACTTTATGATACAATATGTTGAAGCGTATTATCCCGACATGAAGCTCTTAGGCACATTAGCCAATTTATGGGGAGTAAAAGCTTTTCATGCCGCTGATGTTGATTTTAATTTTCAGTATTTCTTGTATTCTATGGAAATTGCCAGAAAAAACAGAGATCAACCATTAACAACCTCTAAAGATTCGCTAATTAAATTTAATGCCAACATTGCAGGTAGATACAAAGCTGGTGTGGGTCTTAATTACTTAAGTAAATTTACAGACGATATAGATTTAACTGAGACAATAACCACATTTTTAAAAGAAAATAAGCTAAACCAACATGCTAAGATTTCAGATTTTGAAACATTTCTTAACTCTAAAACATCTAAAGATATAGATTGGTTTTTTACAGATTTTGTAGGCACTCGTAAAAAGATAGATTTTAAAATTAAAAGTGTAGAAACAACAGAAGACTCTATAAAAGTTACCGTTAAAAACAAGCGCAAAAACAGTATGCCAATTTCATTATTTAGTATTAGCAATGACTCTATAATTGGCAAACGATGGGTAGAAAATATAAAGACTACAAAAACAATTACTCTTCCAAAAGATGAGACAGAAAAGTTTGTTTTAGATTACTATAATGTAATCCCAGAATTTAACCAACGTGACAATTACAAGGCGGTTAACGGGTCTTTTATAAACAATAAGCCCTTGCAAGTTAGGTTATTTAAAGACATTGAAGATCCTTATTACAATCAAGTATTTTTAATGCCTTTAATAGAGTTTAATAATATTTATGATGGGTTAACACTCGGTACAAAGATTTATAACAAAACCATTTTAAGAAAACGACTTAACTATAGGTTTTCGCCTCAATACGCCACAAAATCAAATACTTTAACTGGTGGATTCAGTGTTTTCTACACTCATAATATTGAAAATAAAAATCTATTTGATATCACTTATGGTATCAATGCTGGTTACCAGTCTTTTGCTGAGGATGCCTTTTTTACCAGAATACGTCCAACTATATCGTTTAGCTTTAGAAACGACAAGGACTTTAGAGCAGATCAAATTGATAATATCACTGCTAGGTTTGTTAGTATTAACAGAGATGTGGGAGAAAATGCAGTTGTTGAAATTAACGAACCAGATTATAATGTATTTAACCTAAGGTATACGCATTTTAATCCTGGTAGAATCAACTTTTCAAGTTTTAGTACAGATTTGCAACTAGCCAATAACTTTAGTAAGCTTTCAATGAGTTATGAGTTTAGAAAACTAACAAAAAGTAACAGAAACATTAATCTTAGACTTTTTGCTGGTATATTTTTAAACAATGATACAGATCCAGATTCAGACTTTTTTAGTTTCGCCTTAGATAGGCCAACAGACTATTTATTTGATTTAAACTATTTAGGGCGCTCAGAAGCTGCTGGTTTATTTAGTCAACAATTAATCATTGCAGAGGGTGGTTTTAAATCTATGCTCGGCACATCCTTTGCCAATCAATGGATGACCACTGCCAACTTTAGCACATCTATTTGGAGGTACATACAAGCCTATGGAGATATTGGTTTAGTAAAGAGCAAGTTTGACAGTGCACATTTTGTTTACGACTCTGGCGTTAGGCTAAATTTAGTCGAGGATTTTTTTGAGCTCTACTTTCCTGTATATTCTAATCTTGGCTGGGAAATTGCAGCACCCAATTATGGCGAACGCATTCGCTTTATTATTACGGTAGACCCACAAGTACTACTTGGACTTTTTAGACGCAAGTGGTATTAACATATTCTTATTGATATGTTAATTTTTTTTATTTAAATGATAATTTTTCATTTACAAGGTTGTTTTATTGAGAATATCTCAAAAATAGAGTAACTTTAGCTATTGCACAAGAGACCACTATTTAATACCTTTGTGTGTCCAAAAAAACAGACCAAAATGAAGACAAACCCTAAGACCAAAACAGAAATAACATTCCAAGATTTTAAAGCAGAAGTAATCAAAGATTATAAATTAGCTGTTACAAGTAGAGAGTGTAGCCTGCTAGGTCGTAGAGAGGTTTTAACAGGCAAAGCAAAATTTGGAATTTTTGGTGATGGTAAAGAAGTACCGCAAATTGCATGGGCAAAAGCGTTTGAAAATGGTGATTTTAGATCTGGTTACTATAGAGACCAAACCTTTATGATGGCTATTGGAGAATTAACGATAGAGCAATTCTTTGCTGGTTTATATGCTAATACAGATTTGAGCGAGGAGCCAATGTCTGCTGGTCGTCAGATGGGAGGACATTTTGCCACACATAGTTTAGATGAAAATGGGAATTGGAAGAATTTAACAAAACAAAAGAATTCTAGCGCAGACATCTCTCCTACAGCAGGACAAATGCCAAGATTATTAGGCTTAGCACAGGCTTCTAAAATTTATAGAAATGTCGAAGGTATAGACACAACTAACTTTTCTAAAGAAGGAAATGAAATTGCCTGGGGAACCATAGGAAACGCCAGTACAAGTGAAGGTCTATTTTTTGAAACTATTAATGCTGCAGGAGTACTACAAGTACCGATGGTTATTAGTATTTGGGATGACGAATACGGTATCTCAGTGCATGCAAAACACCAAACCACTAAAGAAAATATCTCAGAAATCTTAAAAGGTTTTCAACGTGATAAAAACAACAATGGTTATGAAATATTTAGAGTTAATGGCTGGAACTATGCTGAGTTGATTGATACTTACCAACGCGCTGCTAAAGTGGCCAGAAAAGAGCACGTTCCGGTAATGATACACGTACAAGAATTAACACAACCACAAGGTCATTCTACATCAGGCTCTCATGAGCGTTATAAAAACGAAGAACGTTTAGCATGGGAAGCTGAGTACGATTGTAACGCTCAGATGCGTCAATGGATGATTGCCAATAATATTGCCACAAACGAGGAGCTTTCTGTTATTGAAAAAGACATTAAAAAAGCTGTAAGAGATGGCAAAAAAGCGGCTTGGGCAGCCTTCATAAATCCAATGAAGGCTGAAAAAACTGAGGTTGTTTCATTATTAGAATCTTTAGAAAAATCGAGTGCTAACGGTGTCTTTATATCAAAATTAAAGAATGATTTAAATGCTATTGACGAGCCTATTCGTAAAGATATTTTATCAACAGCACGTAAAGCATTACGTTACGTTATTTCAGAAACATCCAATGAGAAAATTGCACTCCAAGATTGGATAAATAATTATATCAATAAGATTCAACCTAAATATAGTTCTCATTTATATAGTGAGTCTAAATTAAAAGCTGAGTATCAACCAGGAGTATTACCTACTTACAATGCCGATGCTACAGAAGTTGATGGACGGGTTATTCTAAGAGATAATTTTGAAGCCATTTTCAAAAAATATCCAGAGGCATTAGTATTTGGTGAAGATGCAGGACACATTGGTGATGTTAACCAGGGTTTAGAAGGCTTACAAGAAAAGTTCGGTGAACTTAGAGTTTCTGATACTGGTATACGAGAAGCTACAATTTTAGGTCAAGGTATCGGTATGGCCATGAGAGGTCTAAGACCAATTGCTGAGATTCAGTATTTAGATTACATTTTGTATGCGCTACAAATAATGAGTGATGATTTGGCAACTGTACAATACAGAACAAAAGGTCGTCAAAAAGCACCATTAATAGTAAGAACGCGTGGGCACAGGTTAGAAGGTATTTGGCACTCTGGCTCTCAAATGGGTGGAATTCTTAACCTAATTAGAGGTATTCATGTTTTAGTACCTCGTAATATGACTAAAGCTGCAGGATTTTACAACACACTTTTAGAAAGTGATGAACCTGCGCTTATCGCAGAATGCCTTAACGGTTACCGTCTAAAAGAAAAAATGCCAAGTAATATTGGTGAGTTTAAAACACCTATTGGAGTTGTAGAAACTATCAAGGAAGGTGAAGATATTACACTTGTGTCATATGGTTCTACACTGCGCTTAGTGGAGCAGGCAGCAAAAGAATTACTAGAGGTTGGTATTGATGCTGAAATCATAGATGTACAATCTTTATTGCCGTTTGATTTAAATCATGACATCGTTAAGAGTATTGCAAAAACTAATCGTGTTATGGTTATTGATGAAGATGTAAAAGGCGGTGCCTCGGCCTATATATTAGATCAAATCTTAAATGAACAAAACGCATATCAATATTTAGACAGCCAACCAAAAACATTAGCTGCTAAACCACACAGACCTGCCTATGGTACAGATGGAGATTATTTCTCTAAACCTTCTGTAGAGGATATTTTTGAAGCGGTTTATGGTGTAATGCATGAGTCAAATCCTGCGAATTATCCTAAATTGAGATAGACCCGTTAAGAATATTATAAAATTAAAAACCATCATAATTATGATGGTTTTTTTATATTTAGTTACAAATAAATTTCTACATGCTAACAAAGTCAGTTAAATCCCAACTAAGAGGCGTCATATTTCGTCATTTAGATGGTATAGCAACCGCAACTTCCGCATTTGCCCTACATAAAAAATCAGTATTAGATTATATTTTAGAAAAAAAAGCCATTGACCTAAAATTACTATCTGATGTATTTGATGCCAACGAAGGATATCTAAATGTAGCACTTAGAGTTTTGTGCGCTCAGGGCTGGCTTAAGCAAGACCTTAATAATAAAGACAATACAATAACATACACTACCAATGAAAAGTCTGAAACTGCATTTCAATTAGTATATCTTTATGAAGATGCTGTAAACCTATTACGCTATTCTGATAGATTTGCAACTGAAAAAATGATAAGTACAGATGCGTTTATTGCATTAGAACGCATTTTTAAAAAGTTTGAAAACAACTTTGGTCTTGACATTTCGGATGAGACTTCAATAGAATACCAAATCTACAAACATATTGAAGGCACAATTGCAGGACCTATTATTGTTTTGCTAGGTGTTAATGGGTTGTTTCACAAGTATTTTATGGAAGCCTCTTTTACAGCTGAAGAATACCATAAAGATCCTGAAAGTTTTAAAAAAATCCTCGATTTCTTTTCGCATTTAGGATGGTTTAAAAAGAAACGAGATACGTATCAATTTACAGACAAAGGCCTCTTTTTTGCAAAACGTGCCAGCGCTTATGGTGTAACCGTATCGTATTTACCAACATTTTTACAACTAGACGAACTTATTTTTGGTAATCCATTAGTACTTAAAACAGACTCGCCAAATGATACTGAAAAACACGTACATCGCGAAATGAATGTTTGGGGAAGTGGTGGTGCTCATGCCACGTACTTCAAAGTTATAGATAAGGTGATCATCGATTTGTTTAACAGACCTATTGACCTTCAACCAAAAGGTATTTTAGATATGGGTTGTGGTAATGGTGCTTTTATAGAGCATATTTTTAATATTATTGAGCAACAAACTCTTCGTGGTAAACTATTAGACGACCATCCATTGTTTTTGGTTGGTGCTGATTTTAACAAAGCCGCTTTAAAGGTTACCAGAGCCAACCTCATTGCTGCCGATATTTGGGCCAAGGTAATTTGGGGAGACATTGGCAGACCAGATCTTTTAGCTTCAGATTTAAAAGAAGATTATAATATAGATCTCAAAGATTTACTCAATGTTAGAACCTTCTTAGACCACAATCGTATTTGGGAAGCACCAAACAACAACTATGATTTTATTAGCACATCAACAGGTGCATATGCCAGTGCTGGTAATCGATTAAACAATAATGATGTAGAAGCCTCACTATTAGAACATTTAACTAAATGGAAGCCTTATGTTGATAAATTTGGCTTATTAATCATAGAATTACACACCATTGATCCTTCTCTAACAGCTAAAAATATTGGTAAAACTGCTGCTACAGCCTATGATGCCACTCATGGTTACAGTGATCAATACATTTTAGAAGTTGATGTGTTTAGAAACATCGCAGAAAAAGCTGGTTTAACACCAGATGACATGCACTTTGCTAAATTTCCTGATAGTGAATTGGCAACTGTAAGTATTAATTTATTAAAAGGAAAAAATTAAATGCCAGAAATTAATAAAGACAAAAGTAAACCATTAATAACTCGCGATTGGCTTGCGATAGAACGGACCAAACTAGCTAACGAACGTACCTTTTTAGCTTACTTTAGAACATTTTTGGTCATTCTCGGTACAGGAGTCACTATTTTAAAACTAGAGTTCTTTTCAGATTTAAAATCTTATGGTATTATTCTTATCATAGCCTCTGCTTTTATTCTAACTATAGGTATTTATAGATTATTTAGAGTGAAACGCACCATTAGAAAACACTATTAAATTTACTTTAAAAGATTATCTCTAAATGAAGATAGCATCTATCGTTACCATAAAAAAAGAACTTCAACATTTGCCAAAGGAAGATTTATTAGAGCTTTGTCTTCGTCTTGGTAAGTTTAAAAAAGAGAATAAGGCACTACTCACCTATTTATTATTCGAAGCACATGACGAAGATGGCTACATTACAAGCGTGAAATCTTCGTTAGATGAATTATTTGATGGTATAAATACAGATAGTTACTTCTACATGAAAAAAACCATCCGGAAGATTTTGCGTCAGATTAGAGTTTACAGCAGATATTCTAACAAAAAATCTACTGAAGTTGAGCTCCTACTCTACTTTTGCGAGCAATTAAACGAACTGAGACCATCTATACATAGAAACAGAACACTGAGTAATCTGTACCAAAGACAAATTCTGGCTTTAGAGAAAAAAATCAGTGTACTTCATGAAGATTTACAATACGATTATAATTTGCAATTAGAAGCACTTCGGTAATTTTTCAATACACTATATTTGCCTTCAAATTTTTAGCAGCAAAAAATGAATAAAGCGAAACTATCTAACCTATTAAGGCAACTCAATCTTATTTACGTTGCTGATCTTGTTAGGTTTCGCATACAAAAATTCAAAAATAGAAAAGCTAACGCTCAGTTTAAAAAAGTACATCCAGACGTTGCACTTCCACCAGATTATTTAATGTATGAGTCATTCCAAATGAATTATGACAAATATTATAATGGTGGGCGAAACATGGCTAAAAACCTATCGGAACACTTTAAAAAACACATAGAATTAAAGGATAAAAATATTCTAGATTGGGGCTGTGGACCTGGCAGAATTATTAGGCATATGCCAGAAGTTATTAATAATGGCTGCCAATTCTTTGCTACAGATTACAATAAAAACTCAATAGACTGGTGCTCTAAAAACTTGCCAAACATTCAGTTTAATAAAAATGAACTGAAAGCCAAACTACCATATGAAGATAATTCAATGGATGTTATCTATGGTATTTCAATTTTTACACACCTCTCAGAGCAAATGCATTACAACTGGTTTAACGAATTACTTCGTGTCTTAAAACCAAATGGTATTATGCTATTAACCATGCATGGAGATAATTTTAAAGTAAAACTAACTGAGGCTGAGCTTTTAGATTATAACCAAGGTAATTTAGTGGTTAGAGGCAGTATAAAAGAAGGCCACAGAACTTATGCCGCTTTTCACCCAGAGGCATTTGTAAAAGATTTATTTAAAGCAACAACTGTTTTAGAACATATTCAATTGACTTCAGACACAAAATCTTGGGTGCCACAAGACATCTGGATTATTAGAAAACCGTAACATACTCTTAAACTTGACAAATGTCATAGTAATTGTGATGTGGAATTTAGAACTTTAAGAACATTCTAAATTACTGCGTTATGAGAGTTTATACAATGATTTCGGGATTTTTGTTACTACTGCTTTTTAATTGTGCTGCAACAAGTGAAGTGGTATACGACTACAACTTAGAGGTAGATTTTAACCAATATGATACCTACGTACTCTGTATTGAGGATTTTACTGTTGAGCATCTTAACTATCCGCAACTAGATAACGATTTGGTAAGACAAACCATTGGTGATGCTGTTGCTTTAGAAATGGAAAACAAAGCACATAAAACCAATGTTCTTAATCCTCAATTGCAGGCT
This sequence comes from Winogradskyella sp. J14-2, assembly GCF_001971725.1. Lineage (NCBI taxonomy): Bacteria > Pseudomonadati > Bacteroidota > Flavobacteriia > Flavobacteriales > Flavobacteriaceae > Winogradskyella > Winogradskyella sp. J14-2. The sequence goes on along the minus strand of NZ_CP019388.1, from coordinate 108,186 downwards.
GGTTTTAGAATTATCATCAGCGAAGAAACCGTAGCGTTTGAAAACTGTGAGCATTCTAAACATTTAGAATATTGGGAAAGTTGTACCATACATGAGGAAACTTACGAAGAGGAAACACTTATTGTGTATGTTGCCGATTTTGAAACCAATAAAGTATTATGGCATGCTTCTGTATTGTGCGAACTCAACAAACCAGAAAAAAAATTGAAACCCTACATCAATGGTTTGGTTAAAGACTTATTTGACACCTACCCAAAAACACAAGTAGGTCGTAATCCTGATGAACAAAAAGAGCTTTAATCGTTTTGCTTTTTGGCTTTTCGGCTGCCTTCGTACATTTCGTATTTGACTAAGCGCGATTCTAATTTTGCGTTAAATACTTTTATTTTTCGAGAAGGTCGCAAACCAATGTATTTTAAAGCTTCGAGATTAGAGGTTACCAACCAAGCATCAGTATTAGGATAACAATGTTTTAAAGTTGTACCTATATCACCATAAAACGCTTCTACATTAAGATTTTCTAAACGCTCACCATACGGAGGATTAAAAACCATATGTAATTTAGATGAACCTGCTTTTTGAGTTTTAAAGAAATCCTCATGCTGTATATGAATAAATTCATCTAAATGCGCATTCTTAATGTTTTCCTTAGCTTTTTTTACAGCAGAAGGAGACTTATCATAACCTATAATTTTATGATGAAAATCTCTGGTTTTTTTCAGTAAAGATTCTTCAATCTTTTCAAATAAATCCACATCCCAATCTTGCCAACGTTCAAAAGCAAATTCCTTTCGCATTAAGTTTGGCGGAATGTTACATGCAATCATAGCTGCTTCGGCTAAAATAGTACCGCTACCACACATAGGATCCATAAAATCAGTCTGACCATCCCAACCACTCATCATAATTAATCCTGCCGCCAAAACTTCGTTTATTGGAGCAATATTAGTTGCTGTTTTATAGCCGCGTCTATGTAAGGATTCGCCAGAAGTATCTAATGAAATGGTACAGCGTTGACGGTCTATATGCACATTGATTTTTAAATCTGGAAATCGCAAATCTATATTAGGTCTGTTTCCATCTTGTTCTCTAAAACGGTCTACAATGGCATCTTTGGTTTTTAAAGCAGTATACTTAGAATGTGTAAAAAGACTGTGATGTACCGTAGCATCAACAGCCAAAGAACCGTCAGACTTTAAGTAATCTTCCCACTTAATATTTTTTACGTTGTTATATAGGTCTTCCTCTCTGGCAACTCTAAACGATTTAATAGGCTTTAAAATTTTAATTGCGGTACGCAATCCCATATTTGCTTTGTACATAAAGCCTTTATCACCAACAAAGCTCACGTTTCGCACACCCTTCTCTACTTGCATTACTCCAAGCTGCGTAAGTTCTTTAGCTAATATATCTTCAAAGCCAAATAAGGTTTTGGCTACCATTTTGAAATTATTGTCCATATAACACGTCAAATAGATTGCAAATTTAAACTATTTTTGCAGCACGTAATATCTTATGGCAAATTCAACAAAACAATGGTACGCTTCGTGGTTTGATACACCATACTACCACATTCTATATAAAGACAGAGATTATACTGAAGCTCAACTCTTTATGGATAATCTCACCAACTACCTTAATATTCCAGAAGGTGGAAAAATCTTGGATTTAGCTTGTGGTAAAGGCAGACACTCCATCTACTTAAATACATTAGGCTTTGATGTAACAGGTGTTGACTTGTCTGAGCAAAGTATAAAATACGCCAACCAGTTTAAAAACGATACGCTAAGGTTTGTTGTGCACGATATGACCAAACCGTATCCTGAAACGTTTGATGCTGTTTTTAATCTCTTTACAAGTTTTGGCTATTTTGAAGATGAGAGCTGTAACTTAAAAACCATTACATCTATTAAAGAAGAATTAAACACCTATGGTTTTGGTGTTATCGATTTTATGAATGCAAATTACGTTACGGAACATTTAGTTGCAGAAGATGTAAAAACTGTTGATGGTATAGACTTTCACCAAAAACGAAGTGTAAGGGATGGCTATATTGTTAAAAATATTAATTTTGAAATTGACGGAAAACAACACCAATTTCAAGAGCGTGTAAAAGCATTGACCTTAGATAGTTTTAAAACTTTATTTGAAAAAGCTGATGTACACCTTCTCGATGTTTTTGGAGACTACAAACTAGGAAAATACCACCCAGAAACCTCTGAGCGCTTAATTATGATTTTTAAATAAATGAATACGTATCTTTTTCCTATATATGCGATTATTATTGGTGTTGTCATTGCTTTTTTAACCAAAAAACAAAAGTCAATCTACACTAAGTTACTACTGTCGTTTAGTGGAGCATTCTTATTAGCACTCACACTTTTTGATTTACTACCAGAAGTCTATCATCATTTAGACACCAAACAAACAGGTCTTTTTATAATGTGTGGTATTTTACTACAAATTGTCTTGGAATTTTTATCTAAAGGCGCAGAGCATGGCCATGTACATTTGCACCAAGAGGACAACAAATTTCCTTGGTTGTTATTTATAAGTTTATGTATTCATAGCTTTTTAGAGGGTTTTCCTATCCATCAGCACAACGATATGGTATATGGTGTTTTTATACACAAAATACCCATTGCCGCTTTACTTACTTCTTTTTTATTACAATCAAAATATGCTAAAGAACAAGCCATTACTTTTATACTGGTCTTTGCAGCAATGACACCTCTTGGTACATTGGTATCTAATACGACATCTTTAAGCCCTAACCTTCTCGTAAGTATTAATGCCGTGGTTATTGGTATCTTTTTACATATTTCTACCACCATTTTATTTGAAACCGGAGAAGGCCATAAATTTAATTTATCTAAGCTAGTGGCTATTGGCTTAGGAATATTAATTGCTTACTTTATTTAAATGTTCAGTAAGGAAGAAAGCCGATTATTACGCCAAGAATTTTGGACCAGTTTTGGAAAATCATTTCCCAGAAAATGGATATTATATAATACCAAACTAAAAGGATTATCTTTTAAATTTCATTTCGACACCAAAAAAGCGCTTATATCTCTTGATTTAGAAGGCGATCTCGAAAACCGAATTAACTGCTGGGAAAAACTTGTAGCTTTAAAAAACATACTTCACGCAGATTACTTACCAGATGCCATTTACGAAGAAGAATACTATTTAAACAATGGCAAAGAAATTTCGCGCATATACTTACCGTTAGAACAAAAAGTATCAATTCATAACAAAACTACATGGAGAGATGTTATGGAGTTCTTTTATACCAATATGATTTTATTTGAAGCCTTTTTTGAAGCATACAAAGACATTATTAAAGACTAAATAATGAAATTTAGATACGGTTACAAACTATCTAAAGGACTTTTTATTTTTGATTTACTGCGTGGCGTCACTTTTGTATAAACTTGGGTTGTTTTAATAGAATTATGACCCAAAAGCTCCTGAATAAAACGCATATCTGCACCTGCCTCTAGAAGATGAGTAGCATATGAGTGCCTAAGACCATGAATACCTATTTGTTTCTTAATCCCTGCTTTATGCATGGCTTTTTTAAATACCTGCTGTAGGCTAGACTTTGCATAACGGCCACCATATTGTCCTTCAAAAAGATATACTTTTGGACGGTAACACATGTAATATTCTCTTAGGCTTGGCAAAATACTTTTAGGCAAAGGCACATAACGGTCTTTTTTGCCCTTTGCACCTCTTACGTGCACCACCATACGTTTGCTATCTACGTCTATCACCATAAGATTTACCACCTCAGAGACCCGTAAGCCCATACCATAAGATAGCTGTAACGCCACTCTATGCTTAAGGTTAGAGGTTACATTAAAGAGCCTTTTTACCTCAGACTTGCTAAGCATTTTAGGAAGCGTTAAAGGTTTTTTTGGTCTGGGAATATCAAAAAACATTTTAGGGCGATTAAGTACCTGCTCAAAATAAAATTTAATAGCATTTATTTTACCATTTATTTTTCGCTCTCCCATTTTCTTTTCGTTAACACAATACAAAAAATAATCTTTTAAGCGTTTTGGACTAAGGTGAGAAACATCATAATCGTCTAACAACATAAGCAAATGCCAAAACTCAGCTAGGTAAATACGCTTGGTACTATAGCTATATTTTTTTAGTGAAAGCTGTCTATCTAAATCTAAATATGCCTGTTGGTTTACGGGATGAATTTTTAATACTTTAGTCCTCGCAGGATTAGTCTTTTTTATCTGTAACGCCTCTCTGACAACAGGTAGATCTGGCAAATACCATGATTTTTTAGTAGCACTCCATCTGGCTGAGGGAAATCTTTGTCGCAGTGCTTCCTTTAATTTGTTATTATAATTAAAATTAACAAGGATTACCTTCTTATTTTTGTGAGTATCGGGCACAAATGTGTAATACCTAATATCCATACGTGCATTTTGTATAACAATATATTCAAAAATAGTAAAAATGTTATACAAAATGCATGACTTTAAAAATTAAATATATTAATGATTATGAAGCTATTGTAATAAATTTTATATTAGCAACAAAGAAACGTAAATACAGACTTATTTACGTGTTGTAAACAATGCTGACCAAACCAAAAACCTATGAGTGAATTTTATGTTTTAGATGTTGAAACAGCAAATGCGGATTATTCAAGTATTTGTCAAATCGGACTTGCCAAATTTCAAAACGGAGAACTAACCGAAAAATGGGAATCACTAATCGACCCAGATGATTACTTTGACGGAATGAACATTTCAATTCACGGAATTACGGAAAAAATGGTTCAGGGCTCACCGACTTTTGACCAAGTTTATCCAAAACTAAAAGAGGTTCTGGAAAATAAAGTAGTCGGACATCATATGCCATTTGACCGAATTGCCATCAATCGTGCGTGCGAATTACACGAATTGGAATTAATAGAAACTAATTGGCTTGATTCAGCCAAAATTGTGAGACGGACTTGGGAAGAGTTTGCTTATTCTGGGTATGGACTCGCCAATATTGCCAACCATTTAGGAATTGAATTTGAACATCACAATGCACTTCAAGATGCTATCGCAACTGGAAAAGTAATGCTTCAAGCATTTGACAAAAGCGAAATGAATTTAGCGGATTGGATTTCGAGAGTAAGAAAACCAATTAATATATATGCGAATGGTTCGACAAGTATAAAATTAGACGGAAATCCTGATGGACCTCTTTACGGAGAAAATATTGTTTTTACAGGAGCTTTGTCAATGCCGAGAGCGGAGGCTGGAAAATTAGCGTCTGAATTAGGCTGTAATGTTGGGAATTCAGTTAGTAAAAAAACGACAATGCTCGTAGTCGGAATTCAAGACACAACAAAACTTGCAGGTTATTCAAAAAGCTCAAAACACCGAAAAGCTGAAGAACTGATTGGAAAAGGAACTGAAATTAGAATATTATCCGAGAATGATTTTATAGCAATTACAAATGATTAAAAGAGCACTGTTTACAACAACGGCTATAAGCAATGCGGGATTAGGTGCTTAACCCAAAAGAAATCGCTAATTTGCAATGACCGCCAAAACCTTGTTTTGGCTTTTTGAAATAATAAGATAAAAAACCAGAAAACAAGGTTTTGGCTCTGTGCTCAACCGAAAGAAAGGAGCGTCTTTGCGCCCGCACTACTCATAGCCACGACCGTTGTGGCACATATTAAAGAAACATCGTGCTTAAATTGAACATTAGGAAAAAAGATGAAATTATTAGAAGATGCAAAAGCCAAATTGAGTACTGAAGTTCTTTCAATTGAAAATAGGACAGATTTGACTGATGACGAAAAAGTTACTCGAATTTGTACAATTTTCGGAACGACTTGCGCGGCTTTAGCTGTTCAACCAATTCCTTTTGCAGACGTTTTTATTTTAACGCCAATTCAAGGTGTTATGGGAAAAAAGATTGCAGATATTAGAGGTTTCAGCATTACCGATGCTGGAATGAAAGAAATATTAATTGAAATTGCATCTTTATTAGGTTTGGGAGCAGCTGGACAGCAATTTGCACTTGGACTTTATAAAGTCGGACTTCCAGGATTAGCAGGTTTTACGACAATTCCATTAGTTTTCGGAATTACTTATGGAATGGGAAAAGCAATGGACTATTATTTTAAACAAAAAGTGAAAGGTCAGAAAATCGACAAAGCTCTTTTCAAAGACATTTACAAAAAAGAGAAAGCGAAAGGAAAACAAAAATCTAAAGAGCAAAAAGAAGAAATCAATAAGCAGAAAAATGAGTTCAAAAATTAAATACATAAAAAAGAAGATTGACAATGTGCTTATTGTTTCAACATTAGCCAAAATATCTTTTGATAATTTCGACACCTTAAATGAGAAAGAAACTCTTGTATTACAAGCTACGAAAAGGGCAATTCCTGATTTACACGACAAAAGCACAGAAGAAGTAAGTGCATATTTGCAAGAAATGGACGAAGACCAGTTATTAGGTTTAGCTAATAATGTAAAAGGCATTCTTCACGAAATCCAATTTGTCGAAATTGAAAATAACGATGGAGATGAATTTACAGCTTCATTATTTACAGATACAAATCATCCAGATACAGATGTCATTTTAACAAATAATAATACTGGAGAAATAAGCGAAGTTCAGTTAAAAGCTACTGACAGTTCGAATTACGTAAATGATTGGATAAATAACCACGAAGAAGGCGAAATTTTGGTTACAGAAGAGTTAGCCGAAAAAATGAACTTACAATCGAGTGGCCAATCAAATTCGGAATTAACAGCTGACGTAAACGAATTTGTCGATAAGCTAATAGAATTAGACGATGATAGTAATCTTTGGGATTATATGCCAATGTTACCATCAATTTCGATTGCTATTGCGTCATTCCACCTTTTTAGATTATATAAAGAAGATAAAATATCATTTCAAACTTTAAAGGTCAAATTTGCATTGTTGACTGGAAAAAAGATAGCGAAATTTTCATTTATTGCAGTCTTAATGATGATACCTGTCGTGAACGTAATCGTTGGTGCAGGATTGTTATTTAATCTGTTATATGGTATGGGAACATTAGCGAATAAATACGTGCCACAACAACGTATATAGCTCATAGCTAAACAGTTGCTTAATCGAAGTTAAGGCATATTTGCAAGTCCGCCAAATTTTTTAATTTGGCTTATTGATAAGAAAAGATAATAAGAAAATTAAAAAATTCGGCTCGTGCTTAACCGAATAGTTATCGCTAATTTACACGCAACGAGCCATACACAAGACCGTTGGCAACAATTAAACTCACTCAAAAATCGAAAACGAAATAACCTTGAAAAACTTATAATATTATGATGAATGAAAAGCTAAATAATGAAAATTCAATCATAATTGAACAAATTGAAAATATTGTAAATAATGTTGTTACAAGGAGAAAACTGGAACTGAATCAAACCTTAGTTCATCTTGATGCAAAAGGAATCCAACAAGTTATTGCGCTTGATAATAAGTTTGACTTAAAGAATAGAAAATTTAAAGATTTACTGGAAATATATTTTACCCAATGCGAATTGACCCAAGATGTATATGTTACTGGAAAAAAAACAGTAATTGAATTTCTTTTGTATAGTGCTAATGATAATGTATTTAGCCATATTTCGAATTTAGCTCTGTCAAAAAATAGATATCAAATTTTTGCTCTGAAATTAACATTAATGTTTTCAAAAAAAAGTGCAGAACGAGAAAGTGCGATGAGAAATAAAATAAAACGGAATTATAAATCATTTGACCCTAAAATTCAGCAATTAATAGATTTAATGGGTTTCAAACCTAAATATAATATTATTGATAAACTATTTAGAACGATTAATAAATAACTGCTGCCAACACCGTGTATAATTCATTGCTAGTACTCGCCTACTTGGAAATTCCTGCGGAATTTCCTCTGGTTCTTTTTAGTTTACTAATTTAGTTGCTGAAACACGCAACGAAATCATACACAAACACGTTGTACACAATATAAACCAACAGAATGAACAGAAAAATAATCACACTTTTACTTTTAGGAATATTTACAAATTTTGGATATTCTCAATCTGACAAAATCAATATCAAAACCGAAAATTTGACAGAAGCGAATTATCTAAAAATGGATGATTTTTATTTAACTCATTACTTATACATTGACTTGTTTTTAAGAGAAAATCTGTTTCCAGAAGCAAGTCCTGAAGACGTTTCATCTATTCTAGAAGCATTGAAAAAATATGTTTCAGTTGAAAATAAATTGGATATCGAAATTGAAAAACCTGGAAAAAGGAATTACTTAATCCGATTCGCAATTTTAAAGAAAGATGACGGAACTGAACTTTTAATAGCTTTCACGAATTGGAGCGTTAAGAAAAAAGAGTTTGAAAAAGATATTAAAATGGAAAATGATTCCTATACGAGATGGTATTTTCTAAATGATAACAAAATGACTTACCGAAAAGATATGTCTGACCAAAGCGATTATTCAACTATGAATAAATCTGACTTGGCTAATGCTTATCTATTCGATGAAATATCTGAAAATGATTCTGAGATAAAAAATGCAATAGACGAGTATCTAAATCAGAGCGAATTAAGTGTTTCAGATAAAATTATGGCGAATTTAATTTTATTGAAATACCAAATTTTTCAAAAAGAGAACGATAATGTGACTAAACAAACTGAATACTTAAATGAACTATTTGAGAAAAATAAGTCGGAATCTAATTTAAGAGGTTTACAAGCAGCATTTAATGCGACAAAATTTCAAATAGAATTAAGTAAATAAATACTGTGTACAACAATGGCTATAAGTAATTGCTTGTTCTCGCCTACTTCTGAAAATCCTCGCGGATTTTCAGTTTGGTGTTTACTTGCAAAGTTAATCGCTAACCCACGCAACTACTCATAGCCGAGACCGTTGTAGGCAATTTGAAAAAAAAAACGTTTGAGAACTAAATTTTTGATTTTAAACTTTATTTTACTTGTAAATCTATCTTTCGGACAAAAGATAATTAACAAGGATTACAAATTTTCGAATAAGAATTTAAAAGTTGCAATCGTCCCATTGACGAACGAAATGACGAAATTTAACGACTCAATTTCAAATGATATCTTTAAAGATACTTTGTCGTTAAAATTTTTGAAAGTTGAGAAATTAAGAATTGATTTAAATGATGAAACTACGGAAATACTAAAAGAAATTGCATCAAAAAAATATAAAAGGCGTGACCTTAAAAAATACCCAAACTTAAATACGATTATAGATAATTCCGAAATAAAATCTATAAAAAGTAATTTACAAAATGCCGACTTATTACTTTTCCCAATCAAATTTAATATCAATCAATCTGTCGGAATGACTTTTGGAAGTGCAACGTTTAGACTTTATGATTTAAATTCAGGAGATTTTATACATCAATACGAAACAAGTTTTAACGTGAATACTACCGAAAATGGTTCTAAACAAATGGTAACAGCTCTATTATTTTTAGAGGAAAAAGATTATTTAGAAAAACAAAAAACAGAATAAAAACTGCCTACAACAATGGCTATAAGTAATTGCTTGTTCTCGCCTACTTCTGAAAATCCTCGCGGATTTTCAGTTTGGTGTGTACTTGCAAAGTTTAATGCTAAACCACGCAACTACTCATAGCCTATACCGTTGTAAGTAATGCCGAAAAACCCAGAAACCGAGTGAATAAAACAATATTTGAAATTACCAAAATGGACTGTCCATCGGAGGAAAATCTAATCCGAATGAAATTGGACGGAATTTCAAGTATTGCGAATTTGGACTTTGATATTCCGAACCGAAAATTGACCGTTTTTCACAGCGGAGAAATTGACCAAATCGAAAAGTCCGTTATCGAACTAAATTTAGGCGGAAAGAAAATCTCAACGGAACAAACCGACCAAACGGAATTTAAAGAAAACGAAAATCAGAAAAAACTACTTTGGTCTGTGCTTGCCATAAATTTTGCGTTTTTCATTATCGAAATGACGACAGGAATTATCGCAAAATCAATGGGATTGGTTGCCGACAGTTTGGATATGCTTGCCGACAGTTTCGTTTACGGAATTAGCTTGTTTGCGGTTGGCGGAACATTAATTAAGAAAAAACGGATTGCCAAACTTGCTGGATATTTTCAAATAACACTTGCGATAATTGGATTTGTGGAAGTTTTAAAAAGATTTTTCGGAGACGAGAAACTTCCAGATTTTTCTACAATGATTATCGTTTCGATTTTTGCACTTATCGCAAACGGAATTTGTCTTTATATTTTGCAAAAGTCAAAGAGCAAAGAAGAGGCACATATGAAAGCGAGTATGATTTTCACCACGAATGACGTGATTATAAATTTAGGAGTAATAATTGCAGGAATTTTGGTAAATTGGTTGAATTCGAGTAAACCTGATTTGATTATCGGAACAATTGTTTTTGTGTTGGTAATTCAAGGAGCATTACGGATTTTGAAATTAAGTAAGTGAACGAAAAAAGCACTACTTACAACAACGTATATAGCTCATAGCTAGTTAGTTGCTTAATCGAAGTTAAGGCATATTTGCAAGTCCGCCAAATTTTTTAATTTGCCTTATTGATAAAAAAAGATAATAAGAAAATTAAAAAATTCGGCTCGTGCTAAACCGAAAAATAATCGCTAATTTGCACGCTACGAGCCATATACAAGACCGTTGGCATTCATTGAAAAAAGACCGAAATGGCAGACAATAAACTACAATCGTTAACAGAAATATTTAACGAAAAATTTTTTAGAATCCCCGACTTTCAAAGGGGGTACTCTTGGGAAACAAACCAACTTGAAGACTTTTGGGAAGACCTTATCAATCTGAAAGGCGACAAAATCCATTACACAGGACTTCTAACTGTTGAGCCAGTTTCAAAATCAAGTGTTGAGAACATTGAGAAATGGCAAGACGATTTGTGGCTTTTTGAAAGAGAACTTGGAGCATATTACCTCATTGATGGACAGCAAAGACTGACAACTTCAATCATTCTAATTAATGAAATACTTAATCAATTTGCCGATAGCGAAGGAATCAACTTTAAAGACAAGTCATATTGGGTAAACAAATTCTTGTTCCAAGCATACGGAGACAGCTACAAGTCGTACATATTTGGTTATGAACGTGATAACCCAAGCGATGAGTTTTTTAAAACGAAGATTTTACGGCAAGAGTCTTCAACTGCTGACAAAGTCCCAGAACAGACTTTGTACACTTCAAACTTGAAAACAGCGAAAGACTTCTTCGAGAAAAAATTAGAAAAACTCGAAAAACAAGAGCTTGAAGAAATTTTCAAGAAGGTTACAGCTAAATTCAAATTTAACTTTTACGAAATAGATGACGAACTTGATGTTTATGTAACTTTTGAGACTATGAATAACAGGGGAAAACCTCTGTCAAATTTAGAGTTACTCAAGAACAGACTAATTTATCTATCGACCCTTTTAGATGTTGACAATCAAACAAGAGCACGATTAAGAAAAGACATTAACGAGACTTGGAAAACCATTTATGAGTATTTAGGCAAGAACAAGGACAATGCAATGGATGATGACGAGTTCCTGCGTAACCATTGGATAATGTACTTTAAGTACGACAGGAAAGAATCAGCCTCTTATGCCAAATTCTTACTCAATAAAAAATTCACAGCCAAAAATGCGATTAAAGGCAGAATCGTTTTGACAGACATTAAGGAGTATATTGATAGTCTTTCTAAAAGTGTTAAATCTTGGTTTTACTTGTACAACGCTCAATTTTCTGACTATCAAGACGAAACAAAAGAATGGATTCAAAAACTCAATCGCTTAGGTATGAGTGCTTTTCCACCGTTATTTATGGCTGCAATGACGAAGTGTAATGAGAATGAATTTTTGCCACTCTTCAAATCGGCAGAACGTTTCATTTTTCTCGTTTTCCGTCTTTCTCAAAGACCTTCAAACACAAAAAACAGTCATTTTTATAGACTTGCCAATATGTTTTACTTCGGTTTAGACCATTGGGGACAAGGAGAAACTACAATCGAGAAAGTAATTGGTAATGTTAATTGGATGACCCAAGGAGAGTCAGGCGAAGGAGACGATTACGTTTATCACGGTTGGTTTGACCTTGAAAAATTTGACAACTATGTTAAAGACCAGTATGAAAAAGGAGAAGGTTTTTACAGTTGGAATGGTTTGAGATATTTCCTTTTTGAATATGAACTTCACTTACAAGGAAAAGCGAAGGGAAATCAGAAAGTAAGTTGGACTGACTTTAACAAACGGAAAAAAGAAGATACAATTGAGCATATCTATCCTCAAACACCAAAAGACGATTGTTGGACTTCTGTTTTTAATATGCACTCGAAAAAGGAAAGAAAAATTCTGCTTAACACTTTAGGAAACTTGGTATTGCTCGGACAATCAAAAAACTCTGAGTTCCAAAACAAATGCTTTGACTTCAAGAAAAAACATACGAATAAGGATGGAGATGAAGTTGGTTTCTTTAACGGTGCTTACAGCGAAATTGAAGTTTCAAGCTATGACAATTGGACACCAGCAGAAATTGAAAGTCGGGGTAAAAAAATGCTCTCATTTTTAGAAGAGCGGTGGAATATTGACTTTGATGGTTGGGAAATAGAAAAAGAAGATTTATTGAAATTGGACTTCTTGCAAAAGGAAACGATTGAAGATGAATAAAAACAACGAAATGCCAACAATGGCTATACGTAATGCGGGCGAAAGTGCTGAAATTAAAGTAATTACATTAAACAAACTTTTCGGTAGACGGAAAGTGAAGTGCGTTGAAATCCCGCACTACGCATAGCCTAACCGTTGTGTTTCATACTACCAGCCGCATATTTTAGCACTTTCGGTTTTTGCCAACGCTAAATTCCAAAGCTCTAAAAACCAAAAGAGCTAAAATTTCCCAACGCTCGGAAAAATACAATCTGAATTTCTTGCTTTCCAAAATTTGACAAACTATATTTGACACTTATTGTCAAGTAATAATTTTCAAATGGAAACAATCGGACAAATTTTACGGAAGAAAAGACAAGCTCTCGGACTTGTCTTAAGACAAGTTTCTGCTTATGTCGATATAGACCAAGCTATTTTGAGCAAAATCGAAAGAAACGAGCGAAAACCGACAAAAGAAATGTTAGAGAAACTTGCGGAAATCCTAAAACTTGATAAAGACGAGCTTTTAGTACAATTTATAAGCGACAAAATTGCTTATGAAATAGCAGACGAAGATTGTGCAAGTAAAGCGCTAAAAGTTGCAGAGAAAAAAATCAAATATTTAAAATCACACCCAATTCAAAACTAACTATGCGAACATTAACAACTGATAAAGAAAATACTAGCGTAGTTGAAGAACCTCAATTAGCAGTAAAATTCTATTCTAAAACCGAAAAGAAAAAGCAAACTGGAAAATCTACCTTGAATATGCTTTCTTTATTTTCTGGTTGTGGTGGAATGGATTTAGGTTTTGAGGGAGATTTTTCAGTTTTAAAATCTTCTGTAAACGAGGTTTTGAATCCAAACTTTATTTCTCAAGAACTTGACAATAATTTTGTGAATCTATCGAAAACACGTTTTAAAACAGTTTTTGCAAACGATATTCTAAAGGACGCAAGAAATGCTTGGGTAAACTACTTTTCGAAAAGAGGACATAACGCAGAAGATTACCAAACAGACAGCATAGTCGATTTAGTAAAGCTACATCAAAACGGAACAAAGATTTTCCCGAAAAATATAGACATTGTAACTGGTGGTTTCCCTTGTCAGGATTTTAGTGTTGCCGGAAAAAGAAACGGACTTAATTCACATAAAAACCACAAAGGAGAGCTAAACACAGAAACTTGTGCAACAGAAGAAACTCGTGGTCAGCTTTATATGTGGATGAAACAAGTTATCGAAATAACTCAACCAAAAATTTTCATTGCAGAAAATGTAAAAGGTTTAGTAAATCTTTCAAACGTCAAGGACATTATTCAAAATGATTTCTCTTCGGCAGGAGATAATGGATATTTAGTTTTAAATCCTCGTGTTTTACACGCAGCCGATTATGGTGTTCCGCAATCAAGAGAACGAGTTTTCTTTATTGGTATAAAAAAATCTGCATTAAAAAAATCAGCTCTTGAACAATTAGAAAAAGAAGACATTTCGGATAAATACAATCCGTATCCTAGACCAACTCACGCTTACACAACTGACGGAGAAGATTTAAAACGTCACGTAGATTTAAAAGAACTTTTTGCGAATTTAGAAGAGCCTGAAAAGTCAAAAGATTTATCTCAACAGTTTTACTCAAAGGCAAAATTTATGGGTAAACATTGTCAAGGCCAAATAGAAATAAAACCAGATGGTATCAGCCCTACAATTCGAGCAGAACATCACGGGAACATTGAGTTTAGAAGATTATCGAAAAAAAACGGTGGAATTTTAACTGAAGAACTTTCTAAAGGACTAAAGGAAAGGCGTTTAACACCTAGGGAATGTGCACTAATACAAACTTTTCCACCTGATTATGAATTTGTAATACCAAACAAAAACGGTCGTAAAGGTTCCTATTTAGTAAGTCCTTCAAAAGCTTATAAAGTAATTGGTAACGCAGTTCCACCGCTACTCGCTTACAATTTAGCAAAGAGAATAGAAGATGTTTGGGATTTATATTTTAGAAAATAATGGTAGTATCAGTTAATTCAGAGCCACATAAAAGCGAGTTCAACGCTTTATTAAATTCTACAATTGAAGAATTAAATATTCACGCAAAGAAATCACCTAAAAAGATTGAGCAGCTAAAAGGAGCAAAACTTGAACCTTATGTTCGAGATGTGATGACTGATTTAGCTGTTGGCTCACAATTTGAAAATTCAATTGAATTAATTGGAGGACAAAAGTTTCCAGACATAGTTGCGAAAAAATTTTATGGAATAGAAGTTAAAACTACAACTCAAAACCATTGGAAAACAACAGGAAATAGTGTTTTAGAATCTACAAGAGTAGATGATGTCGAGCGAATTTTTATGCTTTTCGGTAAACTTGGAAAACCAATTGAATTTAGGTGTCGAGCGTATGAAGAATGCTTATCAGAGGTTGTTGTTACACATTCGCCAAGGTATTTAATCGATATGAACTTGGAAGAGGGAAAAACCATTTTTGACAAAATCAATACACCTTACGATACTTTGCGTCAAAAGAAAAATCCGATTAAACCAATTACGGACTACTACAAAAGCAAGTTGAAACCTGGTCAAGATTTGTGGTGGATTCAAGACACAGAACAAGCAAGTAATCTTGTTATAAATATTTGGAACAATTTAAGCTTAAAAGAAAAGCAAGAGATTAAAAACAGAGCAATGGTTTATTTCCCAGAGGTTTTTAGTAATCGTGGAGATAAATTTGCCCGACTTGCAATTTGGCTTGTAACACGAGAAGCTGTTGTTTGTCCGAATGTAAGAGATTTATTTACTGCTGGCGGAAAAGCAGATTATTTGATTAAAAACAAAACGTATAAAAACATTCCAAGAGTATTTATAAAATTGTTTGATAATATAGATTCTGTTTTGGAAATTTTGATTAATACTTCTGCAATTGAGCTGACGGAATATTGGAATGAAAAAACGACAGAAAAGAAAAAAATTATGGATTGGATTGAGTTGGTTGGAATGAACTCAAAGTCAGTTCAAGGAGCAAAACATTTAGACATAAAACAAATGTTAACTGAATTAATACTCTGACGGATTTGCCAACGCTAAAAGCCATACACATTTGCAATTCGCTTCAGCCACCACACAAACCCAAAATTGCAAAAGAGTATGTCTTTGCCAACGCTAGCAAGTTTGCGGAAAAAAGTACGAAAACACAACAACGTATATAAAAAATAGCGGTTTTAGTGCTTAAACGAAAGATAAATAATAAAATTAAGGTCAGTTATAAACTGAAAAGTTAGTGCTTAAAAATCCGCTACTTTTCATACACAAGACCGTTGCCACTAATACAAGAAATGAGGACATTACATATATTAATCTTATTGACAATTATTACTTCCTGTTCCAATACCAAAAAGAATTCGGAACAAACCTTAATTGCCGAAAACTATGAAATAAAGCCTGAATCTTCATTATCAATAGATTCTCGCTTAATAGAAAATGATTTAATTAATAGAATTAATGAAATCAAAAAAATCCCTTTTGGAACAATATCATTTAAAAACAACGAAATTGACTCTAAAGTCTGGAACTGTGGCGACTCATTATATTGGGATATAGTAAAACTCGGAGAGGAAGCTATTCCACAACTTATATCAAAGATTCAAGATGAAACTAAGACTGATATCCAAATACAATGCAGAGACACTAATCTGACTGTCGGAACAGTCGCTTTTATGATTCTTGACGATATTATATCAATACCTTATTTCTTAGTTTTTCAAACGCAATGGGATGTTCTTGATTTTAATTGTGACTTTGGATACCCAATTGGGCTTCTTGAATTCATTAATAAATATCCTCAAGTAGCACAAGAAAAGCTAACTAAGTGGTATCAGAAATATGGAAAAAAAATAAAAAAGAAGAAGCTTAGTTCATCCAACCAAAATGAATGTCAAAAAGCATTTAATATCGATTATAAGTTAAAAATAAAATATTAACAAAGTACTAGTGGCAACAATGTCTATAATTCATTGCTAGTTAAAGCTTACTTACGAAAATTCCGCTGGAATTTTCTATCTGTGATTATTTGCTAACTTTAATACTTAAACACGCAACGAAATCATACACTAGACCGTTGTAAGTAATTTAAGAAAAACGTAATCAATGAAACTTTTCAGTTGGAAAAAGAAACCTGAACCACCAAAAACTGATATGAATATCAATGTATTTTTTAAAGCGTTCATATTGGATACTTTAAAAGAGTTACCGACTGAAAAAAGTGATTTGATTGGAAATATGAATCTTGACAATGTTTTTTCGACTGACTTTAATGACTGGAAAAAAACAATAAAAAAAGTGCTGAATTTATCCGACACAATTGAAATTGCTATTAAGGACTTATGGTTACGGAATTCTGAAATCGCAAAAAATGACGGAACTGAATTAAATGCTGACAAATTTTCTGATTTATTCATTGAGAACTATTACGTGGAAAATAGTAAAGTGGTTATTTGGGAAAGTGAATCCGATTTGAATAACGCAAAAAAACGAATCGCAGAATCAAATCTTGCGGTATGAAAAAACTACTTACAACAATGTATAACCGCAATTACGGCGGATTCGACTACGTCCGAATCCACTCGGAATTGCTAACGTCTGTGCTAAACCGAAAATTAACGAATATAAACCCGTAACTGACGGTTATACGAGACCGTTGTGCGTAAGCTGAAAAAAAAATGAGCATTAAGAATACAGGACTAAATTTGCAATATCAATACAGCCGAATTTTCACTTTTGGACTGAATAGAAAAAAGTTTGTCTGTTTACCAAAGAAAAATGGACTTTTTGCTTTGAATAATTCAAGAAATACATTTATTGCTCTTGGATTTACATTGTTTTCTTGCGGACTATTTTTTTCTGGAATTATAGAAGGCTTTGTAAACGGAAATGAAATTACAACAGAATTTATAGTTGTATTTTTTATTATTCATCCGATAGTTGCAACCATCGGATTACGTCAATTTTTGTGGCTGATTAAAGGACGACAAGAGTTACAGATTGAGAATGGAAAAATGACCTTAACTAAAAAAGGAACATTTCTAACTAAAACACAAACCTTTGAATTGGAACACGTGGAAAATGTTCGGAATGAAGTCCAAGAAACCTCATTATCAACTTATGACAAAACATTGCGGAATATAGCTCTGAATAGGAAATTGCTTTTTAGTCACATAATGGGAGAAATATTATTTGACTATCAAGGGAAAAAAGTTAAATTATTTAATAAATTGACCGAAAATCAAAAAGTTGAATTAATAACTGAAATCAATAATCTGAAAAAAAAGCCTACGCACAACAATGGCTATAAGTAATTGCTTGTTATCGCCTACTTCTGAAAATCCTCGCGGATTTTCAGTTTGGTGTGTACTTGCAAAGTCAACCGCTAAACCACGCAACTACTCATAGCCGAGACCGTTGTGCATAATGTAAGCCAACCGCGAAAACTGACCGAATTGAATAAAATACCGAATAAAATAAAATATCTGATTGGCGGAATTTCTGCTTTGATTTTCTTCCTCTTCTTTTTTGGAATAATTAATCCATTTGGACTTAATGACTCTCTTCAAAAGATTACTGGATATTTTTTTGGACTTAATTTTAATAATCTGGACTATTTTGCCATTTCCTCAATTCCAATTTTCGGAATGTTATTAAATTCAAAACGATTGGAATTTAAAACAACCGACTTAATAAAAGACATTTTAATAATAATTCTTTTCGTATTTGTTACAATCACAATCGGACTTTACATATTGACCTTTATTGGGAAACCTGACAATCCTTTAATACCACAATATTTAATAAGTGAACCGTTCTTTTTATACTCAACAATCATAATCGGAATTGGAATTGGACTGCCATTTTTGTTAATAAATCGGACAGCAAAACTGGATGAAGTAAATGAAATCGGAACTGAAAAATAATAAAACACTATGCACAACAATGTATAACCGCAATTACGGCGGATTCGACTACGTCCGAATCCACTCAGAATTGCTAACGTCTGTGCCAAACCGAAAATTAACGCATATTAACCCGTAACTGACGGTTATACGAGACCGTTGTACACTATTTGAGAAAGGCATTTTACATATCAATTTTGGTTCTGGCATTTAATGGAATTATTAATGCTCAAATAACTGGACAATTATTTCAGTATGAATCTGAGTTTCCAATGGCAAAAATTTCAATAAAAGGAAAAAATAAAATTATTGAATCAGATTTTAACGGTAATTTTTCAATAGAAACAGATGAGGAACTAAAAAGTCTTGACTTAATAATTGACTTGAATCATAGTTCTTCTGAAAATTCTTTAAAGACTTTAAAAATCATAATAAAGAGTTTGAAACTAGACAAAAAAAGAAAATTAAATTTAGGAAAAATTGAACTTCCAACTTTTGAAAATATTGAGATTACCGAATTTGAAAAACTTACTAAATCTGAAAAAAAGGAATGTTTTCCAATATATTGCTGGACTGAATTATTAGGTTATATTAATACTAACCAGCTTGAAAATGAATATTTGACCTTGAATTGTAAAAAGAAAATTAGAGATTTCAATTATAATTCAAAACTAAAAACTGTGACAGTTGAATGGGAATTAATAAAAGATTGTGAATAAAAAAAACAGTGTACAACAAGGTATAAATTTTATTGCTAGCTAATTGCTTACTTGCGAAAGTCCTCGCGGACTTTCTTATCAGTAATAATTTGTTTACTTTTAGCTTGAAAATAACGCAACAAACTTTATACAGAGCCGTTGTAGTGCATTTGAAAAAACCGATGAATCAAGAAAAAGCAGTTTGTGTCGAATGTGAATCTGACTATTTTAGAAATAATTCGGAAATGGCTGAATTATGTCCGAATTGTGCTCACGAATTATATGGATATCCGAATTGCGAACACATATTCGATAATGGGAATTGCATAAAATGCGGTTGGAATGGAAAAACATCTGAATATCTAAAAAACCGAACCGAAAAAATAACTCTCGAAACGGAATCATATCTAATTGAGGGAAAAGAAAATGAACGCTTCTTTCCTTTTTTGGAATTGGAATTTAACGAAGACGTGATTTATGAAAATGACATTCCCAAATACTATCTGAGTTTTTCAGAAGACCTTAAATCAGCTTACGGAATTGGGAAATGGATAATGACCGAATTGGAAAAAAATAATCACGACTTGCGAAAAACAATTACTTTACTTGGACAGAGTATGAATTTGAACTGGGATATTTTCTCAACTAACGTCGGAAAACAAATTGACCGCAGTTGGAAATCGGAAAAAATTGAATTGACTATATTGACTGACAACGTAATAGAAAAAATAAAAACGCACTACAACAATGTATAACCGCAATTACGGCGGATTCGACTACGTCCGAATCCACTCGGAATTGCTAACGTCTGTGCCAAACTGAAAATTAACGCATACTAACCCGTAACTGACGGTTATACTAAACCGTTGTGTGTAATGTAAAAAATGACTGCAAATTTTCAAAATACAATTAAAAATCAACTGATTTTACTGTTTACAATATTCGGCGGAATAGCAGCTTTGATTTGCATTTTTGGCGGATTTGTAAAAAGCTGGACAAATCTGATTTATCCAAGTCTTTTTGCTATTGGAATGACAGTTTTCGGATTGTTGACATTAATCGGAATTGAATTACTAAAACAGTTCCGAGAAAAAAGATTTTTCCAAAAAACCCCTTACAATCAAATTGAAAAACGGACTTTAAAAAAAATACAAGTAATACGCTCTAAATATGATTTCCCAAAAACTCAAAGAATAATTGAATTGGACGGAAATGAATACGCAGTAGAATATTATGATGACATTTTTAAAATGCCGATTCCTGGTGTACTTCTGATTTATAACCAAACTGAACTTGATTTAGAACCAATATTAATCAATTATAAAGAGAAAAAATATAACGAGACCGAACTATTGAGTAAAATACGAAATGGATAAAAACACTACACACAACAACGGCTATAGTTCATTGCTTCCGACTTTCCTCTCGGAAAGTCCTCGCAAATTTGCTATCTTCGGTACACGGCGGAAAATCCTTGCGGATTTTCACGCAACGAAACCATAGCCAAATCCGTTGTGCAACATTAGAAAAAAACTAAGATTGATTAAAAAACTGAAATACTTTTTCATTGGAATCTTAATTATTATCATAGGACTAATCATTTATGAAAAATTTTATCTGACTGAATATTACGATTTTGAGATTGGTGAATATAGTGTTGAAACAATTGCTGATGAATGCAACTCTTGTTTTTTGGATTGGTACACAGAAAACACTATAAAAATAAAGAGTGAAAAATATCAATCTAAAGGTAAGTTCCAATTAGGAACAGAAGGACCGAAATTAGAGTTTGGTTTAAATGAGCTTAAAAATCAAATGGTAATTAATTGTCCTGGTCATTCAACTTTGTTTGTTGATTTAGATAATATGACTGAACTTGACGTTGATTTTGAAAATATCGAAAACAAACTTTCGGAATTTAAAATTTATTGGATTGTAACAAAACAAAAAGAGCTTAAAAAATTGGATGAATTAAGAATACCGAGCAACAAATGGGAATAGTAAAAAAACAACGTTGCACAACAATGTATAACCGCAATTACGGCGGATTCGACTACGTCCGAATCCACTCGGAATTGCTAACGCCAGTTCTTAACCGAAAATTATTAACTTTAATCCCGTAACTGACGGTTATACGAGACCGTTGTACTGCATTATGAAATCGAGCATAACAATATATTTGACAGTTTTGATTTTGGTCGTTTCTTGCAAACAAAATGACAGAAAAAATGCTGAAAATAAAACAGACCGAAATCAAATTATTTTGGACTCAATTTATCGTGTAGAAAAATTTGATAGCATAAGAATTTATAAACCTTTGAGTTTAATTTATAATGGGAAACCGATTTTGAGAATTGGACAAAAAACATCTGAATTAGATTCAACACTTTCGTATCGGATGGACCCAAATATGGACTATCAAGGTTACGAATATCTAATTACGGACTATTTGACTACCGATGACAATTTATCAATCGAACTTGGAAATCATTCCTCATTAAACGGAATAGCATTTTTTTCAGCGGACAGAAAATCAAATCAAATTTTTAATGTTTCAGCGAGTTGGTATTTTGACTTAAACCAAGAAAATATGGAGCAAATTGCTATTGACTCAATTACAAAACGAATATTTCCGATTTTAAAAGACAAAATCCAACTTAAAAATAACTGGAATTATGAATTTGAATCGGAAAGCCAAATAGAGAAATTTAAATTAATACAGAGAAAAACCGACAATGGTTGGAATCTGAATTACGAAGTGGAACTGAAAAAATAA
Source organism: Winogradskyella sp. J14-2 (assembly GCF_001971725.1). Taxonomy (NCBI): domain Bacteria; kingdom Pseudomonadati; phylum Bacteroidota; class Flavobacteriia; order Flavobacteriales; family Flavobacteriaceae; genus Winogradskyella; species Winogradskyella sp. J14-2. The sequence continues at coordinate 86,067 of NZ_CP019388.1, read as the reverse complement.
CGCAGTACAACAATGTATAACCGCAATTACGGCGGATTCGACTGCGTCCGAATCCACTCGGAATTGCTAACGTCAGTTCTAAACCGAAAATTATTATCTTTAATCCCGTAACTGACGGTTATACGAGACCGTTGTACAGCATTAAAAAAACTCACGTCAGAATGATTAACTTTTTTAAAAAATCAACAAAGTACCCTTTTGACATTAATGGGCTTTTGACAGAAAAAAGTGATTTTGATCACGTTGTTTGCGATATTAAAATTGAGCAAATTCCTGAGATAGAAACTCTGAATTTGCTTTTTGAAAATTTGCCTGAACACTTAGAAATATTCTTTTTTGACCATTTTCATCCGACCATATCTGACCCAGGTGCGTATGTTTCAGTCCGACAATTAAATGGGCAATTTTATTATTGGTTAGGTAATCACGGTTGGACTTCAAGAAAATATTGGACGACAACAAATTATTGTGCGAAGTATCTATTAAAAAATTGGAATTTTAATAACAACACGTTAAGGGTTTCTGTTGCTTATGGAAATAACAAACCTAAAGACATTGAAAAAGAAAAACTTTGGGACTACCAACTAACTGAATTAGAAAAAAGTGATTGGAATTATGTACTTTATGAAGTAAACGGAAATTTACTTTTATCTGTGCTATCTGGCGGAGTTGGACTTTTCGAATTGAATATTTTGTTAAATGACCAACAGCAAAAAGAATATGAAAAAAAAGGTTCTTCTATAATTGAGAAGATTACAAAAGAAATTAGAGAAAATCAAAATAAATACTCTGAAAAGAATATTGAAATTAGAATTAGAAAAAAATAACGCTGTACAACAATGGCTATAAGCAATTGCTTGTTCTCGCCTACTTCTGAAAATCCTCGCGGATTTTCAGTTTGGTGTGTACTTGCAAAGTTAATCGCTAACCCACGCAACTACTCATAGCCGAGACCGTTACCCACAATTTGAAAAAACTACTTTACATAATTATAATTCCGGCTTTTATAGGATGTACTTCGGTAAAAAATGCACAATCAAATTATGATCTTGCTCAAATTAAAAATAATAATTTAAAATTGTTCAACGGAATATATCAAAATAAATGTGAGAAATGCGAAGCAGAGATTTGTTCTCTTTGGTCAACGATAGATTATAAGTCGGAAAAACTAGAAGATTGGGCTGATTTAAATGTTAAATTAGAAGTTAATGACGACTTTAACCTCAAAGCACAATTATTTCGAGATAACAAGATAATTGACACACAAATTCTCGAAGGTAAAATTGCGAACAATTACTTCCAGCTTAAAAGACAATGGAAAACGGATTTCAAATTTATCATTTTATGGACTTTAGGCGATAGTTCGGTCAAACTGGCGATGAATAAAGAAAAAGAGTTAGTAGTTTTAAGGGAAAGTGGCGGAGTTGCATTGTTGGTGGCTTTTCCAGTATTTGGTGCGGACTCACCGATGATTGAAACTAAATATAAGCGTGCGAAATAAACTGTGGGTAACAACGTATATAGCTCATAGCTAAGTAGTTGATTAATTAAAGTTAAGGCATATTTGCAAGTCCGCCAAATTTTTTAATTTGGCTTATTTATAAAAAAAGATAATAAGAAAATTAAAAAATTCGGCTCGTGCTTAATCGAATAGTTATCGTTAATTTGCACGCTACGAGCCATATACAAAACCGTTGTGTGTAATGCAAAAAAAACATCGAGAATTGAATGACAGATAGAACTGCAACAGATACAATAAAAGGATATTTTTATCAATTTGATTTATCGATTCTGAAATTATTAGAATTAAAAGATGAAAATCATAAAATTACTGTCGAAGGAATTGAAGATATTGACATAGACAATGCTACAATTGAAACAGCTGTACAATGTAAATATCATTCTAAAACTGAATATAATCATTCTGTAATAGCAAAGCCTATAAGACTTATGCTAAATCATTTCAGAGAAGTTTTAAATGGAAAAGAAAAGAGAATCAATTATAATTATTATGGTCATTTTAAAACAGGTCAATCAAAATTAACGTTACCACTAACATTAGATTTTTTAAAAGACAAATTATTAACTTATAAAAAAGACAAAAAAATACATAAGCATTATGATGAGTTAAAATTAAGTGACAAGGAATTATTGGATTTTATAAATCAACTAGAAATAAATGTAAATGCACAATCCTATGAAGACCAACTTTTACAGATTCATAATCTTTTAAAAAACCAAACTGAATTTAGTTCTGACGACTTCGAAGCTGAAAACTATTTTTATAATAACGCATTAAAACTAATAAGTTTTTTAGCAATTAAAGAGAAAAAAACAGATAGAACAATAAGCAAAAAGAAATTTTTAGAAGATATCAATTCGAAAAAAATACTATTTCATAAATGGTTTATTGAATATAAAGGAAGGAAAAAATTATTAGCCGATTTAAGAAAAGAATTCTTCACTATTTATAACATTTCACCTTTTGAAAGATTTTTTCTATTTGAGGTTAATCCTAATTACTCAAAAAGCGATTTAAAAAGTGTAATACATTTGATTTCAAAAAAATGGACAGATATTAAATCTGCAAAAAATCCAGATACATTTTGTCCATATATTTATATAAATGGGTTAAAAAAATCGGATTTAATAACACTAAAGACAGAACTTTACACAGAAGGTTACAAAATTAATGATGGGTATGCTTTTAGTGGCTCAACCTTTAATATAAGTTTAATTAAAGAGAAAGCTACATTTCATAATCAAATAAAATTCAAAATAATTAATGAATTGAATTTTATCGAACTACTGTTAAGCGAAATTTCAAAAACAAAAGAAGTTTATCAGTTTTTCTATAAAAAACCATTTTTCACAACAGCAATAACAAGTGTAAATGTTGTAAATATTCAAATTGAAGAATTAAACGATATTAAAAAAATAATCTAATGGAAGTTGAAAAAATAAATGCAGAAGTAATTGCTGTCTTTCCTAATAAGGTGAAAATTAAAGTTGACAAACTAGAAGACTTTAGAATTGCAGATGAATCGTTACGTGTTGGTTCTTATTTAAAAATTTATGGTAATGACAATGCTGTATTAATGGCTATTATTGAGAATTTCTCAATTGATGTAACAGAAAAAGATGGAGTAGCAACTCGTACACATTTAATTGAAGCTAGCCCATTAGGAATTATAAAAAATGGAGTTTTTACTCGTGGAGGAGATGACTTAACTATTCCACCCAAAAAAGTTGAACCAGCAACAGAGGAAGAAATTAAAAAAATATATACAGAATCAGTTAAGGAAAATGAACAATTTACATTTGCTTCACTTTCTTCAAACCACAATGTACGAATACCAGTAAACGGAAATAAGTTTTTCAATAAACATATTGCTGTTGTAGGTTCTACAGGTTCAGGTAAATCACACACTCTTTCCACAGTAATACAAACTGCTGTAAATTCTAAAAATGGAGATTTTGCTTTAAACAATTCTCACGTAGTTATTTTTGATATACATTCAGAATATAAATCTGCTTTCCCAAATGCCAATTTTATTGATATAAAGAATTTAGTTTTACCTTATTGGATGCTGAATAGTGATGAACTTGAAGAGCTATTTTTAGATACAGAAGCAAATGACCATAATCAAAGAAATGTTTTCAAAGAGGCGATTGTAAATAATCGCAGATTAAAATTTGTTGGTAGTGCTAAAGAAAAAGAAAAATTGCATTATGATTCACCACTATATTTTGATTTAAAAGAGGTAACTCAATATGTAGAAAATCGAAATAACGAAAAGAAAGATAAAACTAACAATATACCTTGGATAGATAGTAAAGGAGACGAATTTAACTTTTCAGAAGACACAATTCCAAGGCTATTTACCGAAAAGTTAACATCAAAAGGTACTTCTGCTTCAGGAAGTCTAAATGGTAAGTTAATAAATTTTTTAAATCGTTTAGAAAATAAAATAAATGATAATCGTTATGATTTCTTATTAGGAGATAAATCAGCTAAAATAACATTTGAAGAAACTCTACAACAATTGTTAGGTTACCAATCGAATAAAGAATCAAACGTAACTGTAATTGATTTAAGTGGAGTTCCATTTGAGGTTTTGAGTATTACAGTTTCCTTAATTTCACGTATTTTATTTGAATATGGATATTTCTATAAAAGATTAAGAAGTGAAAATAATCCTAATGAAAAAATTAATAATGATATTCCTTTGTTATTAGTTTATGAAGAAGCACACAAATACGTTCCTACAAGTAATTTAGTTAAATATAGAGCTTCAAAAAACTCAATTGAACGAATAGCGAAAGAAGGTCGTAAATATGGAGTTACTTTACTTTTAGCAAGTCAAAGACCTTCAGAGATTTCAGAAACCATTTTTTCTCAATGCAATAATTTTATAGCAATGCGACTTACAAATCCAATTGACCAAGGTTACGTAAAGAAACTACTTCCGGACTCATTGGGTTCTTTAATAGAAAAAATGCCTTCTCTAAAACAAGGAGAAGCTTTATTAATTGGAGAAGCTGTGATTCTTCCATCCATTATACAAATTGACAGATGTAAAAAAGAACCATCTTCTAATGATATACCTTATTGGGAACTTTGGAAAGACGAATGGAAAGAAATGGATATAGATAAAATTAAAAAAGAATGGTACAAGTAAGCAAGCACTACACACAACAACGTGTATAATTCATTGCTAGTTATAACCTACTTACGAAAGTCCTCGCGGACTTTCTATCTATGATTTATTTGCTAACTTTAGTGCTTAAACACGCAACGAAATCATACACAAAACCGTTGTACATAATGCAAATCCACCGCAAGCCAACCGCTAAAACAGCACATTTATTTTTGCCAATCGCACCATCTCAAGCTGAAAAATAAAAGAGCTGTTTCTGCCTTTGCGCTCGAGCAACTTTATCGACAAAAGAATGTGAACAAAAAACCAAATATACCGAACATATAATCTAAATCTTTTTTAACTTGTGAAGTTGAATTAAGAAATGAATGATAAAAGAAAGAATTGACATAGAAAACATTGACGGACAGCTATTTGAAATCAAAGTAGTCGAGCCAGAGAATTCTAAACCAGCTTCTTTCACACACTATATTCACAACCACAAAAACGGAGTTTCGCAGTTTTACAAAAAAGATGCTCTTGCACACGTCAAAGAAATCTTATCCAAAGAATATCCCGAAAACGAAATAACAAACAAAGTTGCAGAACAGGCTCTTCAATATTTGATTTTTGACCTCAATAAATCTGTTCCTTTTCCAGCACCTGAAAAACCAAAATTCAAATTTATTGACCTTTTTGCAGGAATTGGTGGCTTTAGAATGGCATTACAAAACCTAAATGGTAAATGCGTTTTCACAAGCGAATGGGATAAATACTCAAAGCAAACTTACAAAGCGAACTTTGGTGAAATTCCATTTGGCGACATAACTAAACCAAAAACAAAAAGCTACATACCTGATAATTTTGATGTGCTTTGTGCCGGTTTTCCTTGCCAAGCGTTCTCGATAGCTGGAAGACGTGGCGGATTTGAAGATACAAGAGGAACGTTATTTTTTGATGTCGCAGAAATCATTAAGAAAAAACAGCCAAAAGCAATCTTTTTAGAAAACGTAAAAGGCCTTCGAAATCACGACAAAGGAAAGACCTTAAAAACAATACTAAACGTTTTACGCGAGGACTTAAATTATTATGTTCCTGAACCTAAAATATTAAACGCCAAGGAATTTGGTGTTCCCCAAAATCGTGAAAGGATTTTTATTGTCGGCTTTAGGAAAGACTTAGAGATAACTGATTTTGAGTATCCCGAACCAACAAACGAGACAGTGACTTTAGATGATATTTTGGAAGAAAATGAAGTTTCGGTAAAGTATTATTTATCGACTACTTACGTTCAAACTCTAAAAAATCACAGAGCACGACACGAAAGCAAAGGCAATGGATTTGGCTACGAAATCATACCAAATGATGGAATAGCGAATGCCGTTGTATGTGGCGGAATGGGTAGAGAACGAAACTTGGTGTACGATGATAGATTGACCAATTTTAAACCTATCACTAACATTTCAGGCGAAGTCAATCGTGAAGGAATTAGAAAAATGACACCGCGAGAATGGGCAAGACTTCAGGGCTTCCCAGACGACTTTAAAATTATAGTTTCAGACGCGCAAGCATATAAACAATTTGGTAATTCAGTTGCGGTTCCTGCTATTCAAGCAACAGCGGAAAAAATTATTGAAAAACTTAACTGCAAATGATTACAGGTAATAAGGGCGAATGGAGTGAAATTTATGCGCTGTTCAAATTGTTAGGAGACAAACAACTTTTCCTTGGCGATAAAGATATTGAGAAACTTGAAGGATTAGTTTATCCAATAATTAAAATCTTACGTTCTGAAAATAATGGCGACTTTGAATATTCTATCGAAGACGAAATAATATTAGTGTCAGGTAATGAACAAGTTTTAAAAATCCCAATAGAGCAATTTAAAACCAAAGCTCTTTTTCTTCTCAATGAAATTAAAGAAAATCGAGAAAGAACCTTTTCTGTTCCAGAAATTGAAGAGTTTATGCAATCGATTAATTGTATTTCGCTTAAAGCGAGTTCATCTGCCAAAACTGATATTACCATAGTTGTTCACGACCAAAGGACGAATCAACAACCAACTTTAGGTTTCAGTATTAAATCTCAGCTTGGTAGTCCTTCTACTCTATTAAACGCTGGAAAAACAACAAATTTTATTTATGAAATTGGTTTTGCAAACCTATCAAAATATGAAATTGAGCAAATAAATTCCATTAGCACAAGAAGCAAAATAATGGATAGAATAACTCAAGTTTTAAACAACGGTGGAACATTTGAATTTGTAAAAACAGAAAGAAAGATTTTCTCGAATAATCTCGTATTAATAGATAGCCTTTTACCGCAAATTCTATCAGAAATAATATTCGATTTCTACACTACAGAATTCTCACACTTAAAAGATTTAGTTAAGCTGACCGCAGAGAAAAATCCTTTGGAATTTGATATTGAAAACGAACATAAATTTTATGAATATAAGATTAAGCGTTTTCTAACTGATGTTGCTCTTGGAATGATGCCATCAAAAGTTTGGAGTGGAAAATATGATGCAACTGGTGGATATTTAATTGTTAAAGAAAATGGCGATGTTCTTTGCTATCATATTTATAACAGAAATGAATTTGAGGATTATTTACTAAATAATACAAAACTCGATACAGCAAGCTCTTCTCGACACGGATTTGGCGAAATTTACGAGGAAAATGGAATGCTATATTTCAAGTTGAATTTACAAATAAGGTTCACGAAATAGCCAACGCTAAGAGCCATACACATTTACAGTCGCTAAAGCCAACGCACCACCGAAACTGTAAAAGAGTATGTCTCTGCCAACGCTACAAGCAGAACGTAAAAGCACTATGTACAACAACGTATAAACTCAATAGCGGTACAAGTAATGAACCGAAAGAGATTATATAAATTTAAGGTCAGTTAAAAGCCGAAAAGTTAGTGCGTAAAAACCGCTACTGCGCTTATACAAGACCGTTGGCAGTAATTTGAGAAACGAAATGCAAACATTCAGAATTAAAGGTAAGAGATTAAAAAATTGGAAAACATTCCACTCTGAATTTAAGAAAGAAATGAATTTTCCAGATTATTATGGGGAAAATATGAATGCTTGGATTGACTGTGTTGACGAACTGACTGATAAACCAACTCTATTGGAAATTGATAACGGAAAATATCTAAAAGAAAATGCACCTGAATTGTTAAACGCAATTTTGGAATGTGGAGCTTTCGTTAATTATAGAAAAATAGAAGTTGGAGAAAAACCGAATTTGATAATTTCAACTAATAGTTAATTGAAAAAATCAGGATATAAATATCAAATTGAGCAAGAACTCGACAAGAAGAATTGGGAAATAGCCCTAATTGATGAAAGCCGAGAATGGTGGGATGATGAACATTGGAAAGTTCAATTCAAATTCGACCAAAATATTTTCTTTTATCTATGTTTTATAGTTGACCCTCAATTCGAGAGGCAAAGGAAAAAAGGACAAGGAATTTATGAAATCAAAGCATCTACTGAATTCCCTAAAAATTGGAACGATGATTCGAGTGAATTTGCTTCTATAAGTATGACAAAAAGAAAGTTTGAAATAAAACTAAAGGAATTTATTGAAGATTTAGAAAAATATAAAAAAGAAAAAACTACTGCCAACAACGTATAAAATTAATTGCTTGGTACGAGCCTGCTTACGAAAATCCTCGCGGATTTTCTATTCGGTTTGTATTTGCTAAATTCGTTGCTAAACCACGCAACTAATCTTATACAAAACCGTTGTAAACCATACCTAAAAAAACTGCGAATGACATTAATAAGTCGATTAGTCTTCTTCAACGATGAAATGAAGACGAAAAAAGAATCGTCTGAACGAATTACAAAAAATGAAATTTCTATTGTAATTCCAGTAAAAGACAATCAAAAAGGAATTGATAACTATTTAACCAAGTTCTTTAAAACTCACTCGAAAACTGACTTTCCGAAAGAGATTATAATTGTGGACAACAATTCAAGTCCAAGAATTGAATTGAAAACTGAATTTATGAAATTCGGCTTGCCAATTAAATTAATTGAGTGCAAAAAAGTTGGACCAGCTTCAGCCCGAAACAAAGGCGCAAAAATTGCGAAAGGAAAATGGTTGCTGTTTAATGACAGCGATTGTATCCCAACAAAGTCAATTATTAAAGGCTATTTAAAAGCTGATAATAACTCTGTGGCTTATGCTGGTAATATAGAATCATTAGATAATGACAAGCTCTCAAAATATTACGAAAGCCAAGAAATTTTAATTCCTTTAAAGACTTACGATGAGAATGGCGATTTTGTTCCGCAATATTTAATAACAGCCAACTCGCTAATTTGGAAAAAAGCATTTGATGAAATTGGTGGATTTAATGAGCAAATTGCAATCGCAGGTGGCGAAGATGTTGATTTAGGTTTACGACTTTCGCAAATCGGAAATTTGTCATACGCTTTCGATAGTATTGCAATCCACGACTTTTCAGACGGATTTGTAGGTTTTTACAAGAGATTTAAGAGATACGGACAAGGAAACAGAATTGTCGAAGAATTATGGAATACCGATTTAAGTCCTACTCTATTCCGACCAAATGAAAGAACTTTTGCGAATGAGATTTTAGCGAAATTTCAGTATATTGGATTACGAATTGGATATAGAAAAGCAGACAAAATCGTGCGAAAGTACGGTTTACAACAACGTGTATAGCTCATTGCTATTCAGTTGCTTAAACCGAAGTTAAGGCATATTTGGAAAGTCGCCAAATTTTTAAATTTGACGATTTCCAAAAAACAAGATAAATAGTAAAATTTAAAAATCTGGCTTGTGGCTCAACCGAAAATTAATCGCTAATTTGCACGCAACGAGCCATACACAAGACCGTTGTGCACAAGCTGAAAAATGAGAAATCCATTAAAAATATTGCTTCTAATTTTGACTTTAGTTTCTTGTAAAAACCAAATAGAACCTAAATCGGAATTGAATAATGAAACGGCTGAATTGACCAAAGAAATTCCTAAAATGGAATTACAGCAAACCGTCTCAATTGCGGAACAGTGGAATTTTATGGTTTTTGAAAAAGGAGGTTGTTTAGGTGGAACACAATATGTCACAGAAAAAAAGAGAGAAATTCCTACTATGGTTTTTAGCGAAACGGAATGGAAAAAGTTTGCGGAAAATGATAAAACGGAATTGACTGAATTTCTTATTTCTAAACTTTCTGACACAACTAAAACTAAAGTCCATACTTGCCCATTTTTTGGAGCAACGAATGGAGAAATGGCTGTTTATTCACTTCAGCATATTCACAATATAAATTGGCTTGAATTTTCGGAATTTAAAGAATATAAAGACCGAGAATATGGAAGCGCGACTGACCAACCGCAAATGTGGTTACAGAATATTTTAAAAAACGAAACTAAACGGAAAGTTTTAGCTGACTTGTATCGAAACGAACTGAAAAAATAAAAGCCAGTGCACAACAATGTGTATAATTCATTGCTAGTTATAGCCTACTTACGAAAGTCCTGGCGGACTTTCTATCTGTGATTTATTTGCTACTTTAGTGCTAAAACCACGCAACGAAATCATACACTAGTCCGTTGCCAGTAATTTGATGAAAACCGAACAATTAAAAGAATTTTACGAATCGCTATCTGAATTAAATAATGGTTTTACTCATTATACGTTCGTGTGGAATCAATTCAACATTGATTATTTAGTAATTATTGAAAGTGAACCAGAAACTCAAACAAACGATTACTTTCTTGAAAATCCCTACAAAAGAAAACACAATATCAAATTCAAGGAATTAGAGAATGAACATACAAAAACCAATACAACGTTAGTAAATGGAATTTACGTGTTGATTTATGCACATTTTGAAAGTTATTTAAAGAATATGCTTGATTTTGCTAGAACAATTGATTCTAGCATTCTAACGTTAGAAGAGAAATCTGATAGTTTTGAAGATGACTCAGTAGTTGTTGACAAAGTACTCAACCGAATAGGAACTAGCAAAACGGAATTAGAGAATGAATTATTTGATACTTTGGACTATTTAAGATTAAAGAGAAACAAATTAATACACAGCAACTCTAATAATATTAGCGGAACAATAACTGAATTAATTAAAAGCAAAGGAAACCAATTAAATGATTTTTGGAATGAACACTTACCAAGTTCACTTCAAGGAATCGATTTCACAGACAAAGAAAATTTTACAGAAATTACTTTTAGTATTGTAATTGACACTATCAATACTTTGAGAAAAATTGCTCTAGAAATTAATGACATAATTATCAAAAGTTTGTCGAAAGAAAGTATTATAAACAAAGTTGTAATTCTCGAATTTCAGAACATACATAAAGGAAAAATAAACGGACTTAAAATTGAGCGAAAAGTTTCAAAATTTAGAGCATTTTGCAAATCGGAATTTGGAATGGAATTGGATGATAATGACATCGGAATTTATAAAAGCAGTATAGCTTAAGGGTTAAAGCATCCCCTCGGAGAAGAAGCAACTAGTTTCTTGTCCAAGGGACGAATGTGGTTCGAGTCCACATACTGCACAAAAAAACTACTGGCAACAATGGCTATAAGTAATTGCTTGTTCTCGCCTACTTCTGAAAATCCTAGTGGATTTTCAGCTTGGTGCGTACTTGCAAAGTTAAGTGCTAACCCACGCAACTACTCATAGCCGAGACCGTTGCCTGCAATTAAAACCAACCGATATTGACAATATTTGACAAACTATTAAAAAGAGAGAAATCAAACCAACTTCAAATCGGAGATTGGGTAAATTCTTATTCAAAAGGGATTTACAGAATTGAACATATCATTGACCAATTTTACGATGAAAGTTATCCAGTACTTGGAGAAAATAAAATCGGTGACCGAATTAATGACCGAATAATAGTAACGAAAAGATTTCTGAACTCGAAATTTAAAAAATCCATTAGCTACGAGAGTTGTAGTGAGGCATTCGTTTCAAAATTAGATGAAAGTCAAAATTCGGAATTAAAAAGAGTGATTGAAAAACACCCTAAATTGTTGGACGATCTAAATAATTACGAAATTCCAACAAGAGAGACAATCTATAATATGCCTTTACAAATAGACAATGAATCTGATTTAAAAAAAGTAAACGGACTTATTGACTTTATAAAAACTGGGAAAAGCTTTTTAGAAATTCGGACAAAAATGGAGCAGTCTGACTTGGTAAAACTTAAGCCAAAACACTTCGGGAATTATTTATTTCAACTGATTAACTATAATGACGAATATCTGAATAAAAAGAAAATATGGCGGAATGCAATACTGACAAAAAAATAACTGCAGGCAACACCGGCTATAGTTCATTGCTTCTGACTTTCCTTTCGGAAAGTCCTCGCAAATTTGCTATCTTCGGTTTACGGCGGAAAATCCTCGCGGATTTTCACGCAACGAAACCATAGCCAAACACGTTGGCAGTAATTGAAATGAAACATACAATTTTACTTTTAATAATATTCGGACTTTTAAATTGTCAAAATTCCCAAAAACAATTTAAAATCACGACTATGGATTGTGATAACACGAAACTTGTAGATTATGTTTATCCAATTGATAATTTCATTTATGAAAGAACATTAATTTATTCTTTAAAATCTAATCGAGAAAGCACAAAAGAAATAATCAGAAAAACCTATAATTTAAGAGCTGAAAAAGACACCATACTTACGAGCATAAGCAAAAATGCTCAAAACATCACGAACGATTCAACAATTTTTGCTTTAAAAAATGGAATACCTAAAATAGTAAAATCGTTTACAAAAGTTGAAGCGCATCCTAACCTAATCGAAACAAAAGAAACTATTAGCGAAAATAGATTTTGTGAGTTTGCGACCTTCGAAGATTCATCCGAATATGATGTCCCAACAGAAAACGGGAATATGAATTGGAAATTCAATGGATTTACTACTCATAAAAAATATGTGACTAAATTATTTAATGGAAAAGAGTATAATTGTGCGATTTTTGAATCGGAAAAAACACTAACAATTGAATTGAATGGTAATAAACAACAACTTAAAGGGACTTGGAAAGGTTGTGGATGCGAGGGTATAGGCGAACTCTATTCTACAACTAAAACAGAGGATGGACTTGTAATTGAACATCGATTAGAAGAAATTATTGAAAAAAAATAACAACTACTGCCAACAACGTATATAGCTCATAGCTAGTTAGTTACTTAAACGAAGTTAAGGTATATTTGGAAAGTCGCCAAATTTTTAAATTTGACGATTTCCAATAAAAAAAGATAAATAGTAAAATTTAAAAATTTGGCTTGTGCCTAACCGAAAAACCAGTACCTTTTTGCACGCTACGAGCCATATACACGACCGTTGTGGCACATTAAAACCAACCTATGAACATAAAAAGAAAGAATTCACCAAAATCAGTTTTGTCTGAATTTGATCTTCTTGGAAATAATGAAACTGCTTTGACCAAAGCTTTTGCATTTGTAATAGGCAAAGAAAGAAAGGCTTTATCTGAATTTCTCAACTTTATTAATATTGGAACTCGAATTACTTCAAGCCGATTTCGAGAAATTGAAATTAAAATAGAATATACGAGAAACGAAGGAAGAACAGATATAGAAATTGAATTCGGAAATGAATTTCATATTATTATTGAAGCTAAAGTTCGAAAAAATAGAATTCGGCAACAGAGAACTCAATATTTGAACTCGTTCAATCGAGAAGCTAAAACCAAAATTTTGTGTTTTGTTACTCAAGAAAGAGATTCAAATAAGCAAATTGCTGATGATGTTGAAATAATAAATACGAGTTGGTTAGACATTACAGAATTATACGATCATAAAAAATTTATCGACAATGAGTTAGTTTCAAAATTTTTAAAATTCGTATCAAAAAATTATAGAATGAACGAACAAAAAGAAGTTTTAATACAAGATCTTTCTATCGAAGAAGAATTAGTGAGATATAAAAAGCATAGTATATATCGAAGAGATCAGACTTATGGAACACCACTTTATTTTGCGCCATATTTTACGCGAAATGCAAATCAAGAAGAAGGAGAAGGTATTGCTTACCTTTCTAAAATTCTTGGTGTTTTAACATTAGTTCCAAACGAAATAGAAAATTTTGAGACAGATTTGTTACGCTTCAAAAAAGATCCAATCGTAGTAAAGAATTGGATTGATGGAGTGAAGTATAAATCTGAAAATATATCCGAGAATTTAACTTATTATTTTCTAGAAGAACCTGTAAGATTAAATAGCAACCTAATGAAAGATGGAGGAAAAGAAAAAGGTCGTGGGAAAAATTGGATTGCTGCTATGATTCCCAAAAATAGATGTGTAACATTTAATGAATTCGTAAAAAGAATGAACAATAACGTGCCACAACAACGTATATAGCTCATAGCTAGTCAGTTGCTTAATCGAAGATAAGGTATATTTGCAAGTCCGCCAAATTTTTAAATTTGGCTTATTAGTAAAAAAGAAAATAAGAAAATTAAAAAATTCGGCTCGTGCTTAACCGAATAATTATCGCTAATTTACACGCTACGAGCCATATACAAGACCGTTGCCACCAATTTGAAAATGACCGAAAACGAGGAACATAAAGAAATGAATTTTTGTCCGACTTGCAATTCTGTAGTCGAGACCAAAATCATTTTTACTTATACTTCCGAACGTGAAATGAATGACGAAATGTTTGGAAACACAACTGAAATTTCATTGAGTAAATGCTTGAAATGTCAAAATCCGTTTCTGAAAGAAAATCATTATCAAATTGTTGAGGGAGATTTTTATCCGAATAGTGAAATTCAATTCTTTCCAAACACAGAAAATGTCGCAATTAAAAATTGTCCTAAAATTGTATTTAACCCATACAAAGAAGCTTTGAAATGTTATCGAGCACACGCATACGATGCTTGTGTGATAATGTGTCGGAAAGGAATAGAAGCAATCTGTATGGACAAAGGAGAGAAAAAAGGAAATCTTGCAACTAAATTAAAGAATCTGAATTCAAAAGGAATTTTAGAAGATACTCTTTACAGTTGGGCGAACGAATTGAGATTAATCGGAAATGATGGAGCGCACTCGCACAACCAAATTGTAGAACAGCAAGATGCGAAAGAAGCGATTGACTTTTTTGATGCTTTAATAACTTATTTATACCATTTAGTAAACCAATACGAGGAATTAATAAAACGTCGGAATAAATAAAAACTGGTGGCAACAATGTGTATAATTCATTGCTAGTTATAGCCTACTTACGAAAGTCCTCGCGGACTTTCTATCTGTGATTTATTTGCTAACTTTAGAGCTTAAACACGCAACGAAATCATACACTAGACCGTTGTGCACAATATGAAAAGATCAAGGTTTTGAAAATATTGAAATGGATTATTGGAATCATTTTGCTGGGTGGATTCCTGTATTACTTTGGATTTTGGGCAGTTTATTATTTTTCAATGAAAAAGTCTAACAAAGAAGCAATGGAGATTAGCTGCATGGAACAAACCAACCAATCTTATGACGGAAAAATTCATAAGGTGTTACGATACGAGTATAGCGGATATATGAATCAAAAATTCTTTGGATTAGACATAATCACAGCGGATTCAACCGACAACCGAATCTCATATCTATTTTTAATTGAATCAAATTCCGACTTACTCGAACTCGCAGAAATTGGACAAGCAGTTAAAAAAGAGAATGGGAATGACTATTTCGAATTGACCTTAAAAAATGGAATATCAAAAACGTTTAAAGTTCCTGACTGTGAAAAATAAAATACTGTGCACAACAATGTATAACCGCAATTACGGCGGATTCGACTACGTCCGAATCCACTCGGAATTGCTAAAGTCTGTGCTAAACCGAAAAGTCTGCGTATATTAACCCGTAACTGACGGTTATACGAGAACGTTACCCAACATTTGAAAAAAGCAGAACTCGAAAATAAAATCCAAGACGCAACATCAAGTTTGATTGATATGGCAACCGATATTTGTTGGAATAAAATATCGAGGAATTGTGTATATATTATGTCGGAAATTGATGAAAGTATCGGGAAAAACTTTTTTGAACGTGCAAGAATTAGAAAAAAAATTAATGACAAAAAAGCACCAAAAACGTTGAACGGAATTGTGTCGGAACTGACTGCGATTTATGAAAATCTTTATGACATTAATCTATACATTTATAAATCGTTGTCGAATAAAACAATAATTGAAATCAGGTATTTCCTTAAAACTTCTCACATAGCAGAATTTTATCCAACAATCATAAATAACGAACCAATGTTGCACTGCAAAGTTGCTCGACCATTTTATGTTAGCGAAGCACCAAACTCGAACAAAACCGAACGGAAATTTGACGTTAATTGGGAACTTGGAGGAATTAGACACGAATGGAATAAATTTAGAGGCAAATTAAAATACGGAATTTGGAAAATAAAGTATGACCAAAAAAGAAAATCGAGGAATAAGAACATTAGATAAGAAACTGAATCCTGTATTAAAATCATTACTTGTTAAAGGTTTTAAATACCTTTATGCTTTTGCTTTATTTACGTTTTTTATATCAATTCTAATGTTAGTATCTTATTTAGGATTAAAAAAAGAAATCGATTGGAATGGTGCATTAATTCTATATAGTATTTTAGTTCCTGCCTTGTTGATATTTAGGATTATAAGTAAAAAATTAAAAAAAAACGTTGGGTAACACCGTATATAGTTCATTGCTGCTGCTCGCCTATTTGCAATTTATACTTGCCTGGTGATTAGTTCATTTTTATTTGCTAAATTTAGTGCATAAACCACGCAACAAACCATATACAAACCCGTTGTGCACAAGCTGAAAAATGAGAAATCCATTAAAAATATTGCTTCTAATTTTGACTTTAGTTTCTTGTAAAAACCAAATAGAACCTAAATCGGAATTGAATAATGAAACGGCTGAATTGACCAAAGAAATTCCTAAAATGGAATTACAGCAAACCGTCTCAATTGCGGAACAGTGGAATTTTATGGTTTTTGAAAAAGGAGGTTGTTTAGGTGGAACACAATATGTCACAGAAAAAAAGAGAGAAATTCCTACTATGGTTTTTAGCGAAACGGAATGGAAAAAGTTTGCGGAAAATGATAAAACGGAATTGACTGAATTTCTTATTTCTAAACTTTCTGACACAACTAAAACTAAAGTCCATACTTGCCCATTTTTTGGAGCAACGAATGGAGAAATGGCTGTTTATTCACTTCAGCATATTCACAATATAAATTGGCTTGAATTTTCGGAATTTAAAGAATATAAAGACCGAGAATATGGAAGCGCGACTGACCAACCGCAAATGTGGTTACAGAATATTTTAAAAAACGAAACTAAACGGAAAGTTTTAGCTGACTTGTATCGAAACGAACTGAAAAAATAAAAGCCAGTGCACAACAATGTGTATAATTCATTGCTAGTTATAGCCTACTTACGAAAGTCCTGGCGGACTTTCTATCTGTGATTTATTTGCTACTTTAGTGCTAAAACCACGCAACGAAATCATACACTAGTCCGTTGTAAACCATACCTAAAAAAACTGCGAATGACATTAATAAGTCGATTAGTCTTCTTCAACGATGAAATGAAGACGAAAAAAGAATCGTCTGAACGAATTACAAAAAATGAAATTTCTATTGTAATTCCAGTAAAAGACAATCAAAAAGGAATTGATAACTATTTAACCAAGTTCTTTAAAACTCACTCGAAAACTGACTTTCCGAAAGAGATTATAATTGTGGACAACAATTCAAGTCCAAGAATTGAATTGAAAACTGAATTTATGAAATTCGGCTTGCCAATTAAATTAATTGAGTGCAAAAAAGTTGGACCAGCTTCAGCCCGAAACAAAGGCGCAAAAATTGCGAAAGGAAAATGGTTGCTGTTTAATGACAGCGATTGTATCCCAACAAAGTCAATTATTAAAGGCTATTTAAAAGCTGATAATAACTCTGTGGCTTATGCTGGTAATATAGAATCATTAGATAATGACAAGCTCTCAAAATATTACGAAAGCCAAGAAATTTTAATTCCTTTAAAGACTTACGATGAGAATGGCGATTTTGTTCCGCAATATTTAATAACAGCCAACTCGCTAATTTGGAAAAAAGCATTTGATGAAATTGGTGGATTTAATGAGCAAATTGCAATCGCAGGTGGCGAAGATGTTGATTTAGGTTTACGACTTTCGCAAATCGGAAATTTGTCATACGCTTTCGATAGTATTGCAATCCACGACTTTTCAGACGGATTTGTAGGTTTTTACAAGAGATTTAAGAGATACGGACAAGGAAACAGAATTGTCGAAGAATTATGGAATACCGATTTAAGTCCTACTCTATTCCGACCAAATGAAAGAACTTTTGCGAATGAGATTTTAGCGAAATTTCAGTATATTGGATTACGAATTGGATATAGAAAAGCAGACAAAATCGTGCGAAAGTACGGTTTACAACAACGTGTATAGCTCATTGCTATTCAGTTGCTTAAACCGAAGTTAAGGCATATTTGGAAAGTCGCCAAATTTTTAAATTTGACGATTTCCAAAAAACAAGATAAATAGTAAAATTTAAAAATCTGGCTTGTGGCTCAACCGAAAATTAATCGCTAATTTGCACGCAACGAGCCATACACAAGACCGTTGTGGTGCATTTTAGACCAACTTTTCGCTTTAAGGACAAACCATTTCAGAAATCCAAAAAAAATGTTTAATTTTGTATCTAATTGGATACAATAAATGATTATCACTAAAAAGACACCTGAATTTGATAAGTGGATTAGAAAGCTGAAAGATATACGTGCGAAATCTAAAATACTTTTCCGAATTCAGAAACTTGAAACTGACGAGCATTTTGGAGATTGTAAGCCTGTTGGAGATGGAATTAGCGAAATGCGAATTAATTACGCAAAAGGCTACAGAGTTTATTTTAAAGAAAAGATGATAAAATCGTAATTCTTTTAATTGGTGGAGATAAATCTACCCAACAAAAGGACATCGAGAAAGCGAAAAAAATCTGGAACAGAATAAAAGAGGATTGATATGGAAACAACTAAATTTGATATAGCAGACTATTTGGACAGCGAAGAAATGATTGCTGAATATCTGAATACAGTTCTTGAAGATGGCGAAAGTTCTGATTTGATTGTGGCAATCGGACATATCGCAAAGGCAATTGGAATGACTAAAATTGCGGAAAAAACTGGAATGAGCAGACCGAGTCTTTACAAGGCATTATCTGAAGGAGCGAAACCGCAATTCGGAACAATAATGAAAGTGTTGAAAGCTATCGGCGGACAAATTAACGTGAAACCAATGTCAGCGTGAAAAAACGACACCACAACAACGTATATAGCTCATAGCTAGTTAGTTGCTTAATCGAAGTTAAGGTTTTTTGCGAATTCGCCATATTTTTAATTTGTTATATTTACAAGAATTTAAAACATAAAAATCAAAAATATGGCTTGTGCTTAACCGAAAAGTTATCGCTAATTTACACGCTACGATCCATATACAAAACCGTTGTAGTGCATTTGAAAAAACCGATGAATCAAGAAAAAGCAGTTTGTGTCGAATGTGAATCTGACTATTTTAGAAATAATTCGGAAATGGCTGAATTATGTCCGAATTGTGCTCACGAATTATATGGATATCCGAATTGCGAACACATATTCGATAATGGGAATTGCATAAAATGCGGTTGGAATGGAAAAACATCTGAATATCTAAAAAACCGAACCGAAAAAATAACTCTCGAAACGGAATCATATCTAATTGAGGGAAAAGAAAATGAACGCTTCTTTCCTTTTTTGGAATTGGAATTTAACGAAGACGTGATTTATGAAAATGACATTCCCAAATACTATCTGAGTTTTTCAGAAGACCTTAAATCAGCTTACGGAATTGGGAAATGGATAATGACCGAATTGGAAAAAAATAATCACGACTTGCGAAAAACAATTACTTTACTTGGACAGAGTATGAATTTGAACTGGGATATTTTCTCAACTAACGTCGGAAAACAAATTGACCGCAGTTGGAAATCGGAAAAAATTGAATTGACTATATTGACTGACAACGTAATAGAAAAAATAAAAACGCACTACAACAATGTATAACCGCAATTACGGCGGATTCGACTACGTCCGAATCCACTCGGAATTGCTAACGTCTGTGCCAAACTGAAAATTAACGCATACTAACCCGTAACTGACGGTTATACTAAACCGTTGTAGCACATTTAACCGAACCAATGAAAATAGGAATTTTAATCATAATTGTAATCTTAATTTTGGTTGTTGCATTTTTAGTTTTGAGAAATAAATCAAAAAATCTTGAAAACACTATGACTGAATTTGTTCGACTTGATTCTCAATCTGAATCTACTCAACATCTTCCTTTATTGCCTGAAAATTGGATATCTGAAATTGAGCAAAAATGGAATGATAAAGAATGGGGAGTTTATGACAATGAACATTATGACATTTGTGAGAAAATTTGCAATGACATTTACTCAACAAATAAATATTGGGAAAAGAATCAAACTCACGCTGATTTTTTAAATGAGCTGACTAAAGAACAGAGGATTTATTTCACTCTAATAAACTTTGAATCTCAAGTCAACAACGGAGGAGTTTACCAATTTTTGTTTAATTACCCAGAATTGTCAATACTTGCATTAGAAGGAATGCAAGTAACTGGAATGGAAAAATTGGCTACGGATTATAAAATAGTTTTGAATGAATATTTTGGTAAGTTCGATACAATTCAAGATTTGTATTCAAAGTTTCAGAATAATAAAAGTGATTGGAATAAACGATTTACAGCATTCGCAGAAGGATACAAAGAACTTCCTTCGGCTGAAAAAATAGAAGATTATTTTTACGAGGAAAGTTTTGTCAAAACATATCAGCAGGACTTGACGAAATACGTAAAAGCGAATAGAGATAAATTTTATAAGACAAAATAAAAAAACGTGCTACAACAATGGCTATAAGTAATTGCTTGTCCTCGCCTACTTCTGAAAATCCTCGCGGATTTTCAGTTTGGTGTGTACTTGTAAAGTTGAGTGCTAACGCACGCAACTACTCATAGCCGAAACCGTTGCCAGTAATTTGATGAAAAACGAACTAAAAAAAATAAATGAGAATTTTGAAAAACAAATTGACTCGGTAACTGAACTTATCCAATTTGACAGACAGATAATGGATTTTTGCCTTCATCATCTTAAAAGTCTGAATGACAAACTAAAAAATGGAGCACCTAAAATTAATAATCCATATTATTTAGCAGATAATGCAGTAATGGCATTAGAGGGAATTGACAAAAACAAATCTTTTACAAAGCATTATAGCATAATTTACAATCAATGTTTAGTCTTGTTAGTCTCTCATTTCACTCTTACCATTGAAAAAATATTTTCGACTGTACTAAAATTTCAATATTCAAACGATAAACTTCCTAAAAGTGCTAAAAATCAAATTCAACTGACTTTGGACGAAATTGACGAAGTCAATCAAAACCCAAATCTTTTGAAAAAATTACTCGTTGCAAAAAAGAAACTAACTTTTCAAAACATTGGAAATGTGATTAAATCTTTCGAAAATTATTTGGGAATAAAAATTGACAAAGACCAAAAATTAGACGACATTAAGTTTGCTTTTGAATGCCGACATTTAATCGTTCATTCAGTTTCAAAAGCGGATGAAAAATTTATAAAAAACTGTAATTCAATAAGAAATCGGAGTATAAAAAAAGCCCTCTACTTAGATGAAGAAGTGCGATTCACGAAATCTGAATTGGAATTTGTAAAGTTTTCTATGCTTTTGTTTATGCAGGAATTGACAGAAAAATTAAATGGATAAAAAACTACTGGCAACAACGTGTATAGCTCATTGCGGCTGAATTCCTAATCGGAATTCATTGCAATTTGCTATCTTTCGGTTACGGCGGAAAATCATAGCTGATTTTCCGCAACGAGCCATACACAAAACCGTTGCCACTAATACAAGAAATGAGGACATTACATATATTAATCTTATTGACAATTATTACTTCCTGTTCCAATACCAAAAAGAATTCGGAACAAACCTTAATTGCCGAAAACTATGAAATAAAGCCTGAATATTCATTATCAATAGATTCTCGCTTAATAGAAAATGATTTAATTAATAGAATTAATGAAATCAAAAAAATCCCTTTTGGAACAATATCATTTAAAAACAACGAAATGGACTCTAAAGTCTGGAACTGTGGCGACTCATTATATTGGGATATAGTAAAACTCGGAGAAGAAGCTATTCCACAACTTATATCAAAGATTCAAGATGAAACTAAGACTGATATCCAAATACAATGCAGAGACACTAATCTGACTGTCGGAACAGTCGCTTTTATGATTCTTGACGATATTATATCAATACCTTATTTCTTAGTTTTTCAAACGCAATGGGATGTTTTTGATATTAATTGTGACTTTGGATACCCAATTGGGCTTCTTGAATTCATTAATAACTATCCTCAAGTAGCACAAGAAAAGTTAACTAAGTGGTATCAGAAATATGGGGAAAAAATAAAAAAGAAAAAGCTTAGTTCATCCAACCAAAATGAATGTCAAAAAGCATTTAATATCGATTATAAGTTAAAAATAAAATATTAACAAAGTACTAGTGGCAACAATGTGTATAATTCATTGCTAGTTAAAGCTTACTTACGAAAATTCCGCTGGAATTTTCTATCTGTGATTATTTGCTAACTTTAGGGCTTAAACACGCAACGAAATCATACACTAGACCGTTGTGCTTCATTATGACCAACCACTGAACAATGATAAAATTCTTTAGAAAAATTAGACAAAATTTACTGTCAGAAGGAAAAACTAGAAAGTATTTTAAGTATGCGATTGGTGAAATTATTTTAGTAATGATTGGTATTCTTTTAGCATTACAAGTCAATAACTGGAATAACAATCGCATTGAGCAAAACGAAGAAAAAGAGGTAATTACCAAACTTCACACAGATTTTCAAGAAAATAAAAAGGTGTTGAAAGATTTTCTTATTGAGGTTAATAATCAGATGAATGCGCAAATAACTTTAATGAATTTAATTGGAACTTCAAAAGAAGAACTCTCTAAACATAATTTAGATAGTATTTTTTATGTTTCTTTCGGATATAGCGAAATAGCATTTGCGGATAATACAATTAAAAACATTATCCAGAGTGGTAAATTAAACCTTTTAAAAAATGAACAAATCACAGACTTACTCTATAAATGGAATACACTATCTGAAATCAGAAAAACTCGTGTTACAAAGTTGGATAATTGGTCAAACAACGAGCTAATACCCTATTTATTAGATAAAATATCTTTTAAACAAATGGATATGGCAAGTAACTATCCATGGGCTGGAAGTTCTAAAGTAAAACCAGATTATTATCCTTTATTTCAAGAGGTTAAATTCGAGAACTATTTGGACAATAATATTTGGTATTACCAACAAGTTAAAGAACGCTGTCTAGAAACAGATAAACTCATAGATGAAATTATTAAAGCTACTAAACCAAATACAAATTAAAAAATAACGAAAGCACAACAACGGCTATAGTTCATTACGGCTGAAATTCCTAATCGGAATTTCAAGCCTTTTTGCTAAATTTATGGTTACGGCGGAATGATACTCGCGTACCATTCCGTAACGAAACCATAGCCAAAACCGTTGGCATTCATTGAAAAAAGACCGAAATGGCAGACAATAAACTACAATCGTTAACAGAAATATTTAACGAAAAATTTTTTAGAATCCCCGACTTTCAAAGGGGGTACTCTTGGGAAACAAACCAACTTGAAGACTTTTGGGAAGACCTTATCAATCTGAAAGGCGACAAAATCCATTACACAGGACTTCTAACTGTTGAGCCAGTTTCAAAATCAAGTGTTGAGAACATTGAGAAATGGCAAGACGATTTGTGGCTTTTTGAAAGAGAACTTGGAGCATATTACCTCATTGATGGACAGCAAAGACTGACAACTTCAATCATTCTAATTAATGAAATACTTAATCAATTTGCCGATAGCGAAGGAATCAACTTTAAAGACAAGTCATATTGGGTAAACAAATTCTTGTTCCAAGCATACGGAGACAGCTACAAGTCGTACATATTTGGTTATGAACGTGATAACCCAAGCGATGAGTTTTTTAAAACGAAGATTTTACGGCAAGAGTCTTCAACTGCTGACAAAGTCCCAGAACAGACTTTGTACACTTCAAACTTGAAAACAGCGAAAGACTTCTTCGAGAAAAAATTAGAAAAACTCGAAAAACAAGAGCTTGAAGAAATTTTCAAGAAGGTTACAGCTAAATTCAAATTTAACTTTTACGAAATAGATGACGAACTTGATGTTTATGTAACTTTTGAGACTATGAATAACAGGGGAAAACCTCTGTCAAATTTAGAGTTACTCAAGAACAGACTAATTTATCTATCGACCCTTTTAGATGTTGACAATCAAACAAGAGCACGATTAAGAAAAGACATTAACGAGACTTGGAAAACCATTTATGAGTATTTAGGCAAGAACAAGGACAATGCAATGGATGATGACGAGTTCCTGCGTAACCATTGGATAATGTACTTTAAGTACGACAGGAAAGAATCAGCCTCTTATGCCAAATTCTTACTCAATAAAAAATTCACAGCCAAAAATGCGATTAAAGGCAGAATCGTTTTGACAGACATTAAGGAGTATATTGATAGTCTTTCTAAAAGTGTTAAATCTTGGTTTTACTTGTACAACGCTCAATTTTCTGACTATCAAGACGAAACAAAAGAATGGATTCAAAAACTCAATCGCTTAGGTATGAGTGCTTTTCCACCGTTATTTATGGCTGCAATGACGAAGTGTAATGAGAATGAATTTTTGCCACTCTTCAAATCGGCAGAACGTTTCATTTTTCTCGTTTTCCGTCTTTCTCAAAGACCTTCAAACACAAAAAACAGTCATTTTTATAGACTTGCCAATATGTTTTACTTCGGTTTAGACCATTGGGGACAAGGAGAAACTACAATCGAGAAAGTAATTGGTAATGTTAATTGGATGACCCAAGGAGAGTCAGGCGAAGGAGACGATTACGTTTATCACGGTTGGTTTGACCTTGAAAAATTTGACAACTATGTTAAAGACCAGTATGAAAAAGGAGAAGGTTTTTACAGTTGGAATGGTTTGAGATATTTCCTTTTTGAATATGAACTTCACTTACAAGGAAAAGCGAAGGGAAATCAGAAAGTAAGTTGGACTGACTTTAACAAACGGAAAAAAGAAGATACAATTGAGCATATCTATCCTCAAACACCAAAAGACGATTGTTGGACTTCTGTTTTTAATATGCACTCGAAAAAGGAAAGAAAAATTCTGCTTAACACTTTAGGAAACTTGGTATTGCTCGGACAATCAAAAAACTCTGAGTTCCAAAACAAATGCTTTGACTTCAAGAAAAAACATACGAATAAGGATGGAGATGAAGTTGGTTTCTTTAACGGTGCTTACAGCGAAATTGAAGTTTCAAGCTATGACAATTGGACACCAGCAGAAATTGAAAGTCGGGGTAAAAAAATGCTCTCATTTTTAGAAGAGCGGTGGAATATTGACTTTGATGGTTGGGAAATAGAAAAAGAAGATTTATTGAAATTGGACTTCTTGCAAAAGGAAACGATTGAAGATGAATAAAAACAACGAAATGCCAACAATGGCTATACGTAATGCGGGCGAAAGTGCTGAAATTAAAGTAATTACATTAAACAAACTTTTCGGTAGACGGAAAGTGAAGTGCGTTGAAATCCCGCACTACGCATAGCCTAACCGTTGTGGTGCATTTGATGAAGAAACTGATTTTAATAATACCAATATTTATTTTAGTAGGAACTCTATTCCTATTTTTATTTGACCCTGCGTTTGAACGAACAGTAAAATTCGAAAATCATACAGTAGAATATGATTGGTATTTATTCAATAATGCTTATTGCAGTTATAGAACTCACGACCATTGTGCGGATAATGAATTCAACAAATACAATGCGGAAATTGAATTATTAAATAAATTGTGTGAATCCTATAATGGAAAGAAAACAATTGAAAACAGATTAATCGAAGCTGTAAATCAATTACCAATGTCAAAGCGAACTTACTCTGAATTGACTAAATCATCGGAATTACAAGTAGACTCAATAATAAAATATCGGAAAGAATTATTTCAAAAATGGTGGATTGAATAAATGAAAAAAGGTTTTGTAAAAGTAATTGAGTGTTTTAATATAACTGGAATTGGAATTCTGACTGAATTACAGCATAATGAAAATGGAATTCCACCAGATACGGAAATTGTCGACTTGAATACGGAAACAAATTGGGCTGTAACAAAAAGAGTTCTCTCTGGAACACTTCTGATTGCGGACTCTGAAATTATGTTCGATTGTGAAACAAAATCTGAACATATCAGTAACTCTTACAAAACTGAAAAAGATAGAGAAATTGCAGTTAAAAAAGAGTTAGAAAGAAGAAAAAATGGAATTTATTGGTATCTAATAAAACCAATGAATATAAAACAAAAAGCGAAACCCGAAATTGGCGCTGAATTAAAAATAAAAACGACACCACAACAACGTGTATAGCTCATTGCGGCTGAATTCCTAATCAGAATTCATTGCAATTTGCTATCTTTCGGTTACGGCGGAAAATCACAGCTGATTTTCCGCAACGAGCCATACACAAACACGTTGTAAGTAATTTAAGAAAAACGTAATCAATGAAACTTTTCAGTTGGAAAAAGAAACCTGAACCACCAAAAACTGATATGAATATCAATGTATTTTTTAAAGCGTTCATATTGGATACTTTAAAAGAGTTACCGACTGAAAAAAGTGATTTGATTGGAAATATGAATCTTGACAATGTTTTTTCGACTGACTTTAATGACTGGAAAAAAACAATAAAAAAAGTGCTGAATTTATCCGACACAATTGAAATTGCTATTAAGGACTTATGGTTACGGAATTCTGAAATCGCAAAAAATGACGGAACTGAATTAAATGCTGACAAATTTTCTGATTTATTCATTGAGAACTATTACGTGGAAAATAGTAAAGTGGTTATTTGGGAAAGTGAATCCGATTTGAATAACGCAAAAAAACGAATCGCAGAATCAAATCTTGCGGTATGAAAAAACTACTTACAACAATGTATAACCGCAATTACGGCGGATTCGACTACGTCCGAATCCACTCGGAATTGCTAACGTCTGTGCTAAACCGAAAATTAACGAATATAAACCCGTAACTGACGGTTATACGAGACCGTTGCCACTAATACAAGAAATGAGGACATTACATATATTAATCTTATTGACAATTATTACTTCCTGTTCCAATACCAAAAAGAATTCGGAACAAACCTTAATTGCCGAAAACTATGAAATAAAGCCTGAATCTTCATTATCAATAGATTCTCGCTTAATAGAAAATGATTTAATTAATAGAATTAATGAAATCAAAAAAATCCCTTTTGGAACAATATCATTTAAAAACAACGAAATTGACTCTAAAGTCTGGAACTGTGGCGACTCATTATATTGGGATATAGTAAAACTCGGAGAGGAAGCTATTCCACAACTTATATCAAAGATTCAAGATGAAACTAAGACTGATATCCAAATACAATGCAGAGACACTAATCTGACTGTCGGAACAGTCGCTTTTATGATTCTTGACGATATTATATCAATACCTTATTTCTTAGTTTTTCAAACGCAATGGGATGTTCTTGATTTTAATTGTGACTTTGGATACCCAATTGGGCTTCTTGAATTCATTAATAAATATCCTCAAGTAGCACAAGAAAAGCTAACTAAGTGGTATCAGAAATATGGAAAAAAAATAAAAAAGAAGAAGCTTAGTTCATCCAACCAAAATGAATGTCAAAAAGCATTTAATATCGATTATAAGTTAAAAATAAAATATTAACAAAGTACTAGTGGCAACAATGTCTATAATTCATTGCTAGTTAAAGCTTACTTACGAAAATTCCGCTGGAATTTTCTATCTGTGATTATTTGCTAACTTTAATACTTAAACACGCAACGAAATCATACACTAGACCGTTATCTCTTATTTGAGAAAAACTTTTCTGCATTCAATAACTTAACGCAACAAATCTAAATTTATAGATTTGTAAAATGACGATTAAAAAACACAGACGGCTTACCCTTAAAGAAAGAGTCCAGATCCAGACACTTTTGAACGAAAATAAGCGTAAAGCTTACATAGCTAAAACACTTGGCAGAGCACCCTCTACAATCTCAAGGGAAATCAATAAATGGGTACAAAATAAAGAGGATAATTACGATGCTGAACTAGCACATTGGAACGCCAAGGACGATTATGCGAACAAAAGAAACCGCGATAAAATAAGTACACATTCCTTACTGAGATTTTTTGTTTACAAAGGACTTTTGTCCAATTGGACACCCGAACAAATTTCTGGCAGGCTCAAAGAACTTTATCCCAATGACCCTATAATGACCATTTCCCACGAAGCAATCTATAGGCACATATATACAAGACCACAGGCCAGTCTAAACAAAAAACTAATCAAGCTACTTGTACGTAAAAAAACAAGACGGATACCTTCTAAAAAGAGACGCGGAAAAGGAAGTGTAATACTTAACCAGGTCAGTATAGACCATAGGCCCAAGCATATTGAACTTAGACAGGAAGCTGGACATTGGGAAGGAGACCTGGTTATCGGAAAAGACAATAAAAGTGCTATTGGGACCATTGTAGAACGTAAGACCAGGTTCACCTTAATAGTAAAATTAAACTCTAAAAATGCAGAAGAAGTCGCCGAAGCCTTTTCTAAAATATTGAACCGGTTAAACGCTGAATTTAAAAAATCAATGACCTACGACAACGGAGTTGAAATGGCAAAACACCAAAAAATAACCAAAAATACAGGTATCAAAATTTACTTTGCTCATCCATATTCCTCTTGGGAAAGAGGCACCAATGAAAACACAAATGGACTCATTAGAAGGTATCTACCAAAAGGAACGAACTTTAACCTAATTAGCGAAAATCAACTTCAAATTATTCAACAAAAACTCAATAATAGACCTCGGAAAATAATTGGGTATAAAACACCGCAAGAAATGATGGATTTTGAAGTAAAAAATGTAGCTTAGTAACATCAAAAATTAACAACGCTTTGTTGCGTTACAACGTTGAATCCAAGTTTTCGCTCATTAAAAAAGACAGTTAACTCATTTTGACTTTTATGACTAATTTTCAAAGAATACATTTGACAGAAAATCATTAGAAATGAAAATATTAACAATCTTGCTTACGATTTTACTATCAATTTCTGCAAATAGCCAAACCGAAAATTCGGAATTATATTTAACAAAAGACAGCGACACTCTATTTTGGAAAAGCTATCAGAACGATGATATTAAAGCCTTCAAATTACCTGAATTAAACACTAAATCGGAATTTACTTTTAGAAGTTGGAATGCTGGGAATTTACTCGAAATCACTAAAGATAATGACTCTATAAGTGGTAAGATAATATATTATGTTTTTGAGGTTTGGGAAGACGATTATAAGGCAGACACATTTGTAAAAACTTATTTACTACCAAAATCAATCTCTGAAAATTTATATGAATACATATCAAACAGTGGAATTCAAAAAATACCGAGTGATAAGTATATTAAAGATTGGCAACAAGGGTTTGACGGAATAACACATATTTACGAACTGAAAGAGAATAATAACTACTCTTTTAAAAACTTCTGGACACCAACTTCGCAAAATGGAATTAAAGAAGCGGAATTTATAATTCAGTTTAATAAAAAAATTGGAGAAATTGGGGAACTCGAAAAATACGGAAAGGATTTTGTCGAAAAAATTCCGTTTATAAGCTATAAATATTCTGGTTCGGCTTATGCTATTACAAAACCGCCAACAAAAAAGGAATTACGGAAATACAAACGTGAAAGAAAAAAGAAAAAGCGGAATAAAAACAAGAGATAACACCGTGTATAATTCATTGCTAGTTATAGCTTACTTATGAAAGTCCTCGCGGATTTTCTATCTGTGATTTATTTGCTAACTTTAGTTCTTAAACACGCAACGAAATCATACACAAAACCGTTGTGTGTAATTATGAAAATGACATTCAGAACAATAAATATCATTCTATTCGTACTTTGTTTTAACCCAATTTATGGACAAACAAATGTGCTTATTCCGAATAAAGGAATTGAAGGAATATCCATTGTGATTGACTCATCAACAATTTCGGATGTAATTCAAATTTATGGAACTGATTACACTCTGTCCGAAAAGACTTTAATTACAAACTATCGTTTTGACAAAATCGGATTGACATTTCAAATTGACCCTTATGACAAAAATAAAATTGTAAGGTCAATTTCAGTTGAGTCGCCATTTAAGGCTAAAACAGAAATCGGAATTGTACTAAATGAAAATACAATGAAAGATGTTTGGAATACATACAATGACAAAGGCTGTTTCACATCAAACTCTTACGCTTGGAACACTCAAAATGGAATTTCTTACTACATCAAAAAAGACCCAAATGAAAAAGGATATGATATAGAAGAGAAAATATTCAAAATAGAAATAAACAATGATGGCGATTTTGGAATTTCTTCCAGAACAAACTTCGAATTTAACGATGAACCTGTAAAGGAAAAATTAAACAGCTTGATAACAATTTTTAAATCGGACAATTTCAACTTTCAAAAATTGGACAGCTTTTGGAGTGCAGAAAAAATTACGGAAAAAGAACCTTATGGATTTGAAAAACGGACAAGCTTCAATAGAATGATTGAGAACAATTTAAATCAAGAAAGCTCTGAATTATGGCTTGTAGGTAGTTCTTATAATCTAAACATAATTAAATCGTCAGATAATGAATTAGTTTATCTAAAACTAACAGACAATAACGAACAAAAAACACTATTTGAAAGAATAGAAAACTCGAACTTTGAGAAAACCGCCTTTGATGTTTACACATACGGTACTTTTTGTGGAATTGCAGGAACACCACCAGACAAATGTCAAGAAATGCTTGATTTGGTCAATGCGAATAATTATGTCCAATTATCAAGTTGGTTAAAATCAATAAATCCCGAAATCGCTACATACGGTTACATCGGACTTGAATTTCTAAAGAAAAAAGGAATTAAAATCGAGAATAAGGAACTTCAAAAAATGACAGAATTAAGTGAATCTAAAATACAACTTAATACTTGTCAAGGTTGCATTTTTGGAGTTACGGAACAAATAAAAGACGTTTTAAAAAATAAAAATATTAACCAAATATATCGTTCGTTTCAACAAAGCGGATGGATAAAATAACTACACACAACAATGGCTATAAGTAATTGCTTGTTTTTGCCTACTTCTGAAAATCCTCGCGGATTTTCAGCTTGGTGTGTACTTGCAAAGTTAAGTGCTAAACCACGCAACTACTCATAGCCGAGACCGTTAGCCACAAGCTGAAGAAACATTCAGATTGAAAGAAAATATCGTGAAAGAACTAAAAATGAAACCAGCTTTTAAAAAATGAAAAGGTTAATTGGAATAATATTACTTCTGACTTTAACGAGTTGTTCTTATATGACAGATTTCTATATTTTTAATAAAAGTGGAAATTCAATATTTGTTGAGTATAAAGTCAAAGAACGCTTAAATGAAGAACCTTTTGCATTTAACGCAAGAATAGTGGAATTTGATTCGGATATGGAAATTATTGAAATAAAAAAAGCATTTGAAATTGAATTTAACAATGAAATAAATACTCTGACTTGCGAATTGAAAAACGGACAAGCATTATGGATTGGAGATGATATCAATTTCAGTCTTAATGATGCGAATGACATTAAAAAACTGAAAAGGAATCTGATATATTTAAAAATAAAAACGGAGAATACGGAAATCAATGCTGACGAAAAGAATATCATTGGATTTTTTAAAACGTTCGATAGACATACAGTCGGAATTGAAATTAAATAAAGCCAGTGGCTAACAACGTGTATAATTCATTGCTAGTACTAGCCTACTTACGAAAATCCTCGCGGATTTTCTATTCGGTTTGTATTTGCTAAATTAGTTGCTGAAACACGCAACGAAATCATACACAAAACCGTTGTAAGCCATTTAAGACAAACCTCAGAAATAAATGAAAATATTTGGAATTAGTGGACTTGGAGCTGACAAAAGAGTTTTTAAATACTTAACTCTTGAACACGAATTAATTCCTGTTGATTGGATAAAACCAAATAAGAATGAAACCATTATCGATTATTCAAAACGGCTCATTGAGGAATATGGAATTGGAAATCAAGAGGATTTTGGGATTTTAGGCGTAAGTTTTGGAGGATTAGTTGCAACAGAAATAAGCAAATTGACAAAACCAAAATTCACTATTTTAATTTCATCAGTAGAAACAAAAAGTGAATTAAGCGGAATAATTAAGCTCGCTGGAAAATCAAACTTGATTGAACTAATTCCCGAAAAATTATTAAATCCACCAAAGGTAATTGCTCACTTTATGTTTGGAACTGAAAAAAAAGAATTGCTGAACTCTATCTTGGACGACACGGATTTGAATTTCACAAAATGGGCGATTAGAGAATTAATGAACTGGAGCAACGAAACGGAATTGAAGAATTTAATTAAAATCGGTGGCACAAAAGATAAATTACTTCCACCAAAAGGAAAAAACACTATTTTAGTCCAAAATGGAGAGCATTTTATGATAGTTGATAAAGCTAAAAAAATAAGTGATATAATAAACAGCAGAATAAAAACGGCTTACAACAACGTATATAGCTCATAGCTAGTTAGTTGCTTAATTAAAGTCAAGGTATATTTGCAAGTCCGCCAAATTTTTTAATTTGGCTTATTGAATATAAAGATAATAAGAAAATTAAAAAATTCGGCTCGTGCTTAACCGAAAAATAATCGCTAATTTACACGCTACGAGCCATATACAAACCCGTTAGGCAACATTTGCACAAAACAAACTTTTTACTTACTTTTGACGTTAGTAACGTAAAGCAAAGGTATGATTATTTCATTTGGCTCGAAAGAAACCGAAATGATATGGAACGGAATTCGAGTTAAAAAAATGCCGATTGAAATTCAGAACGTTGGACGTCGGAAATTGAGAATGTTAAACAACTCGCAAGATATTATGGACTTGAGAATTCCGCCTTCAAACCGACTTGAAAAACTGACTGGAAATCTAAAGGATTTTTACAGTATTCGAATTAACAAACAATGGCGAATCATTTTCAAATGGAACAACGGAAACGCAAGCGAAGTGGAAATAATCGACTATCATTAAAAAGGAAAAATGGAAAAGTTGGCAAATGTACATCCTGGCGAAGTCTTGAACTTGGAATTTCTTGAACCACTTGAAATCTCGGCTTACCGACTTTCAAAGGACTTGAAAATACCGCAAACAAGAATTTCGGAAATAATAAAAGGGAGACGCAGAATAACTGCGGACACAGCATTAAGGTTAAGCAAGTATTTCGGAAATTCGGCCAAATTCTGGCTCGGACTTCAAGATGATTACGATATCGAAGAAGAACGTGATGAAAAACAGGCGGAATTGGACGAAATAAAACAATACGGAAATAAAAACGTTGCCTAACATTGTATAAAAATAATAGCGGTTTAAGTGCTTAAAAGAAAGTAAATTTATACATCAAAAGGCAGTAACAAACGGAAAAATAAGTACATAAAATCCGCTACTATTCTTATACGTTACCGTTGGCAACAAGCTAAAAAAAACAATACTGACTGAATGACAACAACAGAGATAAGAAAAATAATTGCTGATTCTGAATATTCTGATTGGTTGAATTCAGTAAACTTACAAATTGTATATCCACATTTGGATTTTGACCAAACTTTAACTGGGTTTAGTAGTATTTTTAAATTTTTAGAACAACAAATTGATGGATGGTCAAAATTCGGAGAAAACATACCAAATGAACTAAAAGCATCCAAAAAACAGTTTTCAAATTTTAAAACAAGACTTGAAAACTATATAAATGCCTACGTTATTAACCAAAACTATAACGAAAGTCAATTAAACAGCTACTGGAATTCGGAAAAAAACCAAATTCAAAATAATAAAACTCTATTCGTTTACGATTCACCACAATCTGAATTTCTAATTAAAATTCATAGAGAAGTTCCTAAATATTACTCTGGAGCTTACAATTTTGTGATGGGTAATTACAATGTTTCCAATAAAGATTCTATGATTGGACACATTTTAGCTTATGAATTTGAATTAAAAGATTATACGGAATTAACCAAACGTAGAAACAAAGAAAAGTCTTCAATTGGTCGTTTAAGAAATGACTTTAGAAATCAGCTATCTGAAAGCGAAACTCAATTATCAGAACATCTAAAATCTGCCAATGTTGAGTTTGATAATTACACACAAAAAATTGACGACCTAAAAACCGAAAAAGAAACAAATTTTGATGATTGGTTTGTTAAATCTAAGAAAGAGTTTTCTGAATTCGATAACTCTTCAAAAGAAAAAATTACAGATTTAGAGCATACTTATGAGGAATTATTGAGATTGAAAAAGCCAGCTGAATATTGGAATCAAAGAGCAACAAAACTCAATAAAGAGGGATGGAAAGCTATTTATTGGTTAATTGGTTTAGTTGCATTTGCGTGCGTTACATTGTATCTATTATTATGGTTAACACCAGATGGAATGCTATTGAGCTTTATAAAAGGACAAGCAAGTGCAATTAAATGGTCTATTATCTATGTAACATTTATTTCATTTTTAGCATTTGGAATACGTGCATTAAATAAAGTTGCTTTTAGTTCATTTCACCTTGCGAGAGATGCAGAAGAAAGAGAGCAATTGACATATGTGTATTTGTCACTAATTAAAGATTCAGCAGTTGATGAAAAAGAAAAGTCTTTAATTATGCAATCACTATTTAGTAGAGCAGATACAGGATTATTAAAAGGCGATTCTGGACCAGCAATGCCGAACGATATAAGTACGAAAATATTTGGTGGGAATTAAAAGCCAGTTGCCAACAATGTATAAAATTAATTGCTTGGTTCTAGCCTACTTACGAAAATCCTCGCGGATTTTCTATTCGGTATTTATTTGCTAAATTAGTTGCTTAAACCACGCAACTAATCTTATACGAAACCGTTGTGTGCAAGCTAAAAAATGAACTACGCAAGAAACAAAATAGAACTTGAAGAAAATGGATTTTCCGTTTTATCTGACTTGTATTCTGACATCGAAATAAGCAGAATTTTAGCTTGTATCGGAAATGCTGAACAGGACGGAAATTCCTTTATGAAAACAAAGGACTTGTTTGCTATTAGGCAATTAATCAAAAATGTGCCTGAATTGAGTGATTTATTGTTCAACAAAAAACTGACTGCATTAATTGCTGACCTTTCCGAATCTGAATATTTCTTGACAAAAGCTATTTATTTTGACAAACCTAGCGAATCGAATTGGTTTGTTGCTTATCACCAAGATTTGAGCATTTCAGTTGACAAAAAAGCTGATTTGGAAAATTACGTGAATTGGACTTTTAAAAAAGGACAATACGGAGTTCAACCACCAATTGAGATTTTACAAGACACAATAACAATCCGAATTCATTTAGACAAAACGGACAAGAATAATGGAGCGCTAAAAGTAATTCCGAAATCTCACTTAAACGGAATAGTTCGTGCTGACTCGAAAGATTGGAATTTAGAGAACGAATTTGTTTGTGAAGTAGAAAAGGGTGGAGCAATGTTAATGAAACCTCTGACTTTACACGCTTCGAATAGAACGACAAACGGAAAGAAAAGACGAGTAATACATTTAGAATTTAATAAACATAATCTGACTGAACCGCTGGCTTGGTTGGAACATTATGGAATAAAAAAAGCCAGCACACAACAATGGCTATAAGTAATTGCTTGTTCTCGCCTACTTCTGAAAATCCTAGCGGATTTTCAGCTAAGTGTGTACTTGCAAAGTTAACTGCTAAACCACGCAACTACTCATAGCCGAGACCGTTGTAAAACATTTAAACCAACCATTATGAGATATTTACTAACACCAATAACAATGTTTATTTGGTTTCTACTGACTTATTTGTGTGTTTATTATGGAATGGTTCTGATGCTGTGGATGTTTTCTTTGAGCTGGATTTGGCTCATACTTGGATACACATTTTTAATCGGACTGATTTCATTCTTGGTAAATTCATTACCAGCGATTATAAATATTCTGATTTTAAAATTTTATCGATTGAATTGGTTCAGTATTGTAGTTCATTCAATAGCTGGACTTTTGGGAATTGCATATTTCTATTATTTGATTTACCAAAATCCACCAGAAATGGTAAGTGGGAATGAATCCACGCCTATTTTAAAAGCGTTGTGGAACCAATCGTGGCTGAAAACAATATTACTTATGTTTCCGTTCCTAGGACTTCAATTGGGAATAATCTATCAGGGAATTTTTAGTCCAATTTCAATGAAACTGGAAGAAAATGAATATTGAAAAACTGTAGCTTGACAAGAAGATTTAAAAATGTTCAAACGAGTAAAAGTCAACTAATAAAATGACAAGATTTTTTAAAGTATCAATCTTAATTTCAATTTTAACCATTACAATTTCTTGTGGTGGTAAAGATTGTAATTCAATAGATGGCAGTTTTGACAATTACAAGAATGCAATGCAAGTCATTAAATCTTCTGACTTTAAATTTTCCGATAACTGTAATACGGGTAAAAGCTCTTGGATTTATGACGCAGAGTATTATTCTTGCGATGGCAATATTGGATATTTAATAATAGAAACTAAATCAAAAAATTACATTCATAGTGGAGTGCCAATTGAAATGTGGAACGAATTTAAAAATGCTGATTCTTTTGGCAAATATTATAATCGGAATTTAAAAGGTCGATTTCGATTAACATTATGAAAAAAACGTTTTACAACAACGTATATAGCTCATAGCTAATTAGTTGCTTAATCAAAGTTAAGGCATATTTGCAAGTCCGCCAAATTTTTTAATTTGGCTTATTGAGAAGAAAAGATAATAAGAAAATTAAAAAATTCGGCTCGTGCTCAACCGAAAAATAATTGCTAATTTGCACGCTACGAGCCATATACAAGACCGTTGTGCATAATGTAAGCCAACCGCGAAAACTGACCGAATTGAATAAAATACCGAATAAAATAAAATATCTGATTGGCGGAATTTCTGCTTTGATTTTCTTCCTCTTCTTTTTTGGAATAATTAATCCATTTGGACTTAATGACTCTCTTCAAAAGATTACTGGATATTTTTTTGGACTTAATTTTAATAATCTGGACTATTTTGCCATTTCCTCAATTCCAATTTTCGGAATGTTATTAAATTCAAAACGATTGGAATTTAAAACAACCGACTTAATAAAAGACATTTTAATAATAATTCTTTTCGTATTTGTTACAATCACAATCGGACTTTACATATTGACCTTTATTGGGAAACCTGACAATCCTTTAATACCACAATATTTAATAAGTGAACCGTTCTTTTTATACTCAACAATCATAATCGGAATTGGAATTGGACTGCCATTTTTGTTAATAAATCGGACAGCAAAACTGGATGAAGTAAATGAAATCGGAACTGAAAAATAATAAAACACTATGCACAACAATGTATAACCGCAATTACGGCGGATTCGACTACGTCCGAATCCACTCAGAATTGCTAACGTCTGTGCCAAACCGAAAATTAACGCATATTAACCCGTAACTGACGGTTATACGAGACCGTTGTACACTATTTGAGAAAGGCATTTTACATATCAATTTTGGTTCTGGCATTTAATGGAATTATTAATGCTCAAATAACTGGACAATTATTTCAGTATGAATCTGAGTTTCCAATGGCAAAAATTTCAATAAAAGGAAAAAATAAAATTATTGAATCAGATTTTAACGGTAATTTTTCAATAGAAACAGATGAGGAACTAAAAAGTCTTGACTTAATAATTGACTTGAATCATAGTTCTTCTGAAAATTCTTTAAAGACTTTAAAAATCATAATAAAGAGTTTGAAACTAGACAAAAAAAGAAAATTAAATTTAGGAAAAATTGAACTTCCAACTTTTGAAAATATTGAGATTACCGAATTTGAAAAACTTACTAAATCTGAAAAAAAGGAATGTTTTCCAATATATTGCTGGACTGAATTATTAGGTTATATTAATACTAACCAGCTTGAAAATGAATATTTGACCTTGAATTGTAAAAAGAAAATTAGAGATTTCAATTATAATTCAAAACTAAAAACTGTGACAGTTGAATGGGAATTAATAAAAGATTGTGAATAAAAAAAACAGTGTACAACAAGGTATAAATTTTATTGCTAGCTAATTGCTTACTTGCGAAAGTCCTCGCGGACTTTCTTATCAGTAATAATTTGTTTACTTTTAGCTTGAAAATAACGCAACAAACTTTATACAGAGCCGTTGTAAACAATTATGAACGAGAACGAAGACTATTTCAGAATTTCTAAAAATGGGAACATTCACACTTTGAGTGACCGAATTCCATTTAACTGGAAAGAACTGATGATTTGGACTTCTGCTTCATTCATTTTCCTCATTTGGTTTCTCGGAATTGGAGTCGGAATTTTTATCGCAATTCTAACTTTAATAGGATACACAATTTACCGATTTGCTTCGTGGATTTACTACACGGAATTAAAAATTGACGAACAAACTGGAAAAATAACTCGACTAAAAAAAATACTTGACCGAACTCAAAAAACGGAATTAATTGCTTGCAAATTTGACCCAAACCGATTTGAATATTCGGAATTAACTCGGAGCGGAAAAACGAAATTCTTAATGAATTATCGGACTCATAAAAACAATGAACTTCTGATTTTAAAAAACAAAGCGGACAAAGAACTGATTGAAAAATACATTACTGAAAAAATAACTGTCTTGTAAATGCTGTATTTTAGAATAGTATTCTTCCTTTTGTTTCTATTGGAGTTAAGATTTTTAAATTTTAAGTACAAACGAGATAAATATATTTGGATTGGTATAGTTCTTATATTCAGTTACATTGGATATTTTTTCTTTTTAATCCATAAAAGAAAACTATTAGTCAAAAGAAAATTTGAACCGGATTTCAATCGGAATAGAATAAAATAAACGGAATAATAACTGTTTACAACAACGTGTATAGCTCATTGCGGCTGAATTCCTAATCGGAATTCATTGCAATTTGCTATCTTTCGGTTACGGCGGAAAATCATAGCTGATTTTCCGCAACGAGCCATACACACGACCGTTGTGTGTAATTTGAATAAATCTTATGAAACAAATAATTCTTCTAATTGTCGTTTTAAGTTTTATTCATTGTGCGCCTAAAAAAACAGTAGGTAATCCGACAAATCCTAAAATCAAATCTATAGTTGAAAATAATAAATTAAATGTCGTTTATAGAGGTATCAGAAACCCTTTGACCATATATGTGCCTAATACCGATAGCATAAAAGTAAGCGGAATTGGACTTCATAAAATTGATAACAATGAGTATTATATTTCACCAGGTCAAGGACTTACTATGGAAATTACTATAGTTGGATACATTAAGGGACAAGAAATAATTGACAAAAGGGAATTTCGGATTTTAGATATTCAAAAACCTTATGCAAGCATTCATAAATATTTCGGAAATGTAACATTGTCGAAAGAAAAACTTGCCAGTTCTAAAATAAAACCTCATATCCCTCAATTTGTTCTGGAACTACCTGATGTATACAGTTTTGAATATCAAATCAATAACCAAAAACGTTTATTTAATGAAGGAAATACATTTAATGATGTAGCAAAAAAACAAATATATAATCTCAAAAAAGGAGATAGTGTTTTGATTGACAATGTGAAACTTGTAACGGACAGACCAAACGTGGACAGAGCAAAAATTATTGAATTAAAAGTTTATATAGAATAAAAAAACTACACACAACACCGTGTATAGCTCATTGCGGCTGAATTCCTAATCGGAATTCATTGCAATTTGCTATCTTCGTTTTACGGCGGAAAATCATAGCTGATTTCCCGCAACGAGCCATACACAAACACGTTCTATGCAATTTAAACCAACATCGAGAAAAGATTGAACATTGGCATTATATCCTAACATACTATTTCATTTCACTAATAAAAATAGCCTCTACTCTATTTTAGAAAGCACCTTTCGTGTGTCGTACGCAAGGGAAAGAATTATAGGTGGAGCCAATATAAAAGAGTTTGCAGTTCCAATGGTATCGTTTAGCGACTTACGACTTTCTGAATTGAAAGAAAATATTGGAACATATGGAAAATTTGGTATTGGACTGACGAAAAAATGGGCAATCGAAAGCGGATTAAACCCAGTAATGTATGCAAGTGACCAAAGTTTATTTACAGCAAACTTTATAGATGGAATAGAAAAATTTTTCCAACTCGTGAACAACACAGCGGATTCAAGTGGCAGAAATGAAACTGCGTACAATAATACGCTGAACACTCTTAGATATGTTAAAAACTATCAAGGCGACTTGATAAGACCAAGACACAAAACTGTGCCAAATTATGTCTTTGCAAACGAAAGAGAATGGCGATACGTCCCACCAATTAGAGATAATATTCAATCATTTGTTCCTATCGAACAAATTGCGACATCACAGCAAAAGTCAAGATTAAATAGAAAAGTAAGAGATATAACATTACACTTTCAACCTGACGACATCCAATATCTAATTGTAGAAAACGATAACGACATTAATGAATTGATAAGGCATCTTAGACAGGTAAAAAATAGGTTTTTACCTGACACTATTGATAGACTTTCAAGTAGGATTTTGACATATGAACAGATAGAAAAAGATGTGTAAAAAACTGCATAGAACAACGTGTATAGCTCATTGCTGGGCAGTTGCTTAATCGAAAGTTAAGGCATATTTGGAAAGTCGCCAAATTTTTAAATTTGACGATTTCAAATAAAAAAGATAAATAGTAAAATTTAAAAATCTGGCTTGTGGCTCAACCGAAAAATTATTGCTAATTTACACGCAACGAGCCATACACAAAACCGTTGCCATTAATACGAAATGACTATAAACTATCAACTTACAAACTCGGATTTTTT
The DNA here is from genome assembly GCF_001971725.1 of Winogradskyella sp. J14-2. Classification (NCBI taxonomy): domain Bacteria; kingdom Pseudomonadati; phylum Bacteroidota; class Flavobacteriia; order Flavobacteriales; family Flavobacteriaceae; genus Winogradskyella; species Winogradskyella sp. J14-2. The sequence continues at coordinate 45,079 of NZ_CP019388.1, read as the reverse complement.
AGAATATCAGCTTTATACTTCTTCAAAGTCTGAATTACATAAAAAAAGACGATTTCGCTCTCGAATAATTATTCCAATACTCTATTTGGTACTTGGAATTTTTTTCGCGAACCAAAGCGAAAAATTCGGAATTGGAATCGCATTCATTGTTTTTGGAATTTTATGGTTTGTGTTCTATCCGTTGTATGCTAAATGGAGATATAAGAACCATTTTAAAAAACACGTTGAGGAAAATTATAAAAATCGGATTAACAAACCTGTTGAAATTGACTTCAATGAAAATTCTGTGAATTCCAAAGATTTTACATCTGAAAGCAGAATAAACGGAACTGAACTAAAAGAACTGATAGAAACTAAAGACCATTTCTTTATAAAGTTACAAACTGACTTGTCTCTAATTGTACCAAAACACTCGATTGAAAATCAAACGGAATTTAAAAAGCGAGTAACTGAATTAGGAGCAGAATACGTTGATGAACTGAATTGGAAATGGAAATAAAAGTACTAATGGCAACAACGTGTATAGCTCATTGCGGCTGAATTCCTAATCGGAATTCATTGCAATTTGCTATCTTTCGGTTACGGCGGAAAATCATAGCTGATTTTCCGCAACGAGCCATACACAAGACCGTTGTAACACATTTAAAAAAAACCAGTAAATCAGATGAAAATCGAAGAGATTAAAGAAAAATTTGATATAGATGTTGGCGCACCAACACCAACAATTTTATCGAATGAACTAAATCTGTATTTGATTTTCTACGTTAGCAATGTTGACCCAAATTGGGATGGAAAATCAATACATATGCGGACTGACCAAGACGACGGAATTATAACCATAAAATTTGACCTATTTGAACAATTCAAATTTGGAAGTCCGAATGACGAAGCAATGAGTGGGCATCCTCTTTATGAATTAGGACTCAAGCCTTACTCAATTCAAAAAGTAATTGACTCGGAATGGATAAAACAGCTTAAAAAAATAAACTCTGTTCATCCATACCACAAAGACGAACTATTTGAGAAATATAAACATTTCATTTTTTTCTTCCACGACACTTGTTTTGAAATTGTAGCAGAAAGTTATTCAATTGAACAAAACTCTGAATTGAATTTGAGAGACGAAATTCAACGAATCTCAAAACTATTATGAATAAAAAGAAATTCAAGATTATTAGACTTTACCTTATTGGTTTAGTATGTGTCGTCAGCTATTACTTTTTGGATAATTCCAACGTTATTCCAAATCTCGTGGAAAGAATGAGTGACTTTCGTTATAGTGGATTTCCGACTTTTTTCCTGACTGGGTTATTAAAATATGGTTTACTAATAGTTGGAATTGGTATAATTATAATTCTGACTTTTCTATTAATAAAAGAAAGAACGAAAAAAATAATTGAATAAATAAAAACGTGTTACAACAACGGCTATAGTTCATTACGGCTGAAATTCCTAATCGGAATTTCGAGCCTTTTTGCTAAATTTATGGTTACGGCGGAATGATACTTGCGTACCATTCCGTAACGAAACCATAGCCCAAACCGTTGTGCGTCAGCTAAAAAAAACGAGAACATAAAAATCTGAATGAAATATCTATATTTAATTTTATTGTCATCATTATTTATGAGTTGCGGAGTTTTTAAAAATAGACCGGAAAATCTCGTTAAAGTAAATAGTGAAAACGCAAGTAAATTAAATGGAACATATTCAATTTTTGCGCTTGATAAATTAAAAAGTGAATATCCATATTATCACAACGCCAATAACAAATTCTATCGGAAATATGGAAGAGGACAAAGCGATACTATAAGTTTTGATACAATTATTGGAGGAAGATTTAAAATTAAAATTATTGACAAACAAAATTTGCGAATTGACTTTCTTAAAGAAAATGATACTATCAAAAGTCAAAAAATCGAATACAAATTTAAAAACGATGGATTTTTATATCTAAAAAATCGGAATACAATAATTAGAGGAATACCTTACTTATTTGGCGGAGTTGATGTGAAAAAAGTACGAATCGCTTTAAACCAAAACAATGATTTAATTTTAAATGATATTTTTGATAGCTCAGGCGCTTTATTGTTGATTTTTGGAGATGCAAAAGTTTGGGAAGAAACTAATACATACGAAAGACTTGATGAATAAAGCCGAACGCACAACAACGTATATAAAAAATAGCTCACTAAATTCAAGACTCAAAATTTTGCACTTTTTTATTACTTTAGTTTTAACAATGAAAATCTAGCAACTTAACACGCTACTTTTCATATACAAACCGTTGTGCTTCATTATGACCAACCACTGAACAATGATAAAATTCTTTAGAAAAATTAGACAAAATTTACTGTCAGAAGGAAAAACTAGAAAGTATTTTAAGTATGCGATTGGTGAAATTATTTTAGTAATGATTGGTATTCTTTTAGCATTACAAGTCAATAACTGGAATAACAATCGCATTGAGCAAAACGAAGAAAAAGAGGTAATTACCAAACTTCACACAGATTTTCAAGAAAATAAAAAGGTGTTGAAAGATTTTCTTATTGAGGTTAATAATCAGATGAATGCGCAAATAACTTTAATGAATTTAATTGGAACTTCAAAAGAAGAACTCTCTAAACATAATTTAGATAGTATTTTTTATGTTTCTTTCGGATATAGCGAAATAGCATTTGCGGATAATACAATTAAAAACATTATCCAGAGTGGTAAATTAAACCTTTTAAAAAATGAACAAATCACAGACTTACTCTATAAATGGAATACACTATCTGAAATCAGAAAAACTCGTGTTACAAAGTTGGATAATTGGTCAAACAACGAGCTAATACCCTATTTATTAGATAAAATATCTTTTAAACAAATGGATATGGCAAGTAACTATCCATGGGCTGGAAGTTCTAAAGTAAAACCAGATTATTATCCTTTATTTCAAGAGGTTAAATTCGAGAACTATTTGGACAATAATATTTGGTATTACCAACAAGTTAAAGAACGCTGTCTAGAAACAGATAAACTCATAGATGAAATTATTAAAGCTACTAAACCAAATACAAATTAAAAAATAACGAAAGCACAACAACGGCTATAGTTCATTACGGCTGAAATTCCTAATCGGAATTTCAAGCCTTTTTGCTAAATTTATGGTTACGGCGGAATGATACTCGCGTACCATTCCGTAACGAAACCATAGCCAAAACCGTTATGTGCAATATCACCAAAACGATGAAAAATACTATCTTTTTAATCCTGTTCTTAATTTCGAGTGTAGGATTTTCTCAAAATATATTTAAGAAAGAAATTCAATTGCGAAAATCGAATAAGATTAAGGAAACATCCTTTTATATTGAATATCCGAAAGGGAAAAAACACCTAAAGAAAATTGAACTTTATGACAGAAACGGACTTCTAATTGAATTGAAAAAGTTTGACGGAAATGGAAATATTGCAGAACGACTGACATTTGAATACCCAAATGACCAAACCAGAATATTGACTGAATACGATAAGAACGATAGTTTAGTCACTTCTTACAATCAGAAATTTGATTCGAGCGATATTTTAGAACCAAATAAAAGAAAAAGTGATAGTAAGAAGTTTAAATACAAATACGATAAAGAGGGAAATCTAACAGAAGTATGGAGATTGGATTTAAAAAAACCTTTAATTCAAACGGAAAGTTTTTACAATGAGCAGAATAGACTTATAAAACAACGACTATTGATTTTTGAAATGTTTCCTAAAAAATATTACTATCTGACAACTGAATACAAACTTGATGAAGATGGGAATATCTTGGAAATTAAATCTATAAAAAACGGAAAGAAGAAAAATACGGAAACAAGAGAACACAAAAAATACAGCACATAACAATGTGTATAATTCATTGCTAGTAAAGGCTTACTTACGAAAATTCCGCTGGAATTTTCTATCTGTGATTATTTGCTAACTTTAGTGCTTAAACACGCAACGAAATCATACACTTTACCGTTGGCAAGCATTTAAGGAAATCCGAAATTCAATTAGAATTGAGACAAATAAAAACATTTAGTGATAGTAGATTGGACACTCAATGTGCATATTGTGGAAAATATCCAGACACGAGAGACCACGTTCCATCAAAAATTCTTCTCGAAAAACCATATCCTGAAAATCTTCCAGTCGTACCCAGTTGTTTGGATTGCAACAATGGATTTTCACTAGACGAAGAATACTTTGCGTGTTTGATTGAATGCCTGATTTCTGGCACAACAGATTTGGACAAGCTTTCTCGAGAAAGTATCGTAAAAACTCTAAAACGGAAAACAAAACTAAAAGCTAGATTAGACGATGCTTTTGTAAATGAAAATGGAAAATCACATTTTAAAATCGAACCTGAAAGAATTGAAAATGTGATATTAAAATTAGCTTATGGACACGTAAAATTTGAGAATAGCGACCGACAATGGGAAAAACCTGAACACATAGCTTTTGTTCCTATCGACACATTATCAGAGGATGAATTAAATTCATTCTTTGCAGTAACGGAATTACAAAAAGCACCAGAAATTGGAAGTCGAGCAATGCAAAATATGTATCTAACTCAAGACGGAATTCCAATTGACAATTGGAATATAGTTCAAGACGGAATTTATCAATATTCTGTAACACCAACAATCGGAAGTGTAAAAGTAAGAATACTGATTTGGAATTATTTAGTGTGCGAAGTAATATGGTAAAAAACGACTTGCCAACAATGTATAACCGCAATTACGGCGGATTCGACTACGTCCGAATCCACTCGGAATTGCTAACATCTGTGCTAAACCGAAAATAATCGCTAATTTAACCCGTAACTGACGGTTATACGAGACCGTTAGCAATAATTATGAGAAACAGAATTACACTTATTTTAACCTTATCGCTTCTTTTGAGTAGTTGCGAATTTACTATAAACACGAATAATTCTAAAAACGTTGATTTAGGTAAAATGCCAAAGGTCGAATCTAAAACATTCGAAAACCTTTATGTAGCTGACGAAAAGATTTGTGAGTCAAAGGAATTGCCAATAACTCGATTTGCTATTGAATATCCGAATGGTTATGATGTGGAAACACCAAATGATAAGGAAAACCATATTGTAATGAAAAAGACAATCGAAAATATAGTTGTAGAAGAACTTTCGATTGGAAACTCTACCATTACTTTGAAAAATAAGAATCTTACATTGACATTAATTGAAAATGTAGCAGATAACTTAAAAAAACAGTTTCCTGAAATGGAAATTCTAACTGTTGGAAAAAAAGAGTTTAATGGAGAAATGAATTATTTGTTCGAGGGAAAAGTAGACTATTCTGACTTTATTGAACAAGGTTATAATGGAGTCTATAAAATAATGTTTGTAATACCATTACCAAAAGAAAATGAAGAGCTAAATGCAGTTATGATTTCTATGATAGCGAATGAACAGTCTGAAATAAAAACATTTGCCGATTTTACAAATAAAGGAATGATTGGAAAAGTTTATAAAACATTCAGGTACATCGAATAAAAATAACTATTGCTAACAATGTGTATAATTCATTGCTAGTTAGAGCTTACTTACGAAAATTCCGCTGGAATTTTCTATCTGTGATTATTTGCTAACTTTAGTACTTAAACACGCAACGAAATCATACACTAGACCGTTGTATGCCATTTGAATGAACGAAACTTTGAACATAGAAGAAAGGAAACCAATTTGGATTGCATTATCTGATTTTTATCTTGACACAGAACTTCAAGAATCAGATTTCAGACATATTGCGTTTAAAATCATTGAAAGTCCTTATTCTTTTGAAAAAGTCAAAGAAATTAATAAATATGAGGTTTTTCCAGTCTTACAGCCGAACTTAATGAGCGTTGCTGGAGAATGGGCAGGTTTTGATGAGAAATGGTTAGTTGATAGTATAACGGAATCGCTTGCAAAAAGGAATGCAGTAAAGAAAATCGGAATTGGAAGCTCGTATTTGACACTAAAATGGATGTGTAAAGATTATTGGGAAAAACTGGAAAAAGTTTACCAAGAGTTGAAATCAAATCCTGAATCTTACATTGTTACCTGTAAAGAATTATGGAAGTCGAATATTGAGCCTTTTGAATATTTAGAAAATAAACCCGAATTACAAAACAAGCTTGAAAGGATTGCTTTAAACCATAAGAATCGAAATAAACTTTCGGACTTTTACCAGTATCTGCAAGAAGGACAATATTGGATAAACCTTTGGACTGCATATTTCCTACTCGAAGTTTTTAAATTGAAAAAATCGGATAAATTAATCGGACTAAATAATGAAGCTGGAATTATAGATTTTTGTATCGAGACAGTTGAGAAGAATCAACCGTATTTAGAAAAAGAAATAGCAAAGTCGAATTGCGAAAAATGGATAAAAAATAAAAAAACGGCATACAACAATGGCTATAAGTAATTGCTTGTTCTCGCCTACTTCTGAAAATCCTTGCGGATTTTCAGTTTGGTGTGTATTTGCAAAGTTAATCGCTAAACCACGCAACTACTCATAGCCGAGACCGTTAGCCACAATTTATGAAAAGCACAATCGGAAAAATATTTAAGAATCCAACAATATTCTCGATTTTGGGAATAATTCTGATATTCATTGGACTTCCGATTGGAATCAATGGACTGACTTTAAATGGTGGCGGAAGTTTGGGCGGAGCAATTATCATATTCGGAGTTTTAATCGTAGGGCTAATTGTAATTCTGGACAGAATATTTGCAAACAGAGTAAATATAAAAAAACTGAACGGAATTGAACTAACCCTTTTGATTGTTGGTATCACAATCTTTTCGTTCACAAAGCGTGAAATAATTATTGACTTGAGAGATAAAAAAACTGACTATTTCGTTGTGCTTGAAAATAACGGGACTTTAAAAAATTCGAAATTAAATTATTCTTTCCCGTTCAACAAGAAAATGGAATTTAAAGACAATGTTGGAATTATAAACTCAATCGCTGACAATTATCAACGGATTGAATTGGAAAGCCCAAACAACTGGAAATCCCAAAGAATGCAACCTTGGAAAATGGACGATTTTAAAATTAGATTTTACTCAAACGGAGATTTGAGATTGACTGACAAAGAAGTTGATTCGATAATAAAAAATGAAATAAAAACAGTGGCTAACAATGGCTATAAGTAATTGCTTGTTCTCGCCTACTTCTGAAAATCCTTGCGGATTTTCAGTGTGGTGCGTATTTGCAAAGTTAAGTGCTAACCCACGCAACTACTCATAGCCACGACCGTTACCACACATTTAAAATCCGCATTTTGTTTACATATAACGAAACTTTTTGTATATTTGCTTTTTAAATGTTTGTAGGCAAAAATGATTAAAAGATTTGAAACAAAATTACTTTCAGAGGCATTTGAATTTATTGAAAAACAAAATCTCAAAGCTCGAAAGAAAATATTTCAGAATATAAGACGTGCCGAACAGCAATCTGACCCAAAGTTCTTTAAAAAACTGACTGACGAAATATGGGAATTCAGAACCCTATACTCAGGAAATCAATATCGACTTTTAGCTTTTTGGGACAAAGAAGATAAAAGCGAAACATTAGTTTTTGCTACTCACGGAATTATAAAGAAAACAAGTAAAGTAGATAAGAAAGAAATTAATAAAGCCGACAGAATTAGGAAAGAATATTTTAAAAACAAAAAGAAATGAAAAGTTACACTTTAGACCAAGCAGAAGACCTTTTAATTGGAAAAAAGGGAACTGAAGAAAGAGATGAATATGAATTTGAGTTAAAACTTGAATTGATTGGAGATATGATAAAAACTGCCCGAAAAAAAAGGAAACTAACCCAAGAACAATTAGGGGAATTAGTTGGAGTTAAAAAAGCGCAAATATCAAGACTTGAAAATAGTACGGGAAATGTGACTTTCGAAACTGTTATGCGGATTTTTAACGCATTAGGAGCGAAACTAAATCTGAACCTACAGATGTAAAAAAAACGTGTGGTAACATTGTATATAAAAAATAGCGCAAGTCATTGCTAAAACTAAGTCTTGGGCATTTTTGGAAAGTCGCCAAATTTTTAAATTTGACGATTTCCAAATAAAAAGATAAATAGTAAAATTAAAAATTCGGCTTGTGCATAATCCGAAAAGTAACTGCTTATTTTCAGCGCTACTTTTCATATACTAGACCGTTAGCTAAAACAACTCGGAAATTCCATTTCCATAAATAACGGAAAACCTAAACATTGAATATTTGCAGTTTTTCTCACTCAACTCTGAATTTAATAAAGCGGAATTTCTACTTACTCAAACTCTGAATTTTACCACTCGAACTCGGATTCTCACTCAAGCGGAATTTAATAAAGCGGAATTTCTACTTACTCAAACTCTGAATTTAACTACTGCGAAAAAAAGCCTGGTTTTTTTTCGCGATTTTTTTTTGAGTTTTAAGCAACCATTATCCAAAAAATTATTCTGAAAATTGAAAAATTTTATAATCGGATTTTTTACTCGAACTTCTAACTCTAATCTTTCGTTGCATTAGCTAACAACGTGTAAACGCAATAACTACTGAATTCCCTATCGGAAATTCAGCAGTTTTAACTAACTTAGTTGCGTCAGTGGAAAAATATTTACTCATTTTCCCGTTACTGACGCTTACACAAACTCGTTGTGCGTAAGCTGACAGACCAACAAAAATCAAGCTAAAATTTAATCCTTTCGACATTTATAAACAAATAACTAATCAGAAACTGAATAACGTTACACACGAATTATTTACTCTTGCGGAACGTTACGCTGGAATTTAAATTGAAACGATTTTTTTAGATTTTAAAGTAAAAATTAATAAATTCACTAAACGAAAAAAACGCTAGACTTTTGTCTATAATGCAAAAACCTATCTTAGAGAAAATTTAATGATTAAGACAAACATTTTTACAACTAGAAAACTTGAAAAAACAACTAATGAATTCATTTCTAGTGAGGTAAGTATAGAAAATGAATTTTTAGGTAATTGGACTGCTACTCTATTTTATGTGAGTAATAAAAAATGCTGGTTAATCATAAATAAGTTAACGAAATATCTTGTGATTATACCAAATGTAAAAAAATCTGATTTGAAAAATATATCCACTATTTTTAAGAAAACTCTGTATTTTCAGTTGAATAATGATGGAATTAAAACAGATTACACATTGGTCGATAAAATAATTGGCGAAATTAATTTGTGCGAAACAAATAATGACGGAAGTACGAGTGGCTCTTTGAATAACTGTTTATTTCAAATGGACGATTGGAAAAAAGACTATGGAACTTATGATAATATGCCATTTAGAGATTTAAACAATAAACTGAATAGTTCACCTAATAAAATGTTGAACTGGAAATATCCAAAAGAGAAAATGGACGAAATGATAAAAGCCTACGCACAACACCGTATATAATTTATTGCTGGCTTCTCGCCTACTTACGAAAGTCCTCACGGACTTTCTTGGTCGGTAATTATTTACTAAATTAGGTGCTTAAACCACGCAACAAATCATATACAAACACGTTGGCAGTAATTACAGAATGAAAATAAATACCCTCATAATATTAATAACCTTCGCTCTCATTACTTCGTGTAATGGACAAAAACAAGACAAAGACAAATCGTCTACAAAATATAGAACTTATGGAGGTGAATTAAGTCGTCCTGTCGAATCCGAAATTCAAATCAATAATTCACTCACTTTAGACCAATTTAATGAAACCAACATAGAAATTCTGAAACGCTATATTTCAGGAAATCCTAGATGGGAAATTAGGAAAGAAAAGAAGTTCAGAACACCATATGAAGTTACGTATGCTATTAGAAAAGAAGAACGAAACGGAATTTACGAAACGACCCTCAATGGATACTATTCTGATTTTTATGGAGATTCTGACATTTATCAAACTAGAGTTATAATATCCTTTGGGAATTACTTTGGACAAGGAAGAGATACAACTCATATCACTTACGCCGGCACAAAAGATAATAGCATTAAAACTATAATAGAGTCGGAACATTCTGGAACACCAGGAAATAGTTCTTACCTCATTTTACAAGGAAATTCTATTAACATTGAAATATATGAACAATCTAAAAAGTTGGAGCGCAATTTCACTAACCAAACTATTCAAGAAGTAAATACTGAATTATCAATGGTTCTTAATAACCTTAATGAAATTGAGAGAAACGGAGTTTCACCAATAAAGAAATTTTATCCAATTCAATTAAATTCTAATTATTTTGAAATTGAAGATGGAATGCAACCAGGTATTTATGTTGTAAAGGCAGGATTATCCACAAACACAAAAGGTATTGTATATGTCAAGGTTTTCAATTCCAAAACAAATGAACGTTTATCTGCTGATAGAATGACACCAAGAACTACAAGGGAAATTGGTTGGTCCAAAGACGGAAAAACAATATTTCCTTATGAATCCGAATTAACCGTTTATGAAGGAGACTGGAGCCATAAATACAAAGTAAGATTTGAAATTTGGTTTCGTTCAAGTGAAGGAGATGAAATAAAATTGACCGAAAAAGAAAGAATAATAAACGGTTGGGAAAGATAAAAACTACTGCCAACAAAGTGTATAATTCATTGCTAGTTATAGCCTACTTACGAAAGTCCTCGCGGACTTTCTATCTGTGATTTATTTACTAACTTTAGTGCTTAAACCACGCAACTAATCATACACAATCACGTTGTAGCTAATATGAAAAAACACTCTTGGAAAATATTAAGCCTTATCTTGATTTTATACTTCGGGTTTGAGTTGTTTAAAGAATATCATCCTACTTTTTATGGAACATCATTCAACGACGAACGAATAAAAATCGGACTTGTACCTATTGATTCTACTTTGATAAAGAAAGGTGAAAACACGTACGTTTATCAAAGTTGGAAAAATGAAAGTGAAAATGTTCCAAGATTCTATGCTAAATATGCTTCTTTTGACAAATGGAATAAAGGAATTGAAATGGAAAATGACAACTATGTCGTAATGGTCGATTCTTTAAAAACAATAGTTTCTATTAACTATAACTTTAGGACTAAAAAATTCAATTACGAATTGAAAGAATATAACAGACCGAAAAACACTTCTGATTTATATGGTCATTCTGGAAAGACAATTAGAGTTTTGACTAAAAATGAAACAGCGGAAATACTAAATAATAACGGAATAAAATACTAGCTACAACACTGTATATAATTTATTGCTTGGTTCTTGCCTACTTACGAAAATCCTCGCGGATTTTCTATTCGGTTTTAATTTGTTAACTTAGTTGTTTAACCACGCAACAAACCATATACAAAACCGTTGTGCAACATATCCCAAACAGCTCTAAAACATTTGAATTGAATAAAATAAAAGTCCTCACAATAGTATTTATTTTCGGAATTTTTGGTTGCGGAAAAATGAATTCGGACGGAACTGAAAAAAGAATTGCTGAAAGAATAGCGAAACACATAATCGAAAAAGACTCTCTGAAAAATTACACATATTCTGGAGATATCTTTTTGCATATTAAATCGGAAAGATTAAATGACAAAAATTACAAAACTCTCATTTCATTAAATGGATTAAAATCAAAGTCAACTGAATTTCGTGCTGAAAGAATTAATATCGATGGATTCGAAACTATTATTTACTATGACAAATCAAAATCGGAATATAATTTACCTGAACCATTTTTTGTCCCAGATTCTAAAGGTTGGAGCTTTTTAGCGGAATTAATTGAGGACGAAATAGTTTTACGTAAGCTGGAATTGGAAGTATCGATTGATAAAAACGAAACTGAAGAATTAGATGAAATAGACTTTTAAAAAAAATACGTTGCACAACAACGTGTATAGCTCATTGCGGCTGAATTCCTAATCGGAATTCATTGCAATTTGCTATCTTTCGGTCACGGCGGAAAATCATAGCTGATTTTCCGCAACGAGCCATACACAAAACCGTTACCTGCAAGCTGAAAAAAAACTATGTTCCAAGATTCAATCACATTGAAAAACCGACATCAGAAATTTATAAAGACAGTTTCTGAAAACGGAATAGTATACGGACTGAAAAGTAAAAATGGATTTGCAACATCAAGTTCGACCCAATTTGAGGATGATGATGGAAACCCAATCGGAATGATATGCTTTTGGGCGGAAAAGGTTCGAGCTAAATCTTGTGCGAAAGACGAATGGAAAAAATATAACGTAACTGAAATTCCATTAGCTGAATTTATGGAAAATTGGTGTGTTGGAATGGCTAATGATGGACTGTTAATTGGAACTCAATTTGACCAAAATCTTTTTGGGCACGAAATCGAGCCTTTGGACTTAATTTTAGAATTGACATCTGAATTAAAATCAATTGGAAAGGATTTGAATTTTAGAAAGTTTAATGGAATTGCGGACTTGGAAAAACAAGTAAAAGAATCAAAAAACTAATGAACTTTGATTTAGAAGATAAACTTAATGAATATGTAAAGCGGAATGATTTAGATTCTGCGATAAAAATTGCGGAATCGGAATTGAGCAAGATTCCTGAAACGGAATTTCATCAATTAATTGGAATGAATCTTCTGCATTTGGAATCGGAATTAAGTGAATTTATTTCCAAATTCTATTCAAGTGTAAAACTGAAATACACTTTTAGTTTTTCAAAAAAGCTAAAAGCCTTTTACTGCGAAATGAACGGATTTACTATAAATTATGATAGATGGTTTATAGACCTATTTTCTTTTAGTGAAATCGGAAATGAGGATTATGAATGGTTAGCGGACTTTGAGCATCATACGAATAAGGATTTGACAATTATTGGATTTGAAAACCTTCAAAAAGTTTACGAGGACGTTTATAGAAATCAAAAATTCGACATTCCCGAAATTGAGCAAGCATATGAAGTTTCGGAATTATTAATCATTTTACGTTTACAAGAGCTTTTTCGGGAAACTTATAAAAAAGCAAAAGAAAGTGAAAAAAAATGGAGTAATTATCCAATGTTCGTGACGGCACACGATTATGAAATGATTTATAAAATAAACTGAATTAAATAAAGCCAGCAGGTAACAATGTGTATAATTCATTGCTAGTTATAGCCTACTTACGAAAGTCCTCTCGGACTTTCTATCTGTGGTTTATTTGCTAACTTTAGTGCTTAAACACGCAACGAAATCATACACAAAACCGTTGTACACCATTTGAAAACAGCATTCACAATAATATTGACCCTAATCGGATTTTTGTCTTTTGGACAAGAAAACGAACTGAATTCGATTGAAAAAACCGAATTGGATAGTATTTATGTCAAAGCCCTAAACAACAGATTTGACCTTTTACTCTCAAGCGGATGGAAATATATCGAGCTAAACGAAATTGGACAACGGATTTCCAAGCTGAATGTATCTGACCGATATAAGTTTTTGACCAATGAAGAGCTAATTGACTTATCTATTAAACAGAAAAAGACAATTCGGATTTTACGTCTGACTCACAAAATAATCGGAATTGACACAGTTGACGTGAATTTTGGAATTGTAAATGTTACTGGAAAGCGGAAAATTCATTTCAATAATGGACTGAAATTTAAAAAAGCGGATTTTGCATTAGATTGTGGCGGAACAAATGGCTACGTACCTGATATGAGATTTGTGTTTGACCGAAAGAAAAATAATTGGGAATTAATAGATGGAAAATATAAAATCCCAACTGAATAAAAAACGGTGTACAACAATGTATAACCGCAATTACGGCGGATTCGACTACGTCCGAATCCACTACGTAATTGCTGCCGTCCGTGCTAACCGAAATTTAACGTAAATTTAGCCGTAACTGACGGTTATACGAACCGTTGTACTGCATTTGAGTGACGAAATGAAATCCAAATTCAAAACAAAACATATAATTGCTTTAATGCTGATTCTATTTGTAGGCTATGTTTTGACTAATATGTTTCGAACAAAAAGTCTGACTGAAAAAGAAAAGGCAATTATTCCATATGAGAAAAATGACGAATTGATTTTTGAGTCAAACAAATCGGATATTGATACTATTAAAATTACTGAATTAACTTTAGTAAAACGCCCACCGAATTTGGGAGATATGTTTTGGGCGAAAAACACGGAATTATTAAGAGTACACACAAATAATTCGGACTGTAAAAGCTGCGATGAATTGATTTATCTCGACACAGAAAATTTCTCTTTTGACACAAACATCAGATGGAACATTAGAATTAACGGAAAGAATTATGTTCACGGAACGAACCTTGAAGAAATAAATGAACTGAATACCACAAAACTCAATGTAAACGGAATTGAATACGATGACGTTGTAGTTTTAGAAAGAAGTAAAAGATTTGAAAGACCAAAAGACAAGTTTTCGAAAATGTTTTACAAAGGAATTTATCCAATTGATAAACTTTATTGGAGTAAATCATATGGAATTATACAATTTGAGATAGTGGAAACGAATGAAATATGGAAATTAAAAAACGCAGTACAACAAGGTGTATAGCTCATTGCGGCTGAATTCCTAATCGGAATTCATTGCAATTTGCTATCTTTCGATTACGGCGGAAAATCATAGCTGATTTCCCGCAACGAGCCATACACAAGACCGTTGTATGCAATACATCAACTCAGTTCAAAACTTTAAGTTATGGGTTTAAATCGAAGGAAATGGTTGAAGCAAATATTTGTAACTACATTTGGATTAGTGATTTTTAAGGATAAATCTTTTGCCAATAACGATTCTGAATTGAAAAACGAATTAATGGACTATTTTATTATCGGAGATGTTCATGGTTGCTACTACACCTTAGTAGAAATTTTAAAAAAATGGAACTCGGAAAAAGAGTATTTAATATTTGTTGGAGACCTAATTGACCGAGGAAATTTTAGTACACTCGTAGTTAAAAAATGTCGTGAAATAGAACAAAACTATAATAATTGCATAATCATAAAGGGTAATCACGAATTAGAATTTGTCGAATATGTTATAAATGGAGAAAATAAAAATTGGATAGAGCAATGTGGTCAAAAAACAATTAATGAGTTCAAAAAACAAAAAATTGACATTGAGGAAACATCAAGTTGGTTTATGAATTTACCATTGAAATTTGAAACAAACAATATTTTGGTAACGCACGCTGGAATTTCCGAATCAAACAATCCATATAACGAAAACAATATGCATGGAGTTCTATGGAATAGAAAAGAATTAAAAAATATTGGTAAACTTCAAATACACGGACATACACCGCTTATGAAAAACGAACCAAAATTTAATGAATCATCAAACTCTTGGAATATCGATACAGGTTCATGTTATGGATATGGTATAACAGGTATTAAGATAAGTAAATCTGGCAAATTAAAAAGTACAATAATTATCAACACAAACGAAAAAGACATTGCGTAACAAGTACTGCATACAACAACGTATATAGCTCATAGCTTGTTAGTTGCTTAATCTAAGTTATGGCATATTTGCAAGTCCGCCAAATTTTTTGATTTGGCTTATTGATAAAAAAAGATAATAAGAAAATTAAAAAATTCGGCTCGTTCTTAACCGAAAAATAACCGCTAATTTACACGCTACGAGCTATATACAAAACCGTTGTGGTGCATTTTAGACCAACTTTTCGCTTTAAGGACAAACCATTTCAGAAATCCAAAAAAAATGTTTAATTTTGTATCTAATTGGATACAATAAATGATTATCACTAAAAAGACACCTGAATTTGATAAGTGGATTAGAAAGCTGAAAGATATACGTGCGAAATCTAAAATACTTTTCCGAATTCAGAAACTTGAAACTGACGAGCATTTTGGAGATTGTAAGCCTGTTGGAGATGGAATTAGCGAAATGCGAATTAATTACGCAAAAGGCTACAGAGTTTATTTTAAAGAAAAGATGATAAAATCGTAATTCTTTTAATTGGTGGAGATAAATCTACCCAACAAAAGGACATCGAGAAAGCGAAAAAAATCTGGAACAGAATAAAAGAGGATTGATATGGAAACAACTAAATTTGATATAGCAGACTATTTGGACAGCGAAGAAATGATTGCTGAATATCTGAATACAGTTCTTGAAGATGGCGAAAGTTCTGATTTGATTGTGGCAATCGGACATATCGCAAAGGCAATTGGAATGACTAAAATTGCGGAAAAAACTGGAATGAGCAGACCGAGTCTTTACAAGGCATTATCTGAAGGAGCGAAACCGCAATTCGGAACAATAATGAAAGTGTTGAAAGCTATCGGCGGACAAATTAACGTGAAACCAATGTCAGCGTGAAAAAACGACACCACAACAACGTATATAGCTCATAGCTAGTTAGTTGCTTAATCGAAGTTAAGGTTTTTTGCGAATTCGCCATATTTTTAATTTGTTATATTTACAAGAATTTAAAACATAAAAATCAAAAATATGGCTTGTGCTTAACCGAAAAGTTATCGCTAATTTACACGCTACGATCCATATACAAAACCGTTGTAGTGCATTTGAAAAAACCGATGAATCAAGAAAAAGCAGTTTGTGTCGAATGTGAATCTGACTATTTTAGAAATAATTCGGAAATGGCTGAATTATGTCCGAATTGTGCTCACGAATTATATGGATATCCGAATTGCGAACACATATTCGATAATGGGAATTGCATAAAATGCGGTTGGAATGGAAAAACATCTGAATATCTAAAAAACCGAACCGAAAAAATAACTCTCGAAACGGAATCATATCTAATTGAGGGAAAAGAAAATGAACGCTTCTTTCCTTTTTTGGAATTGGAATTTAACGAAGACGTGATTTATGAAAATGACATTCCCAAATACTATCTGAGTTTTTCAGAAGACCTTAAATCAGCTTACGGAATTGGGAAATGGATAATGACCGAATTGGAAAAAAATAATCACGACTTGCGAAAAACAATTACTTTACTTGGACAGAGTATGAATTTGAACTGGGATATTTTCTCAACTAACGTCGGAAAACAAATTGACCGCAGTTGGAAATCGGAAAAAATTGAATTGACTATATTGACTGACAACGTAATAGAAAAAATAAAAACGCACTACAACAATGTATAACCGCAATTACGGCGGATTCGACTACGTCCGAATCCACTCGGAATTGCTAACGTCTGTGCCAAACTGAAAATTAACGCATACTAACCCGTAACTGACGGTTATACTAAACCGTTGTGGTGCATTTAAGACCACCTTTTTACAAACGCAAATTTCCTTTTTATAATCCAAAAAATTGATTATTTTTGTATCTAAATGGATACACTTTAAATGATAAGAACCGAAAAGACATCCGAATTTGACAAGTGGATTAGTAAGCTGAAAGATTTAAGAGCGAAAGCAAAAATCCTCTTCCGAATTCAGAAACTCGAATCGGATGGACATTTTGGAGACTGTAAACCTGTTGGAGATGGAATAAGCGAAATGCGAATTAATTACGCCAAAGGTTACAGAGTATATTTCAAAGAAAAAGGAAACCAAATTGTTGTTCTTTTGATTGGTGGAGATAAATCGACCCAACAAAAGGACATCAAAAAAGCGAAAGAAATCTGGAATAGAATAAAAGACGAATAAAATGGCGACAACAAAATTTGACATAGCGGATTATTTGGACAGCGAAGAAATGATTGCCGAATACTTGAATACGGTTCTTGAAGACGGAGACAGTTCTGATTTGATTGTGGCAATCGGTCACATTGCAAAGGCAATCGGAATGACCAAAATAGCGGAACAAACTGGAATGAGCAGACCAAGCCTCTACAAAGCATTATCGGATGGTGCAAAACCACAGTTTGGAACCATAATGAAAGTGCTGAAAGCAATTGGCGGACAGATAAACGTAAGACCAATATCAGCGTAGAAAAAACGACACCACAACAATGGCTATAAACAATTGCTATTACAGGCTTATACTGAAAATTCCTTCGCAATTTTCAGCTTGTCATGTATTTGCAAAAGTCAGAGCTAACCCACGCAACTGTTCATAGCCGAACCGTTGTGCGTCATTTATGAAAACCGTCATTCAAATATTAATTCTAACAATTATCATATTCGTAGTCATAACATTAGTGACTATGAAAATTGAAACACCATTTGACGGAAATGACACTTATGGTTTTCCTTTCACATTCCATATTAAATGGAGCGGAATGTGTTTTGAATGCCCAGAAAATCCAACTGAAACTTATTATGGATATTTATTTATTGATTTTCTAATTGCTTTTATAATTTCAATTGGAATTTGGAAATTATTGTGCAATCTAAAAAGTAAAAAATCTTGATTTTTAATGAAAAAATGGATTTTAATAATTGTTGGTTTTGTCCTACTTGGAATAATCGGAATTGGAATTAAAATCAACTCGGATTTGAATGAACTTGTGGAAGTTTTTAACTCTGAACACTCTTTGGACGAGCCGAATTTGATTATCCTTTCTAATTCAATTTCACCGAATAAAAAATACAAATATTACGAATATCAATTTGACAAAGGCGGATTAGGATATTCAAGAATATTTTGGTCAGTTATTGAAAATGGAAAAAAGGAAAATGACCTTGGAAAAGGATTAATTCCTCAAGGATTTAAAATAATTGGCTGGAACGAGAAAAACGAATTGCTTTTAAGAGAATGGAATCCTACATCGGAATTAAAAACTGAGTCGGAATTGCAGAGCGGAGCAATAATTAACGGAATGAAAATAAACATAGTGGAATAAAAACGAACGCACAACAATGTGTATAATTCATTGCTAGTTATAGCCTATTTACGAAAGTCCTCGCGGACTTTCTATCTGTGATTTATTTGCTAACTTTAGTGCTTAAACACGCAACGAAATCATACACTAGACCGTTAGCCACAATATGACCACGAATGCAAAACTTGACTAAAGAAATACAATCATTACTTGAATCAAAGGAAACTCAAGATTTCCTAAAAGTTGCTCGTGGATTTATTGAACTGATTGAAAATAAAGAAATAAAGGAAAAAGAATTTTATCCTGAAATCCATAAAAAACTGACTGAAATATATAACGCTGGAATTTCTCTGAAATCGGTCGAATTAATTCACTCAAGCGAAAAATCGGAATTTGAAACTTTTACGAGAGAGAAACTAAAAGAACAGAACGTAAATCTGATTTCCTCACTTGGAAAAGAATGTTTTTATTGGGAAGTTTTTGACCCAACTTACGAAAATGAAAACGAGCCAACACAAGGTTGGTTAGTCGATGATGTTGCGGATATTTATACGGATTTAAAAGAAGAACTCTATAAAATAGACCAAATCGGAACAGACGAGGCAATCGAAGATGGACTTTGGCAATTGAAATTCGGATTTACCACTCATTGGGGAAATCATTGTGTGAATGCAATAAGAGCTTTGCACTACATATATTACGATGGAAAAACAACAACGTGAGTAAATACTGTGGCTAACAACGTGTATAATTAATTGCTTCGTAAGTGCTTATTTGGAAAATTCCTTCGGAATTTTCTCGCGTTCGTTTTTGTTTACTAAATTAGTTGCTGAAACACGCAACTAACCATACACAAAACCGTTGTGTGTAATGCTGACCCGTCCTGAATAAAGGCTACATAATTTTAAACATTATGTACAAAAATGACAAAGTAATCAGACGGTATTCAGAACCTTTCAAACTGAAAATTTTAGACGAACTTACAACTGGAAAATTAAACAAGTATCAATTAGGTAAGGCTTATGGAATTGCACCTACCACCATTAATGAATGGATAAAAAAGTACAACCGCAAAGACCTTATGAACACTAGAATAACTGTGAAAACCAAAGACGAAATAACGCGTATCAAAGCACTGCAAAAAGAAATCGAACAGCTTAAAAAACTACTCTTAAAAAAGGATCTGGATGCCTTGGTGCTAGACTCTTACCTAGAAGTTGCAGCTGAAGATCTTGGCTATAAATCCGTGGCCGAACTAAAAAAAAAGTTAAGAACAAAGCCCTGATCAAAGCAAAAGAAAAATCTAAGGGATTTGCTTCTTTAACTACTATAACCCATTGTTTTGGGCTAAAACGTGATGCGTACTATAAATACAAATCTAGAGCTGATAAACGTTTAAGAACAGAGCAGCAGATTATTGAAATAGTACAGAAAAGACGCAGATCCCTTCCTAGAGAAGGTGTACGTAAGCTTGTGAAATCATTAGATGATGAGTTTACAAAAGCCAACATTAAAGTTGGTAGAGATACGCTATTTAATGTCCTTAGAAAACATAATATGCTAACACTTAGAAAGAAATACAGCTCAAGAACAACCAATTCATTGCACAGGTTCTACAAGTACAAAAACATCATTAAAGATGTAGAGGTAACCAGGCCTAACCAAGTTTGGGCATCAGACATTACTTATATAAGAACAGTAAAAGGTTTTTGTTACCTAGCACTCATTACAGATATGTACAGCCGTAAAATAGTTGGCTACGATCTTAGTGATAGCCTTGAACTAAAAGGTTGCGAGAGAGCTTTGAACAAAGCTATATATCAAGCTAAAGACACTACTGGACTTATACACCATTCCGATAGAGGCATACAGTATTGTAGCAATGTTTACACGCAAATACTTAAAAGAAATAAGATAGATATCAGTATGACCGAGGAAAACCATTGTTACGAGAACGCTATGGCAGAGCGTGTAAACGGCATCTTAAAAGATGAATTTTATCTCGACCAATCCTTTGATAACGTGGCTCACGCAAAAACAGCTGCAAAAAATGCAATTAATCTATACAACGAAATAAGATTACATTTATCTTTAGACTATAAAACACCGAATATGGTATATAAATTATCAGCTTAATTCAATTTTAACCTGTAGCCATATTTCAGGACTAGACATTTGAATGAACGAAATCAAGAAAATATCAAACTCTTTTGAGGAAACTTTAAAAGACACAAACTTACAAGGTGTTAGTATTGAATTGACTGAAGTTATTACTGACAGTTTATTGGAAGATGGAATTTTAAAAGACATTCCAGTAATTGGAACTATCGTTGGATTGGGAAAAACAACTTTAAATATAAAAGACCACCTATTTTTAAAGAAAATTATACACTTCATTTCCGAAATAAAGGATATAGATATTGAGAAACGGAATGAAATGATTTCTAAAATTGAGAAATCTCAAAAATTTAGGATAAAAGTTGGAGAAAAACTTCTCTACATAATTGACAAGTGTGAAGACCATACAAGTTCTGAATATATTGCAAAAATGTTTAATGCTTTTTTGAGTGAGAAAATTGATTATACGGACTTTTTAAGAGCTTCGTCAATTATTCAAAATATGTTCTTAACCGACTTTGAAAATTTCATTTCGATTGAGAGTTATGAAATAGAAAAGAAAATAAGCGGAGAACACGACTATCTGAATGATTTTGAAAGCAACTTAATAAGTAGTGGATTGTGTTCGACTAAAACAACGGAAGTTAGCGTTTCAGAAGAACCAAGTCATACTGATTGGGAAAAAAGTAGATTAGTTACCAAAGGAGGCGAAACAATTCTTTACATTACAGAAATCGGACAAAACATAAGAGAAATATTAAAAAACTAATGCCAACAACGTGTATAGCTCATTGCTGTTCAGTTGCTTAAACCGAAGTTAAGGCATATTTGGAAAGTCGCCAAATTTTTAAATTTGACGATTTCCAAGAAAAAATAAATAGTAAAATTTAAAAATATGGCTTGTGGCTCAACCGAAAAATAATCGCTAATTTGCACGCAACGAGCCATACACCAGACCGTTACCTGCAAGCTGCAAAAAAACTGCAAAATAAAAATGTTTTTCGATTGAAATAAACCCGAAACACCATTAATATTACGTTTTGTTGAAAAATAAATTGTACTTTTGTAGTCCAATAAAGAAATTTGAACTATGATTCTACAATTTTCAATAAAAAACTACCGAACTTTCAAAGAGAGTGCAGTTTTGAGTTTTATCGCATCTAATTACGATAAAGATACTCGTGAAAATGAAAATATTTACTACAATGAAAAGTTTGGATTAAGACTATTAAAAAGTGCAGTTGTTTATGGTGCAAACGCAAGTGGAAAAAGTAAGTTGCTTGATGCATTTGCATTTATGAGACATTATGTCATCAACAGCTCTAAAGAAGGGCAAAAAGGAGATGAAATTGATGTTCACCCTTTTAAACTTAATTCCGAAACTGAAAATCAACCTTCGGAATTTGAAATAATCTTTATCTACAAGGATGCACAATACAGATATGGATTTGAAGCTACGAAAACTAAAGTTGTTTCAGAATGGTTATTTTATAAACCAAAAACTAAAGAAATTGAATTATTTTATAGAGACAATAACAAATTCGATACTCACGGGAGAAGTTTTTCTAAAGGAAAAACCGTAATAAAAGAAGGACTAGTTAGAGACAATGCTCTTCTAGTTTCAGTTGCAGCACAATTTAATGATAAAACTTCAATCAATGTAATTGATTGGTTTAAACGACTGAAAACTCTTTCTGGACTAAATGAATCGGGTTATCAAGGCTATACAATGAGTAAAACTGAAGACCCTATTCATAAAGCCAAAATCCTTGATTTACTAAAAGCTGCTGATTTAGGTATTAGAGATATTCAATTGCAAAAATTAGACATTGACAAATTGCCAAAGGATTTACCTAAAGAAATAAAGGATAAAATTCTTCGAGAAGTCAATGAAGAAAAAGCTGAATACATTTCAGATGTGCTAACAACACACAAAAAGTATGACGCTAAAGGAAGACCAATTGATAACGTGAGTTTTTCTCTTGATGATGATGAATCATCAGGAACTAGGAAATATTTTGCATTAACAGGACCTATTTTAGATGTAATTGAAAATGGTTACACCCTTGTAATTGATGAATTAGATTCAAAACTTCATCCTAATTTGGTATGTAGAATTGTATCTCTATTCAACTCTAAAGAACTTAATCCAAAAAATGCTCAATTAATATTTAACACTCACGATACCAATCTTTTAAGTACTGGTTTGTTTAGACGAGACCAAATTTGGTTTACAGACAAAAATAAATATGGCGAGGCAAAACTATATTCTCTAGCGGATTTTAAATCTTATGAAGTTAAAAAAAGTGAATCATTTGAGGACAACTATATAAGAGGAAAATATGGAGCAGTTCCTTTTTTAGGTTTTTTCGAAAACTTAAATAATATTCTTTCGCAATATGAAAATGAAAAATAAAAAAGAGGAACAAATTGCTGCTAGAAAAAGACATAAAGAGCAATTAAAGAAAAAAAGGAAAACTGAACCTGACTTTGAAAGAGCAACACCTGTTTTATCGGAAAAGCCTACTATTTTAATAGTATGCGAAGGAGAGAATACAGAACCTTCTTATTTTAATCAATTCAGACTTTCTTCTGCAACTGTGAAACCAGTTGGAGAAGGATATAATACTATTTCACTAGTAAATAGAGCTATTCAACTTGCTAACGAAAAGAGTTACGAACAGGTTTGGTGCGTATTTGACAAAGATGATTTTAGTGATAATGATTTCAACAATGCTATTGTAATGGCAAAAGCAAATAATTTCGGACTTGCCTATTCTAATCAAGCTTTTGAATATTGGCTTATACTTCATTTTAATGACCATCAAGGTGGTGGCATGCATAGAGATGACTATAATGATAAGATAAACCAATTAATCAAACCTTTTAAAGTTGAATATGATGGTAAAAAAAGTAAGATAATTAATGAAGACTTTTTTGAATTATTAGATGGATTTGATGAAAAAACTGATGAAAAAAGAGTTGATTTAGCAATAAAGAGAGCTGAAAGAAATTATAAACAACATAATCATTCAAATCCAGCTAAAGAAGAGTCAACAACAACCGTATTTAAATTAGTAGAAGAGTTATTAAAATATGTTTAAAAAGCCAGCAGGTAACAACGTATATAAAAAATAGCGGTTTACATTCTAATACAAATGTAATTGCACAAAATAAAGTTAGTATTTAACCGAAAAGTAAGTGTTGAAAATCCGCTACTTTTCATATACAAGACCGTTGGCATTAATACAAAAAAACCGATGAAACATTTAACAATCATTTTGATTTTGACTTTTATTAGTTGCAAAAACATCAATAAGGCGGAATCAAAATCGGAGACTGAAACGAAAACTGAAATTGAATCGGAATCGGAAACGGAACTGGAAACTGAAAGCGGAATCGACAAAAGCGTCTATGAAATGTGGAACAACTACATCGAGGCTAATCCTGAATTTAAAAATGAAGTAATGCCAGAATCCGAATTTTTTCATAATAATAGAGAAGATGCAAATCGACTGGCAGAATTGACCGCAAATGGAAAAAAGAAAGCTTCTTCTGGTTTGTATAGTCTATATAAGCAATACAATGTTGAAATTCCAAAAGTCGGAAAAAAACAAATTATAACGGATTTTGACGGAAAAGCAAAAGTGATTATAGAAAACACAAGTGTAGATACAATTCCGTTTAATAAAATTTCAAAAGAGTACGCTGAACTTGATATGGGAACAGATATCGAACCGCTCGAAAAATGGAAAAAAGCACATTGGGATTTTTTCGAGAGTTTTTTGGAGGAAAGCGGAGAAAAGCCGACTGACGAAATGCTAATAGTTTGTGTAAGGTTTAAACCAATCTGGACAGAAAAGTACTAATGCCAACAACGTATATAAAACATAGCTAATATAGGCTTTCCGAGAGTTTTGTGTATGTTTGCAAAGACCGCCAAATCTTTTGATTTGGCTTTTAGAGAAAAAAGATAAAAACAAAATGCAAAAGCTTTGGCTAAGTGCATAATCCGAAATTTAGTGTATTTTTATACGCTACGTTTCATATACACGACCGTTGGCGGTAATATGACCAAAATGCCAGAATAAAAGAAACAAATGTTTGAATCTAAAAATGTGAATTTTACTGAATTTAATGCTTTCTTGAATAAAATTCCTGAAAGTGAGTTTAAATACGAGGATATTTATGTTCTCAAGACTTTTGCATTTTGGATAAACAAATTCGTTGACGTTGAAATAAAAATTAACATATTTAGAGATAATTTCTCGTTCAAATTTAAAATTCCTCACTACGAAAAATGGATAACATTTTACAAAGCTGATTCAAAAGAAAAGTTACTGGAATATATATTCTCAAATGGACTTGGGAAAATAAAAGAAGTTTTTAAAGAGTATAATGTTCTTTACAAGATTCATAATAAAGATTATCTGACAGTAAATGAGCTTGAAAAGAAGTTCAGTACTTCAATTTTTTGGTTGGAACATCATAGCAAAAAGATTATTGAAATATGGCAATATAACAAGACAAAATCTGAAGTCAGGTCAAGAATCGGAAAAGACAATTTAATATGGGAAGAAAAGAATATTAAATACCATATTCTAATTGGAGGCAATTTGATTTTAGATTCATTTATTGAAAAACTCATTCCAAAAGAAAAAACTATAGAAGAAACTGACTACGGTTTTATAGCCAGCAGTCCATTAACTGAAAGAGAAACTGTTTATAAAGATGTAAGACTAACAAGTGAGTTAATTGAAAAATACAATGATATTTTACATTACAAATATTTAATCGAAAACAATTTGCGAGAAATAAAAGATGATGATAATATTATTTACAAAGAAATTATAAATACTACCGCCAACAATGGCTATAAGTAATTGCTGGTTCTCGCCTACTTCTGAAAATTCTCGCGGATTTTCAGCTTGGTGTGTACTTGCAAAATTAACAGCTAACCCACGCAACTACTCATAGCCGAGACCGTTGTGTGCAAGCTAAAAAATGAACTACGCAAGAAACAAAATAGAACTTGAAGAAAATGGATTTTCCGTTTTATCTGACTTGTATTCTGACATCGAAATAAGCAGAATTTTAGCTTGTATCGGAAATGCTGAACAGGACGGAAATTCCTTTATGAAAACAAAGGACTTGTTTGCTATTAGGCAATTAATCAAAAATGTGCCTGAATTGAGTGATTTATTGTTCAACAAAAAACTGACTGCATTAATTGCTGACCTTTCCGAATCTGAATATTTCTTGACAAAAGCTATTTATTTTGACAAACCTAGCGAATCGAATTGGTTTGTTGCTTATCACCAAGATTTGAGCATTTCAGTTGACAAAAAAGCTGATTTGGAAAATTACGTGAATTGGACTTTTAAAAAAGGACAATACGGAGTTCAACCACCAATTGAGATTTTACAAGACACAATAACAATCCGAATTCATTTAGACAAAACGGACAAGAATAATGGAGCGCTAAAAGTAATTCCGAAATCTCACTTAAACGGAATAGTTCGTGCTGACTCGAAAGATTGGAATTTAGAGAACGAATTTGTTTGTGAAGTAGAAAAGGGTGGAGCAATGTTAATGAAACCTCTGACTTTACACGCTTCGAATAGAACGACAAACGGAAAGAAAAGACGAGTAATACATTTAGAATTTAATAAACATAATCTGACTGAACCGCTGGCTTGGTTGGAACATTATGGAATAAAAAAAGCCAGCACACAACAATGGCTATAAGTAATTGCTTGTTCTCGCCTACTTCTGAAAATCCTAGCGGATTTTCAGCTAAGTGTGTACTTGCAAAGTTAACTGCTAAACCACGCAACTACTCATAGCCGAGACCGTTGTGCCTAATTGATGAAAACCTATCAGAATAAAGAAAAGGATTGGAAATATTTGAAAAAATACTGCAAGATTTACTAAAGTACTATTTAGGATTAGATGACAATTCACTAGATAAACATCTGAAAGATGCAGCTCTGGCAACTAAAGAACGAGTTGCAACTATTGACGACTTACAAGTGAAGATTTATCCAAATGACCACAATCCGCCACATTTTCACGTGTTGTCGAAGAATAGGGAGATAGATGCAAAATTCACTATTGAAAAGTGCGCATTAATATCTGGAAATATGAATTCTAAAAACCTCAAGAAAATTGATGCGTTCTATCAAGGAATGAAAGGAAAAATGGTTTTAGAAATGATATGGCAAAAATACCACGGTAAAAATGGCTGAAGTCAAACACGAAAAAATATTATTCAAATATTACAGTAATGTTTTAGACGAATTAACAGTAGAAACAATGTGGTCTGAAATAATTGACAAAGAGAACGGAATTTACAAATTGGACAATATTCCGTTTTATGGACCAATCATCGCTACTGATGATGAATTTTACGCAGAATTTGATGAATCGGAACAAATGCTGACCTATAGAAAAACAACTAAATTTTCAGGTAACTCTATAGTTCTAGTGATAATAGTGCAGAGTGGATTTGACAAAGAAATTATTAGAGACAGATTTAAGAAATTAAATTGTGCGTCAGAGGGACTTAATGACTCATATTTTTCAGTGGAAATTTTAAAAGACATTAACTATTCCGAGATTAAAAAATTACTGACGGAATATGAGAAAGACGGAATTTTGGAATATGCAGAACCTTGTTTATCGGATAAACATCAAATGGACTTGAAAAACAACTAGGCACAACAATGGCTATAGCAAATAGGGCGTAAAGTCCTATTCCCATTGGCCTGAGCGTACCTGCGAACACCGCCGAATCTTTTGGATTCGGCATTTAAAAAAGATAAGATAAATACGAACGCAAAAGATTCGGCTAAGGGCTTGGCGGAATGGCCGGTGCCGCCCGACCGCCCTACTTGCCATAGCCGAAGCCGTTGTACACCATTTGAGAGAAGCAGTCAAAATATCAATAATTTTAGTTCTGATTTTAATTAGTGCTTGTAAGAAACAAACCGAAAATTCCAAAATTCCTGTTATTGTACAAACAGAAACAAACCAAGAAGAAAAATACTTTTTTGACTGTAAAACGGAATTAATAAACGGAATTGAATTTGAAGCGTGTATTAAAAGACCCGGAACTTTTACTATCAAAAGTTCAAAAGGAAAAGTTGTTTACAGCAACGACAATAATCCTTTTGACTTTGAATTTTCCGATTTTAATGGAGATGGATATTCTGATATTAGAATGAACTATGTTTCAAATACACCTGGACTTCAAGAATTGTTGTTATTTGATATAAAGTCTAATGAATTTAAAAAAGTAAAAACATTTAATAAATATCCAAATTCAAAGAGAATTAAAGACTCTGACTTTTATTACTCTTATCACGGAAGTGGTTGCGCTGACAATGATTGGGGAAGTGAGCTTTTTAAAATAGAAGGAACTCAAATTACGGAATTAGGGAAAATCCAAGGATTAGGTTGTCTAGAAAATGACACGAACGGAATATACATTTATAAAGTTATTGGGTCTGAAAAAGAGCTTATAAAATACATCAAAAGAGAGCAAGGTTATTGGAAAGAAAAATGGGATTTTATTGAAAAATATTGGACTGAAAACAAAACTAAATTTGAATAAAAACGGTGTACAACACTGTATAAACTTTATTGCTGCTAAATTTTTCCTTCGGAAAAATACGCAGGCACAAAGTTGTTTAATAATTTGCTTATTTTTAGCATAACTAAAACGCAACAAACCTTATACGAGAAACGTTGTACAACATTTAAGAGAAACATTCTGAAAGCATCAAAAACCATACTAATAATTTTGACCTTTGCTATATTTGGTTGCGAATCTGATTTGAAATTAAGCGGAAATTATAACACTTGTGATAGAGGACTTTATGGCGAATTATTTTTTAAAAATGATTCTATGAGAATAGCAACAAGTATGGAATTCGTTTCGGAATGGCGGAAATACGAAATAAAAAATGATTCGTTTTATCACTTCTCTTTTGGCGAGCCTGAATTTAGAGTAGCGAAAATTAATTTTATGGAAAATAATGCTTTCGAATTGATTTATCCAAAAGATAGTATTAAACATATTTTTAAAAAAATTAATACTGAAATTGACTTTGATGTGAATTATGAGCAATTTTTTAATGAGTTTTATAAGCGCAGAAAGGAAATAGATTGCTTCAATGAATCTGAAAAATAAAAACGTTGTACAACAATGTGTATAATTCATTGCTAGTAAAAGCTTACTTACGAAAATTCCGCTGGAATTTTCTATCTGTGATTATTTGCTAACTTTAGTGCTTAAACACGCAACGAAATCATACACTAGACCGTTGTACACCATTTGAGAAAAACACAAATTGAACAAAGAAATTAAAATATTACGCTCTGACTTAATTGCTAAATGTGACCAATACCTGAATGGAGAAATTGGAGAAAAGGATTTTGAAAATTATGCTTGGGACTTAATAACAGAAGATCATTTTGACTGGGACGATGACGTAATATCAGACATTCTTTTTCAATGGGATAATCCACTAATCAATTTTCCGATTACAAAACAAAATGTCAAACTTTGGAAACACCAATTAAGAACTGACGAAAACTTATTAGAAGATTTTAATTTATGGAATGTGCATATTGACCGACAAAAAAAGGTTTGCGAAAAATATGAATCTAAATGGAATCCGATTAACAAAAAACTGAAAGTTGGAATTAGTTCTGACCCTAATTCTGACCCAATTCACGGATTACGACATCCGCAAGAAAAAGGAACTACAGGCTGGTATATTTGGACAGGAGAATACTCGGAATCAGGTGATTTTTTCAAACCAATGTGTGCAGAACATTTGCTACAGATTCGACCTGAATTAATAAAATATTTAGGACTTGACATTGGTTATCGATTTTTAATTGACAAAAACGGTTACGAAGATGTTTGGTTTGACGAAAAACTTAAAAATGTGGAATAAAAAAACGGTGTACAACAATGGCTATAAGTAATTACTTGTTCTCGCCTACTTCTGAAAATCCTCGCGGATTTTCAGTTTGGTGTGTACTTGCAAAGTTAAGTGCTAAACCACGCAACTACTCATAGCCGAAATCGTTAGCAGTTATTTAAAAAAATGACATCGAGAAATACAAATATCAAACAACACTATGTACCTCAATATTATTTGAAAAATTTTGCGGATGAAAATGGAAAATTTTATGTGTTCGATGTTAATAGAGAAAATGAATATTCAACTTCACCAAAAAAGGAATGTTACGAAAAACTTCTTTACGATATAAAACCTGAATTACTAAATATTTTTAGCAAAAACTCAAAACACTACGAAGAGGTAGTTGATGATAACATTAGAATTTTAAACGAAGAAGTTTCTTCAATTTTAATGAATTTTTTAGATGGTGCTATAAAAACAGAAAAAGGCTTTGAATTTAAGAGAGATGATAGAGAAAAATTATATGACTTTATTATTTTGCAAACCTTCAGAACACCTTTTTACAGGGAAAGACTAAGTTATCTTTGTGTTTCATTTGCGTTAAGAACTGGAATTAGAGATTTAGATGATAAAGAATATTTAGATGCGATTCACAACTTACTTTTATACGGTCTTATTGAGCAACTTTATGGATTAGATTTTAATCTAAATAAAACTTATCATCTTTTTTTTGACCATTTAATACACGAGATTTTAAATCTCAAAGTTCAATTAAGAGATGCAGGTAAATTATTTTTGTTAAATAAATCAGATGAGAAGTTTATCACTTCAAATACACCTGTAAACATTAGATGGAAACCAGATATACTTGCTCAAATAAAAGCGTTGGTAACATTTCAAGATAAGGACAAACCAGTATTTGAAATTGGAAATTATTTAGAATTTATGACAATACATCTTCCTATATCAAGTGATTTTTCCATTTTTATTTTTCAAAAAGATGTAGATAAAAATTTAACTAAAATGAAACAAGCAATTGGAATTATTCGTGACTATAATTCTGATTTAGCATTAAATTTAAATTATAGTACTTTTCTGAGAAGTTCAGATAAGGTGTTTTCAATTAATAATGACTTTCAAAAATTTTTAGAGCGGAGAAAGAATAGAATTAATCCGGCATTAAAATTTGAATTTCGTGAATGAAAAACAACTGCTAACAACGTATATAGCTCATAGCTAATTAGTTGCTTAAACGAAGTTAAGTCATATTTGCAAGTCCGCCAAATTTTTTAATTTGGCTTATTGAAAAGAAAAGATAATAAGAAAATTAAAAAATTCGGCTCGTGCTTAACCGAATAGTTATCGCTAATTTGCACGCTACGAGCCATATACTGGACCGTTAGCAATAATTATGAGAAACAGAATTACACTTATTTTAACCTTATCGCTTCTTTTGAGTAGTTGCGAATTTACTATAAACACGAATAATTCTAAAAACGTTGATTTAGGTAAAATGCCAAAGGTCGAATCTAAAACATTCGAAAACCTTTATGTAGCTGACGAAAAGATTTGTGAGTCAAAGGAATTGCCAATAACTCGATTTGCTATTGAATATCCGAATGGTTATGATGTGGAAACACCAAATGATAAGGAAAACCATATTGTAATGAAAAAGACAATCGAAAATATAGTTGTAGAAGAACTTTCGATTGGAAACTCTACCATTACTTTGAAAAATAAGAATCTTACATTGACATTAATTGAAAATGTAGCAGATAACTTAAAAAAACAGTTTCCTGAAATGGAAATTCTAACTGTTGGAAAAAAAGAGTTTAATGGAGAAATGAATTATTTGTTCGAGGGAAAAGTAGACTATTCTGACTTTATTGAACAAGGTTATAATGGAGTCTATAAAATAATGTTTGTAATACCATTACCAAAAGAAAATGAAGAGCTAAATGCAGTTATGATTTCTATGATAGCGAATGAACAGTCTGAAATAAAAACATTTGCCGATTTTACAAATAAAGGAATGATTGGAAAAGTTTATAAAACATTCAGGTACATCGAATAAAAATAACTATTGCTAACAATGTGTATAATTCATTGCTAGTTAGAGCTTACTTACGAAAATTCCGCTGGAATTTTCTATCTGTGATTATTTGCTAACTTTAGTACTTAAACACGCAACGAAATCATACACTAGACCGTTGTACTGCATTTGCCACACATTAAACATTTTGACTAAATGAAATATTATTGCTTACCAGAAAACGATAACGAAAAAAGATTTGCACTCGGTATAAAAGGAAAACGAAACTTATTGTGCATTGCTCTAAATCCAAACACAGCAAATGCAGAAAAGCTGGACGGAACAACACGAAATTTAGAACGAATTGCAAGGGACAATGGATATGACGGTTGGCTAATGACCAACCTCTATCCTACTCGAAATCCAAAAGGAAATAATTTACTCAACGAAGCAGATGAAAAACTATTTTGGGAAAACATCCAAAGTATCGATACTCTGGTTTCATCAAAAGAACTAAATATAAAAGACGTATTACTCGGTTGGGGCGATGATATTAAAGCCAAACCATATTTTTCGCCCAGTATTTATGCAATTTATGACCGATTAAACAAACACGGTTTGAATTATTATGCTTTTAGAGTAAACCAATCTGGAAATCCAAGTCATCCATCGCCAATGACAATTAACACCAAATACAAGTCGGACGAAAAAATAAAATTAACCGAATTTGACTTTCATTCCTATGCAAAACAATTTAAACCAATGAACTTCCAGTAGGAACGAAAAAAACGCAGTACAACAACGTATATAGCTCATAGCTAAGTAGTTGCTTAATTCAAATTTAAAGCATATTTGCAAGTCCGCCAAATTTTTTAATTTGGCTTATTGAAAAGAAAAAGTAATAAGAAAATTAAAAAATTCGGCTCGTGCTCAACCGAAAAATAATCGTTAATTTACACGCTACGAGCCATATACAAGACCGTTGTGCTTCATTATGACCAACCACTGAACAATGATAAAATTCTTTAGAAAAATTAGACAAAATTTACTGTCAGAAGGAAAAACTAGAAAGTATTTTAAGTATGCGATTGGTGAAATTATTTTAGTAATGATTGGTATTCTTTTAGCATTACAAGTCAATAACTGGAATAACAATCGCATTGAGCAAAACGAAGAAAAAGAGGTAATTACCAAACTTCACACAGATTTTCAAGAAAATAAAAAGGTGTTGAAAGATTTTCTTATTGAGGTTAATAATCAGATGAATGCGCAAATAACTTTAATGAATTTAATTGGAACTTCAAAAGAAGAACTCTCTAAACATAATTTAGATAGTATTTTTTATGTTTCTTTCGGATATAGCGAAATAGCATTTGCGGATAATACAATTAAAAACATTATCCAGAGTGGTAAATTAAACCTTTTAAAAAATGAACAAATCACAGACTTACTCTATAAATGGAATACACTATCTGAAATCAGAAAAACTCGTGTTACAAAGTTGGATAATTGGTCAAACAACGAGCTAATACCCTATTTATTAGATAAAATATCTTTTAAACAAATGGATATGGCAAGTAACTATCCATGGGCTGGAAGTTCTAAAGTAAAACCAGATTATTATCCTTTATTTCAAGAGGTTAAATTCGAGAACTATTTGGACAATAATATTTGGTATTACCAACAAGTTAAAGAACGCTGTCTAGAAACAGATAAACTCATAGATGAAATTATTAAAGCTACTAAACCAAATACAAATTAAAAAATAACGAAAGCACAACAACGGCTATAGTTCATTACGGCTGAAATTCCTAATCGGAATTTCAAGCCTTTTTGCTAAATTTATGGTTACGGCGGAATGATACTCGCGTACCATTCCGTAACGAAACCATAGCCAAAACCGTTGTGGTGCATTTAAGACCACCTTTTTACAAACGCAAATTTCCTTTTTATAATCCAAAAAATTGATTATTTTTGTATCTAAATGGATACACTTTAAATGATAAGAACCGAAAAGACATCCGAATTTGACAAGTGGATTAGTAAGCTGAAAGATTTAAGAGCGAAAGCAAAAATCCTCTTCCGAATTCAGAAACTCGAATCGGATGGACATTTTGGAGACTGTAAACCTGTTGGAGATGGAATAAGCGAAATGCGAATTAATTACGCCAAAGGTTACAGAGTATATTTCAAAGAAAAAGGAAACCAAATTGTTGTTCTTTTGATTGGTGGAGATAAATCGACCCAACAAAAGGACATCAAAAAAGCGAAAGAAATCTGGAATAGAATAAAAGACGAATAAAATGGCGACAACAAAATTTGACATAGCGGATTATTTGGACAGCGAAGAAATGATTGCCGAATACTTGAATACGGTTCTTGAAGACGGAGACAGTTCTGATTTGATTGTGGCAATCGGTCACATTGCAAAGGCAATCGGAATGACCAAAATAGCGGAACAAACTGGAATGAGCAGACCAAGCCTCTACAAAGCATTATCGGATGGTGCAAAACCACAGTTTGGAACCATAATGAAAGTGCTGAAAGCAATTGGCGGACAGATAAACGTAAGACCAATATCAGCGTAGAAAAAACGACACCACAACAATGGCTATAAACAATTGCTATTACAGGCTTATACTGA
The DNA here is from genome assembly GCF_001971725.1 of Winogradskyella sp. J14-2. Taxonomy (NCBI): domain Bacteria; kingdom Pseudomonadati; phylum Bacteroidota; class Flavobacteriia; order Flavobacteriales; family Flavobacteriaceae; genus Winogradskyella; species Winogradskyella sp. J14-2. The sequence goes on along the minus strand of NZ_CP019388.1, from coordinate 10,593 downwards.
AAATTCCTTCGCAATTTTCAGCTTGTCATGTATTTGCAAAAGTCAGAGCTAACCCACGCAACTGTTCATAGCCGAACCGTTATCTCACATTTAAAAAAACAACACGCTGAATTGAAAAAGTACAAATCGGATTTTAATATTGAGCGAATTGGACACTTTCGATTTTATAGCGGAATCGTTATTGGAATTGGATATTCAATTATTTTGACCTACTTATTTCAAATGCTATCAAAAACGAATAATATAACCATAGCTCTAAATGACGGAAATTGGAATAACCTAATAAATTCGAAACTTGATTTTTATTACACATCGTTTTTTGGGTTATTATCGGTTAGTCTCGGTTTTTGTTTTACGACATACTTGTGGATGAGCAAACCGAATTCAGGAAAACGAAACGAAACTCGGAAATTGAGATTTGGTCATACCAATTCGATTTTTATTTTCGGAGTAATAATGCTTGTACTGACAAGGTTTTTTACAATATATATGGGATTTAATTATGACGGATTTTATCTCGATTTGAAAGAATACTTTGGATTTATAGCATTTCTGCTTCCATTATTTATATTTTTATACTGTTGGTCTTTAATTTCAAAAATATATCAATCGAAAAAAGTTCTTCTGATTTCGTTACTAATATTTGGAATTTTAGGATTGACATTAAGCGGAATAAAAACGTGAGATAACAATGTATAACCGCAATTACGGCGGATTCGACTACGTCCGAATCCACTCGGAATTGCTAAAGTCCGTGCCAAACCGAAAATTAACGTATATCAACCCGTAACTGACGGTTATACGAGACCGTTGTGCGTCATTTAGCAACTCGTCCGAAAACAAAAAACTACGAATAAATGAAATCAGATTATCTGAAAATAATAACTAATGCTTTTCCACAGGAATTGATGTCAGATGTTTCAGAGATATTCAAGATTATTCCATTGGAAACAAAATTTAAGTTTGACTTAATAAGTTCGGATTCATACGAAGTGAATATAAAAGGAGAAAAATTGAAAATTCCAGTGCGGATTTATTTTAATGAGCCAAAAAAACAAAATGAAGAGCTTCTAACGGAAAGGCAAAAAGACATTTTAAATTGTCTTTACACAAGACATCACGATGGTTATGTCAGAGAAGAAAGATTAAAAAACCTATCTGACAAACCAAAAAATTGGAAAACACCATTTATAATTCAATTATTAGGAGAATATATTTATGAATTATTTCCAATTATTGACAAAAAAGTGAATGAAGAAACATTGGAATTTTACCAAGAGTTTAGAAATAAAAATCCAAAATATTGGCAACAGACCGAAAGTCGAATTGCAAGTTATTGGAATGAATATTACAGATTTAAATTTCCGAAATTGAAAGATTACTTGGGAATTGAAATTATTAACCGAATAAAAAAAACGAACGCACAACAATGGCTATAAGTAATTGCTTGTTCTCGCCTACTTCTGAAAATCCTAGTGGATTTTCAGTTTGGCGTGTACTTGCAAAGTTAAGTGCTAAACCACGCAACTACTCATAGCCGAGACCGTTCTACGCAATTTAACTCAAACTACATCGAGGTAAATTTACCTTTATTTAATTGCATATTTGAATATAAAAACTATCTTTGAGGTAAATTTACCGCAATGATATGATTAGTGAAATACTCAAGAAAAGTTTTGAAGCAAAATCTACACTTGATGAGCTATTGAAGCATAAACTCAAATCGACAGGTTTGAGCAAAACTCATTTTGAGAGACTTTCAGGTATTCAAAGAAAGAGTTTAGATGCAATTCTAAAAAAGTCTTCAAAACAGACTGACATCGTAAACTTGCTTAAACTCGGCGAATTTTTGGAATTAAGTCTTGAAGAACTCTTAATACTTCATTTTAAAGACCGACCAACTGACGAAATTAAAGAACTTCAAAATTCAATGGACATTACATATATCAACAAACATTTTGATTTAAAGACGTTAGCAAGTTTAGATTTTGTAAAAATTGACGACTCAGTAGAAGATTTGACTAAACGGATTTGTGAGTTTTTTGAGATTGATTCTATATATGATTACGAGCAAGAACTTAACGATGCTCTTTACAGCAGAACAAAAAGGACGTTCAGCGATAAAATGAAAGATTTTTGGATAAAATCTTCCTATAAGTATTTTGAGCTAATTGACAATCCTAACGAATATTCAAGAGAACGATTAATTGACTTAATTCCTAAAATAAAACCATACACTCAAAATGTTGAAAATGGTCTTTTGACAATTTTCCAAGCACTCTTTAATATAGGTGTTACAGTTGTATTTCAACCATCGCTTCCAAAAACACAAATTCGTGGAGCTACATTTTTTATAAATAAGAAACCGTGCGTAGTCATAACGGATTTTAATAAAAATTATGCTACAATATGGTTTGCCTTGATTCACGAATTACATCACGTTCTCTTTGATTTAGACACTATAGAGGACACCAAATTTCACCTTTCTGGAGAGCCAGATTTGTTTTTATTGCAAGAAGATAAGGCAAATGAATTCGCATCAGAATATTTGTTGTCTTCAGAAAAGATGAGATACATTGAAAAATTAATAAACAATCCATTGATAGTTAGTCGTTTTGCGAAGGAATGTCAGGTTCATCCATCGATAATATATTCACAATATCAATGGCGACAATCGGAGTTAGGTAATAACTATTGGGGCTTTTTTAAGGAACATTTTCCAGATGTGAATTTAGCGACTAAAAATTTAAATATTTCAAACTGGGACGTTCAGTCATTAAGATTGGCAGCAGAAAAAATAAGAGAACTCTTAACAGTATAATATGGCGAAAGAAAATAAAAACACCGACAAGAAAAAAAGAGAGTTGTCCAAAGAGGACATCGAACGCTTGGAATTACTTCAAAAAGCAGATGAAGTTAAAGGAGAACAACTATCGATTAATCTTGATTCCGAGTTAACAGTAGAAAATCAAGCTGTAAAGTTACTTGGACAAACTATAGATGACCCAGTTGAAAAATTCCAGCTTTATTATCACGGACTATCAAAATTACTTAAAGATAATTTGCCCAAAGGAAAAGAAAATGAGCAGGTGCGTCGAATAGTCTATGACGAAAAGAACATTTTAATAAATCGTGGTGCTAAAAAAGATGAAAGAGGAATTAGAGGAAGTGACGGTAGAATGGCATACATTGAAGATTTAGAAAGTGCAATTGAAATTGTCGCAGATTGGATTTCCAAGAAAGGCTCGCCATCTGAATTATTTATGGCGTTTTGGGATAAAAACGAAGAGCTCGGTTACGGACATCAGGATTAAAAACTGCGTAGAACATTGTATAAAAATAATAGCGGTTTTTATGGCTAAAACCGAAATGTAATTTATAAATCAAACGATTGTAACAAACCGAAAAGTTAGTGTATAAAAATCCGCTACTATTCTTATACGTTACCGTTACCTACAATTATGAAACCAACGATATTACTGACAATTATATTAATTGGATTGACATCTTGTTCAAATCGAGCTGATGTTGATGAATTGATTATCGGAAATTGGTCTTTAGTACAAGAATTTGATTTGAGAACTGAAAATGAAAAGTCAAATGAATACAATATTTCACCGAGTAGACCTGCTGAAAAAGGTTACCCAATGATAACTTTAAATAAAAATGGAACTTATAATAAATATCCTTATTCGAACGTTCCTTTCAATTCTGGTAAATGGAAAATATCTGACAACAAACTTATTCTTTTAGAGAAAGTCTCTTTTGAATTTCAGGAAAATGATTTCGAGAATCAAACGAAATTAGGTCATTTAAAAAAAATAGAAAACAACTATTATTTACCAATAACTCTTAACGTTAGACATATATCGAAAGAGTATTTAGAATTAGGAACTGAAAAAATATATAAGAAGTATTACAAAAATAACAGTAGGTAACAAAGTATATAATTTATTGCTAGTTCTAGCCTACTTACGAAAATCCTCGCGGATTTTCTATTCGGTTTTTATTTGCTAACTTTAGTTCTTAATCCACGCAACAAACCATATACAAACACGTTGTGCTTCATGCTGACCCGTCCTGAATAAAGGCTACATAATTTTAAACATTATGTACAAAAATGACAAAGTAATCAGACGGTATTCAGAACCTTTCAAACTGAAAATTTTAGACGAACTTACAACTGGAAAATTAAACAAGTATCAATTAGGTAAGGCTTATGGAATTGCACCTACCACCATTAATGAATGGATAAAAAAGTACAACCGCAAAGACCTTATGAACACTAGAATAACTGTGAAAACCAAAGACGAAATAACGCGTATCAAAGCACTGCAAAAAGAAATCGAACAGCTTAAAAAACTACTCTTAAAAAAGGATCTGGATGCCTTGGTGCTAGACTCTTACCTAGAAGTTGCAGCTGAAGATCTTGGCTATAAATCCGTGGCCGAACTAAAAAAAAAGTTAAGAACAAAGCCCTGATCAAAGCAAAAGAAAAATCTAAGGGATTTGCTTCTTTAACTACTATAACCCATTGTTTTGGGCTAAAACGTGATGCGTACTATAAATACAAATCTAGAGCTGATAAACGTTTAAGAACAGAGCAGCAGATTATTGAAATAGTACAGAAAAGACGCAGATCCCTTCCTAGAGAAGGTGTACGTAAGCTTGTGAAATCATTAGATGATGAGTTTACAAAAGCCAACATTAAAGTTGGTAGAGATACGCTATTTAATGTCCTTAGAAAACATAATATGCTAACACTTAGAAAGAAATACAGCTCAAGAACAACCAATTCATTGCACAGGTTCTACAAGTACAAAAACATCATTAAAGATGTAGAGGTAACCAGGCCTAACCAAGTTTGGGCATCAGACATTACTTATATAAGAACAGTAAAAGGTTTTTGTTACCTAGCACTCATTACAGATATGTACAGCCGTAAAATAGTTGGCTACGATCTTAGTGATAGCCTTGAACTAAAAGGTTGCGAGAGAGCTTTGAACAAAGCTATATATCAAGCTAAAGACACTACTGGACTTATACACCATTCCGATAGAGGCATACAGTATTGTAGCAATGTTTACACGCAAATACTTAAAAGAAATAAGATAGATATCAGTATGACCGAGGAAAACCATTGTTACGAGAACGCTATGGCAGAGCGTGTAAACGGCATCTTAAAAGATGAATTTTATCTCGACCAATCCTTTGATAACGTGGCTCACGCAAAAACAGCTGCAAAAAATGCAATTAATCTATACAACGAAATAAGATTACATTTATCTTTAGACTATAAAACACCGAATATGGTATATAAATTATCAGCTTAATTCAATTTTAACCTGTAGCCATATTTCAGGACTAGACATGCAAAAACCCACAACACAAACAGGCACATTTGCTTGCCCAATCACACAGGCTGACGCTTCGCAATCAAAAGAGCCTGTTTTTTTCAACTCACAGACTGATTATTGACAAGACTTTATTATATTAGCCAAATATTGACAAGTCATAATTAAAACAGTCATGAGTTTTGGTAATCGTATAAAAGAGTTAAGAGAGAGTAAAGAACTCTTACAAAGACAACTCGCAGCAAGTCTAGAGATTGACACGCCAATGTTTAGTAAAATTGAACGTGGAGAACGCAGAGCAAAGAGAGAACAGGTAATTAAGCTTGCTAGATTGCTTCAAACTGATGAGAATGAACTACTAACTGTTTGGCTAGCTGATCAGATTTATGAAATTGTCAAAGACGAAGAAATAGCTGAAGGTGCTTTAAGAGTTGCTGAAAGCACATTGAAATATTCAAAACTTGAAAAACATGTATAAAGGAAACCAAGAAACGAATTACGCTACTGTCGAAGAACCTCTTGGTTTATTCCCGAAAGATATTGCTATCAAACCGTTTTTGAAATGGGCAGGTGGAAAGACGCAATTACTATCTGAACTTCACAAATACGTTCCCAATAATTTCAATAAATACATTGAACCGTTTATTGGTGGAGGAGCTATGTTTTTCAGTCTCAATCCTAATGAATCAATCATTGCTGATTTAAATGAAGAGTTGATAATAACATATAGACAAGTAAAAGATGCAGTGGAAGAAATAATTCAGTACCTAAAGACATTTGAACATAACGAAGAGTTCTATTATAACCTAAGGAGTCTTGATCCAAATGAATTGGACAATAGTTATAGAGCTGCAAGATTAATATATCTAAATAAGACTTGTTACAATGGACTTTATCGAGTAAATAAAAAAGGTAAATTCAATGTGCCTTATGGTAAAGGAAAAGGAAGTTTTTTAAATGAGGAAGTGCTAAGAAATGCTAGTGAATTTCTTGCTGATACGACAATAGTCAATAATGACTACTTAGCCGTATTAAACGAATTTGCTACCGAAGGTGACTTTATATTTTTAGATCCACCCTATTATCCTGTAGGTAAATACTCTGACTTCAAAAGATATACTAAAGAATTCTTTTATCATGAAGACCAAGTTAGGTTGAAAGAAGAGTTTGACAGACTAGACAATATAGGTTGCAAAGTAGTCTTAACGAATTCAGATCATGACGTAATCCTTGATTTGTATGCAGATTATAAGGTTGCTGCCTGATGAATTTAAGGTTTGATCTAAAAGCAGCAGAAGGATATAAAAGCAAATCGCAAATTGCTAGAGTGCTGACTGAAAAATGGGTTGGTAAGAATATTTATTGTCCAAACTGTGGAAATGAAATATTAAATGAATTTTCCAATAATTCACCTGTTGCTGATTTTTTCTGTGATAATTGCAATCATGAGTATGAACTAAAGAGCAAGAAGGATTCTAATTCTCTAAAAATTGTTGATGGCGCATATTCTACAATGATTGAAAGAATAAACTCTGATAATAATCCTAATTTTTTCTTTTTGAATTACAAAAGTTCAGATTTTTCAGTTCAAAACTTCTTTGTTATTCCAAAGCATTTTTTCATTGATGAAATCATTGAAAAGCGGAAGCCTTTATCACCGAATGCAAAACGAGCAGGTTGGATTGGGTGCAACATCTTGTTAAATGGAATTCCTGAATCAGGTAAAATTCACTTCGTAAAAAACAATACAGTACTTGATAGATCTGAAGTTTTATCAAATTGGAACAAAACAAAGTTTCTTTCTAAGCAAAAAAAGGAAAATCGAGGTTGGACGATAGAAATACTGAATTTATTAGAGCGAATACAGTCGAATGACTTTTATTTGAAAGACGTCTATAAATTTGAGAAAGATTTACAAGTTAAATTCCCGAACAATAATTTCGTTAAAGACAAGATCAGACAACAGCTTCAAGTTCTTCGAGATAAAAACCTTATCGAATTTTTAGGTAATGGACACTACAAAAAGCTCTAAAGTCGATCAACTCTTCTTTCCAAAATTCTTCAACTTCCCCATTGGAAAATTCTACCCCAATCATTGGGTCATTAGGATAAGTTTGACCACAGCCACAATCATAATCAAAATACTTTACTTGTCCTTTTAGTCCTATGTACTTATAGGAAAAAGTATCGTCATTATTAGGGTTACTTAACACAAGTACTATATCACCAACTTGAATATTTAATTTTTGCTTTAAGTTCATTAGTTACAAATTTAATGAGTTTGCGTGAGGGATAGAAGTGAAAAGCCCACAGCGAAGCGAGGACTTGTAACGGATAGCCCGACCCGGAGGGACACGCCCAAAATCTTACAACGACTATGTCAGGCGATATCACTTTGTCGAAGGATTAGCTAAACAATGGAATGGATTAGAAATTCAGGAACATACAATCACTAAGAAGTTTAAAAGTTATAAATCACCTTTTTCAAAACGAGAAACCGCTTTTGAAGCATTTCATTCTCTAATTGAAAAACATAGAAATTCGGTCATAGCCATTTCATACTCTTCAAATTCAATGCCGACAAAAGAAGAGTTGACAGGTATTTTGAAAGAATATAAGGACAATGTAGTTGTTCATGAGATTGACCATACTTATTCGTTTGGCAATCAAAATCACAAAACAGGAAACAAATCGAACAGAGTTAAAGAATACCTTTTTATTGGACAATAATGAGAGTACCAAGCGATGAAATACCACAAGCTGATAACCTTATAGATGTAATAAGGACTATAATTGCAGTTTCGCAAGGATCAAGAACATTTCAGCAAATAGCAAATTCCATAGGGAAAGTTGAACGGCAAGGTCGTTACTATCGAAAAGCGGCTGAAATAGTGGGGATGATAGCTACACCAAATCGAAATCAATCAATCCTTACGCCACTTGGTCAATCTTTTGTCCAGAATAATCCAACGCTAACAAATCCAGCATTACTTCAAGGTGTTTTGAACTCTCGAATTTTTCAAAGGATAATTCCTTATTTGGAATCAAAGGGTAATGCAGGTGTTAGCAGACATGAGTTTGAGACATTTTTGAATAATACTGCAGATCTAGGTGCGGCTACTATGGCACCAAGAAGAATAAGTACTGTAATTAGTTGGTTAGTGGATTTAGGAATTATTATCGTTCAAAATTCGCGATACATTCTTTCAACTCAAACAATCAACCAAAGGGTTCAAAATATTGAGTTTGACAACCCTGATGAACCATTACTTCCGAACCCAAATGACTTAAATGAATACACAACTGTTCAACAAAGAAGTTCAGCTGCTCAAGATACGATTGTCTCTTACAGAAACAGCGCAGCACTTGAACGGGCGGACAATGCTCATAGAGATTTAGTTAACCTGACCTCAGAAAGAATTAGGAACGCAGGAGCATTACCCAAATTCAATCAACTTATAGACTTGGCTACTCATATTGGAAACACTGACTACATTTTCGAGATGAAATCGACCACTGCCAATAATGAAAAGTCACAGATTAGAGCAGGTTTAAGTCAACTTTATGAGTACAGATATTTGCAGAATAAACCAAATGCGAAACTCGTACTAGTAATTGAAAATCCTTTAAGCGCAAGAGAAGTTTGGAGACAAGATTATTTAGAACAAGATCGTGATGTCTATTTAGTTTGGGACGGAAATAATCAGTTGTACGGAAATGATAGGACAAGAAACGATTTAAACTTTCTTGGACTTATCCCATGACATTCAGCCACACACATTGCCAAGCCGCTCATGCCAACTGCTTCAGTCAAAGCTTGTCAATAAGTGTGTCTGAGCCAATGCGCGGAAAAAATAAAAAAGCACGAAAGCACAACAATGTGTATAAGTAATAGCGGTTTAAGTGAAAAAACGAAAGATAAAACATAAAACAAAGGTCAGTGCAAAACCGAAAGGTTAGTGAGTAGAAATCCGCTACTACTCATACACGAGACCGTTGTGCGTCATTTGAGAAAAAAATTGAACTACACATTTAACGAAATAGAAAAAGATATTATTCAGAGACTTAAAAACTCTGAACCGAAGCGAATATGGACGGAGTTTATTAAAGTCATAATTGATTTCGAGGAATATTATGTGGAATTGGAATGTGTGCCCGAAATTGCGAGTTCACAAAATAAGGTGGATGAAGCTATGACTGTAAAAGTTCGAGAATTTAAAAAAAGTTATTTGCCTTATAAAAATGCAAAAGTAATTGTGGAAAATAAACCAATAACGGACATAAAATCCGTTCGGACTTTTTTATACTTCACCGATTCGATTACAGAACCTGCGAAAGTCAAAAAAATCGACTCTAAATGGAACAGAATGTTAAGTAAAATAGCTGGAATAAGAAAAAGTGAAATCGAAAAATTACTCGATGGAACTACAAGTAGCTATCACGATGAAATAATATGCAAGCCGAATTCAGATGAAGCTAAAAAAGTAAACGGAGAATTTTCAAACTTAATTGACGTTGGAATAATTTTGGAGATTGGAGAAAATTATTTGCCTGCTTTTGTTCAGGGAAATGGATATGGATTTGCTCATTTGGAAAGGAAACCGCTTTTGAAATCGGAAGAGCTTAAAAAAGAATTAATTGATTACGAACTGAATTAAAAACGAACGCACAACAATGGCTATAAGTAATTGCTTGTTCTCGCTTACTTTGGAAATTCCTGCGGAATTTCCAACTTGGTGTGTACTTGCAAAGTCAGTCGCTAACCCACGCAACTACTCATAGCCGAGACCGTTGGGTGTAATTAAACCTCACAGCAAAAGTCATTGCTAATTATATTTATACGGATTATTTTATTATATTTGTACGTATAAATGATTTGTTATGGACACAAAATTAACTTTAAAGCTCAATCAAAGGATTATTGAAAAGGCAAAGGAATACGCTTCTAATAAAAAGATGAGCCTATCTCGAATTGTAGAAGCCTATTTACAATCCTTGACTTCTGAAAACGATACTTCTGAATTCGAGATTTCACCTTTCGTGAAAAGTATCTCAACGGGAACTGAAATTCCAGCTGATTTGGACTATAAAAAAGAATATTCTGATTATTTAATCGAGAAGTATAAATGAGCAAAAGGATTTTTATAGACACAAATGTGATGTTGGACTTTTTAGGAGAGCGAAAACCATTTTACGAACCGATTGCAAAAATTGCAACGTTGGCCGAAAAAGAAAAGCT